>JAHEGB010000020.1 GCA_024645175.1 Microbacteriaceae bacterium
GGCTACCTAATCAGGATCTGCCAAACTTTGGTCAACAGGTGTCAACATTACGCATTGATAACTTTGATGTCAAATCGAAATGGGCATATATCCCAATAATTTTGCCGATTTTTGCAAAATTCTTGAAAATTTAGGCCTATTTCTTGAAAATGCCGGCCAGGGTCTTCTTGCCTCGGCGCAGAACGGCGAATTCCTGCTGGATGAAGTCATCAAGAACGGCAGCCTCATCTTCAACCTTGACGTTGTTGAGATAGACGCCACCCTCTGCGATAGCCCGACGGCCAGCCGAGAGACTAGCAACCAACCCGGTGTCTACAAGCAGGGATGCGATCGGCGTTGAAAGTGCTGCCTCTACGTTTGGCAATTCGCCGAGCGCTGAGCGCAAGGTTGACGCATCGAGAGCCGACAACTCGCCCATGCCAAACAAAGCAGCAGACGCATCGATTGCAGCCTGAGCTTCTTCTGGTGAGTGCACGAGTGCGGTTACTTCAAAAGCTAAGCGTTTCTGCGCGGCACGAAGATGCGGGGCTGCAACGGTCTGCTGCTCAAGCTCATCGATTTCTGCTCGAGTGAGGAACGTGAAAACTTTTAGTCTGTCGACAACATCGGCGTCTTCGACGTTTAGCCAGAACTGGTAGAACGCATATGGCGAAGTGAATTCTGAATCTAACCAGACAGCGTTGCCCTCAGATTTTCCGAACTTCTTGCCATCAGAGTTCGTAATCAAAGGTGTTGCGAGAATGTGCGCGCTCTTGCCTTCAACCTTGTGAATCAAATCGGTTCCGCTTGTGAGGTTTCCCCACTGGTCGCTACCGCCAGTTTGTAGAACACAGTCGTAACGACGGAACAACTCTAAGAAGTCGAGCCCCTGAAGAATTTGGTAACTGAACTCGGTGTAGCTGATTCCGTGTTCACTGTTTAGTCGAGCACTAACTGCATCTTTGCTAAGCATCTTGCCGACACGAAAGTGTTTTCCGATTTCGCGCAAGAAATCAATCGCAGAAATTGGTGCAGTCCAGTCGAGATTGTTAACCATGCGCGCTGCGTTGTCACCTTCGAACGAAAGAAAACGTGCCGCTTGCTTGCCGAGTTTTTCAACCCACTCTTCGACTGTCTCGCGAGTGTTCAAGGTGCGCTCTGCTGTTGGACGTGGGTCGCCAACTAGACCGGTAGAACCACCAATGAGTGCGAGTGGTTTGTGACCGGCGAGCTGAAGACGACGCATGGTTAGCAGCTGCACTAAGTTGCCCAGGTGCAAACTCGCGGCCGTCGGATCGAAACCGCAGTAGTAAGTGATTGAACCCGAGGTCAGTGCCTTGCGCAATTCTTCTTCGTCAGTTGACAGCGCAACAAGCCCGCGCCACTTGAGTTCTTCAAGAACGTCTTTGAATGACGAGTCGTTTGACTGCTGACTAAGAGTTGAACTCAATTGAAACCTTCTTCTATGCGTTGCGCTTTGGTGCAAGTTTGCGTAGTGCCGTTATTTGGTCAAGCACTCTAGGTAGCGCGGTTCCGCCGGCACCCTGGCGAGCTTTTATAGAGCCGCCAACGCTCAGCACGTCTCTTACATCTGGTGTAAGCATCGGCGAGATAGCTGCCATATCTGCGTCAGCAACCTCGTGCAGATCAAGGTTGTGCTGCTCACACCAAGACACCAACTTGCCAGTGATTTCGTGAGCGTCGCGGAACGGAACTTTTTTCTTCACTAACCACTCTGCTACGTCGGTTGCTAGCGAGAAGCCCGCTGGTGCGAGAACTTCGAGTCGGTTTCTGTTGAAAGTCAGTGTCGCAATCATTCCGGTGAATGCCGGAAGCACGAGAGTTAGCTGATCAATTGAATCGAAAACCGGTTCTTTGTCTTCTTGCAAATCGCGGTTGTATGCAAGTGGCAAACCTTTGAGAGTTGCAAGCAATCCGGTTAGGTTGCCAATCAATCGACCCGACTTGCCTCGAGCAAGTTCGGCGATGTCTGGGTTTTTCTTTTGCGGCATGATTGACGAACCGGTTGAGAAAGAATCGTGCAACTTGATGTAGTCGAATTCTGCACTCGCCCAAATAATGATCTCTTCGCTGAAGCGCGAAAGATTAATGCCGATCAATGTTGTGATGAACAAAAACTCTGCGACGACATCGCGACTTGAGGTTGCATCAATTGAGTTCTGAGTTGGAGCGAATAGTCCAAGTTCTGCGGCGACAAGATTCGGATCTAATCCGAGAGTGTTTCCGGCGAGCGCGCCGGCCCCGTAAGGCGAGAGCGACGCACGCTTCTTGAAATCTTGCAATCGCTCTAGGTCGCGAACCAAAGGCCAGGCATGGGCAAGCAGGTGGTGCGAAAGCAGAACCGGTTGTGCGTGCTGAAAGTGAGTGCGGCCTGGCATAGCGACACCAAGGTGCTCTTCTGACCTAGTCAAAATTACTTCTATTAGGTCAATGACCAAACGGTGCAAAACCTCGGACTGCTCGAGCAGATAAATGCGAATCAGAGTGGCGATTTGGTCGTTTCTCGAGCGACCAGCTCGCACCTTGCCGCCAAGTTCTGGGCCAGCGATTTCAATTAGCCCACGCTCTAGGGCCGAGTGCACGTCTTCGTCGGTCTGTTTAGCTGCGAAGCTGCCCGATTCGACTCGGCTGAGCAACTCGACAAGGCTTCTGTCGAGCTTTTCGTGCTCGAGAGTAGATAGGTAGCCGGCAGACATCAGGGCTTTGATGTGTGCGCGGGTTCCGGCGATGTCGTACTTAGCCAAACGCCAGTCGAAGTGCACTGAACGACTTAGGGCCGCTAAGGAATCGGCAGGGCCGCCTTCAAATCGGCTGCCCCAGAGTGAATTTGCGTCGTTCATTCGCCAATTCTATTCGGCGCACCGCGCCAGACCGGCTAGCGCTGTTCGGCAAGCCAAGCGAGCAGTGCCTTCTGAGCGTGAAGGCGATTCTCGGCTTCATCCCAGATGACAGACTGCGGGCCGTCAATGACCTCTGCTGAAACTTCGTAACCACGGTAGGCCGGCAGGCAGTGCATGAAAATCGCGTCTGCCTTGGCTCGCGCCATGAGAGCCGAATCAATCGTGAAACCGGCAAAGTCGGCAACGCGCTTCGCTTTTTCGGCTTCTTGACCCATTGAAATCCAGGTATCCGTGACGACAACGTCTGCGCCAGCGATAGCGGCAACTGGATCTCCGTGAACTTCGATCGAACCACCGGTCTCTGCAGCAATTGACTCGGCGCGCTTCACGATAGCGGCGCTTGGCAAGTATTCAGCCGGGCTAGCCATTGATACGTGCATTCCGGCCATGGCGCAAGCAATTAGGTATGAGTTGGCCATGTTGTTCGCTGCGTCGCCGATGTAGCTAATCTTCAGGCCTGCGAGCTGGCCCTTGTGCTCTTGGATGGTCATCAAGTCGGCCAAGAGCTGGCAAGGGTGATAGTCATCGCTGAGCGAATTGACAACCGGAACCTTCGAATTGGCAGCCATTTCTTCGAGGCCGTGGTGCGCGTAGGTGCGCCAGACAATTGCAGCCACCTGGCGATCTAGCACTCGAGCCGTGTCGGCCACGCTCTCTTTGCCACCCATCTGGCTGCTCTGGCTGTCGATGATTAGCGGAACGCCGCCAAGATCGGCAACGCCAACCGCGAATGAGACGCGCGTGCGAGTTGAGGTTTTATCAAAGATTAGAGCGACGGTCTTTGGACCCTCGTATGGTCGAGCGCTGTAAGGCGACTTCTTGAGTTCGATTGCTCGACGAATAATTGCCGCCTGTTCGGCAGGCGTAATGTCATCGTCTTTCAAGAAGTGGCGAACCATTGGTCTCTTTCTTTCTTCTGGCAACGTGCAGGTCGCGAGAACTTATGAGGGTAGCACCATGGTGCCAAAACCAGAAACAGTAAAGATTTCGAGCAAAATGCTGTGCGGTGTGCGCCCATCGATGACGTGTGCCTGAGGAACTCCCCCGTCGACGGCACTGAGACAGGCTTGCATCTTTGGAATCATGCCCGACTCGAGTTTCGGCAGCAATTGCTCGAGTTCAGCAGCGGTTATTTCTGAGACAAGCGAATCGCGGTTTGGCCAGTCACTGTAAAGACCGGGAACATCAGTGAGGACCATGAGTTTTTCGGCACCGAGAGCGATTGCTAGCGATGACGCTGCCAGGTCAGCGTTTACGTTAAGCAACTGCCCGTTGGCATCAGGTGCAACCGTGCTGATTACAGGGATGCGACCGGCATCGAGCGCTTCGAAGACGACTCGAGGATTTACCTGCACAACCTCACCAACCAGCCCGATGTCTATCGGCCCTTCTGCAGAGTCAAGAGTGGTTAGCTCAGCTCGAAAGAGGTTTGAATCTTCGCCTGATAGCACCTGGGCCTCTGCGCCTGCTGCTTCGATCATTGCGGCTAGCGATGCACTGATCTCATTTCTCAAAACATCGCGCACAACCGAAATTGATTCTTGAGTCGTAACCCTGAAGCCACCGCGAAACTCAGACTCGATGCCGAGCTCAGCAAGCTTCGCTGAAATTTGCGGCCCACCACCGTGCACGACTACGGGTCGAATTCCGACCCAGCGCAAGTAAGCCATGTCTTCGGCAAATGCACGCTGAAGGTTTTCATCGACCATCGCGTTGCCGCCAAACTTTACGACGACAACTTTTTGATGGAACCGCTGAAGCCAAGGAAGAGACTCAATCAGGGTCTCAGCCTTGATGCGAGCTAAGTCGTTGTCGTGCGAGTTTGAAGAAATCATTAGCTTGAGTATTCGCTGTTCTCGGTTACGTATTCGTGGGTCAAATCGTTTGTGTAAACAGTAGCTTCGTGCTGGCCAGCGTTCAGAACGATGTCGATTGCAACCTCGCGTGGCTTTAGGTCAACCAAGTCACGCGATTGATCTGGCATGCCCTTTCTTGACACTGAGATGCCGTTGATTAGAACATCGATGTCGTAAGGATCAAATGCTGCGTCGGTCACGCCAACTGCTGCAAGAATGCGACCCCAGTTTGGGTCGTTGCCATAAATCGCAGCCTTGAAAAGGTTGTTGCGGGCAACTGACCGACCGACCTTAACGGCGTCATCTTCGCTCGCTGCTTTAGAAACACGAATCGCGATGTCGTGGCTTGAACCCTCGGCGTCGCGAAGCAACTGCATTGCAAGATCTTGGCTAACTGCCTGCACTGCAGCGGCAAGATCTTCGAACGAAGGCTCAACACCAGAAGCACCCGAAGCCATCAGAGTTACCTGATCGTTTGTAGACATGCAACCGTCGCTATCGAGTCGATCGAAAGTAACGCGAGTTGCAAGACGCAGTGCGCGATCTAGATCTTGACTGCTTGCGACCGCGTCTGTGGTTAGCACGACGAGCATTGTCGCTAATCCAGGAGCAAGCATGCCCGCGCCCTTAGCCATTCCGCCAACCGACCATCCGTGTTCACTAACGAAAGAGGCGGTTTTAGAAACCGAGTCGGTAGTCATGATTGCCTCGGCAGCGGCTTGGCCGTGCTCTTCTGAAAGTTCGGCGGCGGCAATCGAAACGCCAGCCGTGAGTTTTTCAACGTCTAGCTGCTCGCCAATTAGACCGGTAGAGCAAACCAGCACGTCTCCGGCTGAAATCTCGAGTGCATCTGCGACTGCCTCTGCAGTTTTGTGGGTCGTCTGAAAACCCTGCGGGCCGGTGTAACAGTTTGCTCCCCCAGAATTCAAAACAATTGCCGAGACTTGCCCGTCGACAATCACCTGTTTGCTCCAAATGATTGGGTTCGCCTGACAGCGATTCGATGTGAAAACCGCAGCGGCTGCGTTCAGCGGACCAAGATTTTGAACGAGAGCTAAGTCGGGCTTGCCAGACTTTTTGATTCCGGCTCGAACACCGGCAGCAACAAAACCTTTGGCGACAGTTACGGTCATTTCTTTAAACCAATCTCGGTAAGACCCGTTTGCTCGGCCAAGCCAAGTGCAATGTTCATCGACTGAATTGCCGCACCGGCTGTGCCCTTAACCAAATTGTCAATCGCACAAATCGTAACTAGACGGTTTGCACTCTCATCGATTGCCAAACCAATTACAGCTTTGTTGTTGCCGATTGTGTCAACTGTCGAAGGAAAACCTCGTTCGGGCAAAACCTCGATGAAGAATTCATCGCGATAGGCACTCTCAAACGCTGCACGAATTTTTGCAAGGTCTGCACCCGGTTTGAGCTTTGCGGTGTTGACTGCGAGGATGCCGCGCTCGAGCGAAGAAAGCACTGGGGTGAATGAAGCCTGAACACTTTTTCCGGCTGACTTCGAAAGGTTCTGCTCGATTTCTGGAGTGTGTCTGTGAATTCCACCAACTTGATATGCGTTGGCCGAACCCGTTGGCTCGAGTTCATAAAGATTCTCGGTAGCGCCGCGACCTGCGCCTGAGGTGCCAACTGTGAGCACGCTCACAATGTCATCAACTTCGACAAGATCTGCGCTTAGCGCCGGAGCGAGCCCTAGGGTGATTGCGGTTGCGTTGCAGCCAGGAACTGCAATTCGGTTGGTTGATTTGAGCAGGCTGCGTTGTTTATCTGCACCGCCGTGAATTAGGAGCTCGGGCATGCCATAGGTCCAGGTGCCCGCAAATGGGCTCTTGTAATACTCCAGCCAGTCGGCTTCGCTCTCGAGCCTGAAGTCAGCGGCGCAATCGATTAGCAAGGCAGCACCTTCAAGTTGCTTTGCTAGCTCTGCAGACTTGGCATGCGGTAAAGCTAGGAACACGACGTCATGACCGGCAAGCAACTGAGCGTCGGTTTCGACAAACACCATGTCGGCAAAGTCGCTGTCGGCTCCATGAACCTGCCCGACAGTCTGCCCAACCATCGTGCTGGCGGTGACAGTCTTTAGTTCTAGATCTGGGTGTTTTGCAATCAAGCGCAGCAGTTCTGAACCCGCATTGCCGCTGGCCCCCGCTACTGCGACAGTGAAAGTCATAGCAGCCCTATGCCCTAATTACTGCGCCGAATTTTGCTGCGGCTTGAGCCACACCGGCGTCTCTAGCTTCGCTGGCCTCAACTTGAGTCAGCGTGCGATCTTGCGCTCGAAAGCGAAGAGCAAACGTCAACGACTTTTTAGTCGGCTCAACGTTCTCGCCACGGTAGTCATCGGTGAGAGCGATGTGTTCGAGCAAGTCGCCAGCGCCTTCGACAATTGCTTGCTGCAATTCGAAAGCAGAGACACCGCGGTCGACTACAAGTGACAAATCTTGAGTTGCGGCAGGCATGATGCCAATTGGCTGCGCACTGATTGACGAAGGAGCAGCTTGGTAAAGCGCAGTCATGTCAATTTCTGCAACGGCAACCCTGCGCGGCAGGTCGTTCTCGAGTGCAAGTGCTGGATTGAGCTCACCGGCGACAGCAATCACCGAACCATCAACCGACACGAATTCTGCACAACGCCCAGGATGGAAACCTGCGCGGTGAGCCTGACGAATGGTCAATTCGGCGGCAACTGAATTGGCAACAATCAAAACTGAATTAATCGCGTCTTGATAATTGGCAGCAACCTCTTTTTGACCCACCTGATGAGGCACGCGTGAGCCAGTCAACAAGACTGCAAGATGTTTTGGTTGCAAAGGAATTTCGCTATACAGCGTGTTGAGCTGATCTTCATCTGGTCGAACGTTGCCGAGTGGAAGCGCTGAGCCAGCAGAAACTTTTTTGCTCGGCGTAAAAACACTGCCCTCTTCAAAGATTGCAAGATCTACTAGGCCGCGAGAAAGGTTGCGCTTTGCTGCGTCGATGAGACCAGGCAAAATCGACTTTCTCATTTCAGCTGAATCTTCTTGCATTGCGTTTGCGAGGCGAACCGACGGTGCATCCGCGCTCTCAGCAAACCAAGAGTTCTGAACGGCACTCAAGAATGGGTAAGTAAGCACTTCGGTGTGACCAGAACCAACCAGTGCGGTGATTGCCTGTCGGCGGCGCTTCTGGTTCAGGGTGAGCCCACGGCCTGGCGGGGCAACCGGCAGTCTTGCCGGAATGCGGTCATAGCCGCCGATTCTTGCGATCTCTTCAACAAGGTCGGTCTTGTGGGTGATGTCTGGGCGCCAGCTTGGTCGAATAACTTCGAATCCGCCGTCGACTGTCGCAACGACGCAACCGATTTCTCCAAGGATGCGCGCTTCTTCGTCAGCGCCAAATTCGATGCCGACCACTGATTCTGCGTAACCAGTTGGCAAGAAGATTGGGTCAATCTGAGCCAGCTGCTTGTATTCGGCGCCGAGAATGTTTCCCTCGCCCTTTGCGTGAACTTCAAGCAACTGCACGACGCGTGCAGCGGCATTGTCGGCCATCATCGGGTCGACTCCACGTTCAAAACGTTTTGAAGCTTCAGAAGTTAGTTTGTGTCGACGCGCAGATCTCGCAATTGAAATTGGGTCGAAGTTTGCCGACTCGATGAGAACGTTGCGGGTTGTTGAATCGACTTCGGTGCTTTCGCCACCCATGACGCCAGCGAGACCAATAGGACCAGAATCGTCGCAAATCAAAAGGTCTTCGATGTCGAGTTTTCTAACTTGCCCATCGAGAGTTTTCAGAGTCTCACCCTGCTTCGCGCGACGCACGGTGATGCCACCTTTGAGCTTGTCAAGATCGTATGCGTGCGTCGGTTGACCCAACTCAAGCATCACGTAGTTTGTGATGTCGACTGCGAGAGAAATTGAACGCATGCCAGCTAATTTCAAACGCGAAATCATGAACGGCGGGGTCGGCAAATTTGGATCAATATTCATTACGGAACGCAAAACCATTCGCTGCATTCCTGCACGATCGCGAATCGGGTTCTGATCGTCGAAGGTCAGCGAGAATCCCTCGCCGTGATTTAGAACGGCATTGCCCTTAGGGTCTCTGAAGTCAGCGCCAGTTGCGTGCGCGAATTCACGAGCAATTCCACGAATTGAGAAGCAGTAACCGCGATCTGGTGTGACGTTTACTTCAGCGGCAGAGTCATCTAAGTGCAAGAGTTCAAGTGCATCAGAGCCAACCTTTGGGTCTAGACCCATCTGGTTTAGTCGAATGATGCCTGCGTGATCGTCACTGAGCTCAAGCTCGCGCGCCGAAGCCATCATGCCGTCGCTGATGTGGCCATAGGTTGATCGCGCGGCGATGTGAAAGTCACCTGGCAACGTTGCACCAGGGAGGCACACGACGACCTTGTCGCCAACTTCGAAGTTGCTTGCTCCACAGACAATTCCACGAACATCTGCGCCACCGTCGGCTGCCGTGCTGCCTTCTGGCGCAACTCGCACCTGACACCAACGAATTGTCTTGCCGTTGGTCTGTTCTTCGGGAGTGAACTCAAGCACCTGCCCCACAACGACTGGGCCGGTAACGGCAAACCTGTGGCTGCCCTCTTCTTCGAGACCAACCTTTACGAGCTCAGCCATAACTGAATCTGGAGTGGCATCGCCAGCAAGGTCGACGTATTCTGCAAGCCAAGAAAGTGGAACGCGCATTAGAGGTTTACTCCGAACTGCTGAGAGAAACGAACGTCAGCCTCGACCATGTCATGCATGTCGCGCACGTCGTTTCTAAACATGAGGGTTCTTTCGATTCCCATGCCAAACGCAAAACCTTGGTAAACCTCAGGGTCGATGCCAGCGGCAAGCAACACGTTTGGGTTAACCATTCCGCAACCGCCCCACTCAACCCAGCGAGCACCACCCTTGGCACCTGGGTGCCAAACATCAAGTTCTGCCGATGGTTCGGTGAAAGGAAAGAATGATGGACGAAGGCGAATCTTTGCCTCTTCGCCGAACATGATTCGCGCAAAGTGCTCAAGTGTTCCACGAAGGTCTGCCATTGTCAGACCCTTGTCGATTGCAAGCCCCTCAACCTGGTGAAAGACCGGAGTGTGCGTTGCATCGAGTTCGTCTGTTCTAAAAACTCGACCCGGGCAGAGCACATAAACCGGCAGGTCACGCTCTAGAAGCGAACGAACCTGAACCGGTGAGGTGTGGGTGCGTAGAACCAGGTGAGACTCAACCGGTTCAACAAAGAATGTGTCTTGCATTGCTCGCGCAGGGTGATCTGCGTCGAAGTTAAGGGCGTCGAAATTGAACCACTCGTGTTCGAGTTCTGGACCTTCTGCAATCTCCCAGCCCATGCCGATGAATACATCGGAGATTTGATCTTGGAGCAGAGATAGTGGGTGTCGTGCGCCAAAAGGAACACGAGTTACGACGGCAGTGACATCGACGGTTTCTGCGGCAAGCTTCGCCTGCTCTTCGATTGCAGCAAGTTCTGCTTCGCGAACGGCAAATGCCGCATTGATTTCTCCGCGAGCCTTGCCGATAAGCGCACCGGCAGCCGCCTTGAATTCAGGGTCAATCGACTTTAACGACGCGTTTAATTGAGAAATCTCAGATTGCTCGCCGACTGTGCTCTGGCGAACTGCCTTCAGCGCAGCAAGATCTTGGGCTTGCGCGATTGACGCCAGGGCTGTCGAAACAACAGTTGCTACAGCACTCTCGCTGATTGGATTTGAGCCAGACATAAGAGCTCTAGTCTAATCGGCAGCGTTCTGCGCGAAGGCTGAGGCGTAGAGGCAAATGCTTGCTGCTGTTGCGAGATTCAAACTTTCGGCAGCTCCGTAGATTGGCACGGCGACTTCGAGGTCGACAAGCTCGAGGGTCTCTGGCTCAAAGCCCCAGGCTTCGTTGCCCATCACCCAAGCGGTAGGTTTCGCCAATTGGTCTTTCGAGAGAGTTGGCAACTCTGCCCCACCGCCATTCGCGGCAAAGATTTGAATGCCGGCGGACTTGAGCGATTCGATGGTTTTCGCGATATCTGCACCAATCACAATGGGCAAATGAAAAATAGAGCCGGTGGTTGAACGAACAACCTTCGGGTTATAAACATCGACACTGTTGTCGCTAAAAATTACGGCGTCTGCACCAGCGGCATCGGCGGCACGCAGAACAGTTCCAGCATTGCCCGGGTCACGGATGTTTGCCAATAGCGCGACCAATTGTGGCTTTGTGTCGATTAGGTCTTGCAGATCGACGTGCAACTGGTGACACACGGCGAGAATGCCCTGCGGAGTGTTGGTGTCGCACATGACTTTTAGCACCGCTTCAGAAACCCGCTGCACATCGATCTTGAGAGCATCGACTCTGTCAAAAAGATCGGCGTGGCGTTCTAGAGCTTCTTCGGTTGCATAAAGGTCGACGATGAGTTTCGGCCTATCGAGAGCTTCTTTTAGCCCCTGTGGCCCCTCAAGCAGAAAGAGCCCGGTCTCTGACCGGGCGTCTTTCTTGTTGAGCTTGGCGACCCCGCGAACCTGGTTCGACTTGGGATCAATTAGCAATTGCTACTACTTTGCCTTTGGTGCCGAAGTGTTCGCAGGAAGTGCAGCCTTTGCGGTTGCAACCAAACTTGCGAAAGTCTTTGGCTCGTTCACAGCAAGGTCAGCAAGGATGCGGCGGTCAACCTGAACGCCAGCCAATGCGAGGCCCTGAATGAAACGGTTGTAGGTCATGCCGTTTGCACGTGATGCAGCGTTGATGCGCTGGATCCATAGGCGACGGAAGTCACCCTTGCGTGCGCGGCGGTCGTTGAATGCGTAGACCAATGAGTGAAGCATCTGCTGCTTCGCCATGCGGTAAAGACGTGAACGCTGTCCGCGGTATCCAGACGCGCGCTCGAGAACGGTGCGGCGCTTCTTGTGTGAGTTAACCGCGTTTTTTACTCTTGCCATTTGTAAATGCTCCTAGTTCTAAAAAGTCGGTTACTTGCCGAGCTGCTTCTTGATGGTCTTGAAGTCAGCCGCTGAAACTACCTGGTCGACGTTTAGACGACGCTTGCGGCGGTTTGACATGTGCTCCTGGTTGTGGCGCATGTTGATCT
>JAHEGB010000008.1 GCA_024645175.1 Microbacteriaceae bacterium
CTCTCGGCAAATAGGCGACAATGTCGAGTTCTGGTTTTTGATATGGCTGCAAGATATCTGACTCAAGCAGAAGTCCGTGCCAGTTTTGTGCCGCACGGTATCCGGCAGACAAAATCGAACCGAGGCCATCCTTGGTTAGCGGAAACACGCGAGTGGTCGCCCAGAATGCCGCCGCCGAAGCGCCTGCTCGAGATGTCTCAAGTTGAATTTCACCAAAGTGCAGTTCTGCAGATGTGAAGTAGGTGTATGGGCTGTCGTGCTTGTAGAAGCGGCCGACCGAAACGTCTTTGAATAGCACGGCACCGCATCCGTAAGGCTGCAATCCGTGCTTGTGAGGGTCAACTACAACCGAGTCTGCGTCTTTGATTGCGGCGTAGTGGCGCGCTGCTTCGGGTGCAAGGTCAGTGTCTGCAATCAACTTGAAGAAGCCGCCGTAGGCAGTGTCTACGTGCACTCTGGCCTCGTACTGCTGAGCAAGAACGATGATGTCGGCGAGTGGGTCAACCGCACCGAGTCCGGTGGTGCCGAGTGTCGCAACGATTGTTCCGATCTTGCCGGTCTTCAGTTGCTCCTCTAGGTCGGTTAATGACATTCGACCGTGCGAATCTACAGATATCGCAATCGAGTCAACACCTAGAACTTCGCTCATGCGTGAGTGGGTGTAGTGAGCATCGGCAGAGTGTGCAATTGCTTTGCCCGGATTTACTTCGCGACCAACCCAGAGAGCTTCTAGGTTCGCCGTGGTTCCGCTCCAAGTTAGGTGACCGAGTGAATCTTCTGGAAACTCGAACATCTTTGCAAGATCTTTGAGAACTTCGCGCTCCATCGGAGTTGTTGCGCGAGATGCATCTTGAGAATGATTATTCGGATTCAAAATCATCGTTGCCAGATATGCGGCAACTGCAACTGCGTGCGGAGGCTTGAGCATTTGCGCGGCGTAGTTTGGGTGAAAGAAGGGAAGATCGGCTTGTAGTCGATCGACTAACTCGGCTAACACCTGCTGCACTTGACCGAGGTCTGCTTGCTGGCTCGGATGGGTTTCGAACGCACCGAAACTTGCCCTTAGTGCTTCGATGTCTGTGACGACCTGAGGAATCAGGTCGTTAAGTTTGATTGTTTCTTTTGCCAAGGTTTACTCCTTTGTAACCGGCTAAAGACTTGTGTTTAGAACTTGGTCCCGCGTTTGACCTGAGGTTTTGGCAAACGCATCGGACGCATCTGAATCGAGCGCATGCCCGAGTACCATGCGAGTCCGCGTTCGAGGCTGCCCTCGCCGTATTTTGCTGCTACGACCTTCTGCACCTTGCGGCCGATTACGTATGCGTCGATGATGACGACTACGAAAAGTCCCCACATCAAAACGACTGCGGCCAACTGAACCGCGAAGACATCAATCAGCGAGGTGATTAGAAAAACCAACATTGCAGGCATGACCAATTCGCCGGCGGTAAAACGAGCGTCAACGACATCACGAGCCAAACGCTTCTGCGGCCCGCGGTCTTTGATTGGCAGGTACTTGTCTTCGCCTCGCATCATGCCTTCACGGGCGATGCGGCGTTCCTGAGCCAAACGCTCTTTCTGGGCTGCGCGACCTTCTTTTGACTTGTCGCCGACCAGTGGGCGACGGTTCGCGGCTTCTTGTTGCTTGCGACTCGGAGTTGCCTTGCCTTTGCCTGAAGCTGAAGAAGTGTCTTGGTCAGTCATTTGCATCCTTATGTTGTTGAGCAGTTTAAGATTACCCGTATGACCTTGCCAGCCGATTCACTAAGCCACGACAGCATCGCTGTGACACTTACTAAAGAGAAGGTCGCCGCTCGTTTTCCGAGTGCATTGGCTCACCTCTCTAACCTGGTGCGCATTCCTGGAATCGCCTGGGATGCCTTTGACGCTCAGAACCTTGAACGCAGCGCAGAGGCGGTCGCGGGCCTATTTCGTGAGACCGGTGTTTTCGAGATGGTTGAGATCCGTCGCGCGATGGCCGACGGAAAAATGGGTGCACCAGCTGTCGTTGCACGTCGAGCTGCCCGAAACGGCCGACCACAGATTTTGCTCTACGCTCACCACGATGTTCAGCCGCCCGGTGACGCCTCTGTATGGAAGACCCCGGAGTTCGAGCCAACTTTGATTGATGGCCGAATCTTCGGCCGCGGTGCTGCCGACGACAAGGCCGGAATCGTGACTCACCTGACCGCAGTGCAGACTCTCGTCGACATGGTCGGCGAAGACTTTGAAATTGGCCTAAGCGTCTTTATCGAGGGCGAAGAAGAAGCTGGCTCACCAAGCTTCAGAAACTTTCTCGAAGAGAACCGCGATGTTCTCGAGGCAGACGTTATTGTCGTCGCTGATTCGGCGAACTGGACCACGACTATTCCCGCGCTAACCACAACCCTGCGCGGTTTGGTCTCTCAGGTGATTGAGGTGCAAACTCTCGATCACGCAGTGCACTCGGGCATGTTCGGTGGGGCAGTGCCAGACGCCATGACCGCAACAATCAAGCTATTGGCTTCGCTTCACGACGAGGTCGGCGACGTTGCGGTTGAGGGCCTTCACTCAACCAAGGCTTCAGATCTCGATTTCACAGAAGAACAGTTGCGAATCGACTCAGGTCTGCTCGATGGCGTTTCAATGATTGGCCGAGGCAGTATCCTTGATCGAATTTGGACGAAGCCTTCGATCACGGTTATTGGAATCGATGCAATGTCGGTTGCCATGTCATCGAACACGCTTCTGCCTTCGGTAAACGCCAAGATCAGCATGCGCATCGCGCCTGGCCAAGAGCCAGAGGACGCTCTTGCCTTGCTTCGCGCACACCTCGAAAAGCACACACCCTTTGGCGCAAAGCTGTCTTATGGCGAGGTTGAAATGGGCAAGCCTTTCGAAGCAAAGGCAGACGGTTGGGCCAAGCAACTGGCAAACGCGAGCCTCTCGGCGGCCTTTGGCAACGAGAGCGTCGACATTGGCATCGGCGGTTCGATTCCATTCATCGCAGACCTGCTCGAAGTGTTTCCGTCAGCCCAGATTTTGGTCACTGGCGTCGAAGATGCCGATTCTCGTGCACACAGCCCAAATGAGTCGGTTCACGTCGACACTCTTCGGGGCGCAATGGTTGCCGAGAGCCTATTTTTGATCAAGGGGAATGAGCTAAGGGTCAATTAGGTTTAAGACCTTAGACTTAAAGCTCTGCAGAAGGAGAAATCGATGTCAGACACTCTCAGCCACGAAGTAATGCTCACCGACATTGCTCGCGATCGCGTCAAGGCGCTTTTTCAGGCCCAGGGGCTAGCCGATGACGTTCGCCTTCGTATCGAGGTCAAGCTTGGCGGTTGCGCTGGTTTTCAGTACGACCTGTTTCCAGACGAAGAACTCGGCGAAACTGACCTAGTCAAGGACTTTGGTGGGCTTGAGGTTGTAGTTGACCAAAAGAGTGCTAACTATCTCGTAGGCGCAACCATCGACTTTGAAGACAGCATCATGAAGCAGGGGTTGACCATCGATAACCCGAACGCCACTGGGTCTTGTGCCTGCGGCAACTCATTCAACTAATTTGACTGTCGAAAATCCGGCCCCGGTGGCCGGATTTTTGCTTTAAGGGCTTATTTTTCGGCGTTTTCAGCCAATCTCGGCACGCCCGAAGCGTAGGATAAACATGTAACTGTTTTGCACCTGAAGGGCGAATTGTGCGTCGCAAAAATGCGTTTAAGTGGGCTTCACTGCCTATCGCAGCAACATTGATTCTGGTTCTCACTGGCTGCTCGCCAGCTGAGTTATCTCGTGGCTTCTTGCCAGGTGAGCCGGGCGTAACCAACCACACCGACATGATCGTTGAGCTCTGGACTGGCTCATGGATCGTGCTCTGGGGTGTTGGAATCATCGCCTGGGGCCTCATGTTCTATGCGATCATCGTCTACCGCCGCCGCAAGGGCGACACCTCGATGCCAGAGCAGATGCGCTACAACAACCCAATCGAGACCCTGTTTACCGTGGTTCCTCTGGTCATGGTCATCGGTTTTTTTGCGTTCACAGCCAAGACCATGGCTGCAATCGAAGAACCAGTTCACCCTTCAAACCAGATTCAGGTGGAGGTAATCGGCAAGCAATGGAGCTGGGACTTCAACTACACCTCAAACATGGTCTTTGACTCGGGTATTCAGTCGCAGTTCGCTGGCGAAGAGGGAAGCGAAGCTTCGCTGCCAACCCTTTACTTGCCAGTCAACGTGCCGGTTGACCTAAGCCTCACCTCACGCGACGTAGTTCACTCTTTCTGGGTAATCGACTTCTTGTACAAGAAAGACATTTTCCCGGGCAAGACCAACCACATGTACTTCACTCCACAGAAAATCGGAACCTACAAAGGTAAGTGTGCCGAGCTCTGTGGTGAGTTCCACTCGATGATGTTGTTCAATGTGAAGGTCGTTTCGCAGGCTGACTACGACGCTCACATGGCTGAGCTAGCTCAGCAGGGAAACACAGGATTGCTTGACAGCAAGTACAACCGAAACCAGAACCTACCGGGCAACGGCTCAGAAATTAAGGGATAGGGAAGATGGCTACTCCAACAGCTTCAGCAACTTCAACTTCAATGAAGAAGAAGTCGAAGGGCCGCATCGTCGTTGATTGGCTAACCACCACCGACCACAAGAAAATCGGTTACCTATACCTGATTACTTCTTTCATCTACTTCTTGATCGGTGGCGTGATGGCTTTGGTCATCCGTGCCCAGCTCGCAGCGCCAGGCTTGACCGTCGTGCAGACCAAAGAGCAGTACAACCAGCTCTTCACCATGCACGGCACCATCATGCTCTTGATGTTCGCTACACCGCTGTTCGCAGCGTTTGCAAACATCTTGATGCCGGTTCAGATTGGTGCTCCAGACGTTGCGTTTCCACGTCTGAACGCCATCGCGTACTGGTTCTATTTCTTCGGCTCATTCGTAGCAGTTGCCGGATTCTTCACTCCACAAGGTGCCGCTAGCTTCGGTTGGTTCGCCTATGCGCCGCTATCGAATACGACATTCTCGCCGGGTATCGGTGGTGACCTGTGGGTCTTTGGTCTTGCCCTCGGTGGTTTCGGAACCATCATGGGTGGTGTCAACTTCATAACCACCATCTTGACCATGCGCGCACCTGGCATGACTATGTTCCGCATGCCGATCTTCACCTGGAACACTTTGGTCACCTCGATCTTGGTAATCATGTGTTTCCCTCCGCTAGCAGCGGCTTTGTTCGCGCTCGGTGCAGACCGTCGCTTCGACGCACACATCTTTGACCCAGCCAACGGTGGCCCAATGCTTTGGCAGCACCTGTTCTGGTTCTTCGGCCACCCAGAGGTTTACATTTTGGCGTTGCCGTTCTTCGGAATTATTTCTGAAATTTTCCCTGTGTTCAGCCGCAAGCCAATCTTTGGTTACAAGACTCTGGTCTTTGCAACCATCGCGATTGCAGCCCTTTCGATGACCGTGTGGGCTCACCACATGTATGTCACCGGCGGAGTTCTGCTTCCATACTTCGCATTCACAACCATGTTGATTGCAGTTCCAACCGGTGTGAAGGTATTCAACTGGATCGGAACTATGTGGAAGGGTTCGGTGACTTTCGAGACTCCGATGCTTTACTCACTCGGCTTCTTGACCACTTTCATCTTCGGTGGTTTGACCGGTGTGATTTTGGCTTCGCCTACTCTTGACTTCCACTTGAGCGACAGCTACTTCGTGGTTGCACACTTCCACTATGTAATTTTCGGAACCGTTGTGTTCGCAATGTTTGCCGGAATTTACTTCTGGTACCCAAAGATGACCGGCAAGATGCTCAACGAACGACTCGGCAAGATTCAGTTCTGGTTGCTCTTTATCGGCTTCCACGCAACGTTCTTGATTCAGCACTGGGTTGGTGTCATCGGCATGCCTCGTCGCTATGCGACCTATTTGCCTGAAGATGGCTTTACCTGGATGAACCAGCTCTCAACCGCCGGATCAGCCATTCTTGCGCTATCTTTCTTGCCGTTCTTGTGGAACGTTTACATCACGCACAAGCGTGGTGTAAAGACCACCTTGAACGACCCATGGGGCTACGGCCGCTCGCTAGAGTGGGCAACCGAATCGCCATTCCCACGTCACAACTTCACCTCGATGCCTCGAGTTCGTTCTGAGTCACCTGCATTCGACTTGAACCACCCAGAGTTCGCAGCACCAGAGGCCAAGGTCGACGCAAAGAAGAAGGGCTAATCAAGATATGAAGTTCAATGCACGCTTGATGTGGTTTCTGACCGCGTTCTATACCGTGGCCGCTTCTGGCTACATGATTTGGTATGCCAACAGCACTGATGGAGGATTCGAACCAATCGCTTCGGCTGCTATCGCAATGTTGGCGGTAATGTCAGCATTCCTGGCTTTCTACCTTCAGATGACATCCAAGCGACAAGGTCTTGCACCTGAAGATCGCGAAGATGCACGTGTCGAAGACGCAGACTTCGAAGTTGGTTACTTTGCACCGTGGAGCTGGTGGCCGTTGTTCCTAGGCCTATTTGCGGCTGTTTGCTTCGCAGCACTCGCAGTGGGTTGGTGGCTATTCTTCATTGGCTTCCCACTTGCAATGGTCGCTTTGATTCAGTTCGTGTTCGAGCGCAGCCGCGGTCAAAACGCGCATTAATTAGCAAATTCACTAAGCAATCGGTTCACCTGCAAAGGTGAGCCGATTCTTATTTTGGCGACATCTGGCAATGCCTCGAAGAGTCGCTCATAGCGCAAGCGATTTCTAGCGTGCGTTGTCCAAGACCAAAGCAAGACATTCAACTCGGCATCGCGACTGAACATGTTCTTTGCCGATTCACGATTGCCGTTCCATAGCTGTTTTCTGCTGACAGCTCGCCAGAGTGTTCTGCGTAAAAGCCGCCACATGACAAACCATCTCGGATAGTCAAGCCAAATCAGGTGCGTGATTCGCGGGTTCAATTCTTCTCGAACAACTGAGTAGTTTCCGTCGACTACCCAGTTGGATTGGGCTGCGAATTTCGCCACTCTTGATTTGAAATCATTCTCGGGCAGGGGAGTCCAGTCGGCCTGGTGATGCAAAGAATCTAGTTCGAGGTGCTGAATGCCTAAGCGTTTAGCGAGGTCTCTAGCAAGGGTTGTCTTGCCAGAACCAGATGTGCCAACAACCTGAATTCGATAGTTATTCGAGGTTGGCATCGGCCCAGATCACAATTGCATCGTGGTGGTACTTTGCCAGACCCTCGTTCGCTGCTTCGTATGCATCGCGGTATGGGGTTGGGAATAGGTATCCCTGAGCGAGAGACTTGTATGCCGCTCTGCTTGGAGTCCAGAACTGCAGGCAAAACTCATAGTGTTGGCGCACTAGGTCTTGCACGTGCTCATCTGAGACCGGCAGAGAGGCCAATTGGGCTTGCTTGAAGGCGTCCGTGATCGTTTGAAATGCTGCCGTGTACTTTGCGTTTTGTTCTGCCGAAAAGTTACTGGGGTAGGCCGATCCGTGACTTGCAGTCGGATCAAGTTCTCTCATGCTTTCAGCCTAGAACATGCTTAAAGCGAAATGCCCCGCCAAGCGACGGGGCATTTCAACGTTTTGCTTACTTCTTTTTAGGAGCAGCTTTCTTAGCTGCTGGTTTCTTGGCAGGAGCCTTTGTAGAAGCCTTCTTTGTGGTCGCTGTCTTCTTGGCAGCAGCCTTCGGTGCGGCTTTCTTAGCAGCTGGCTTCTTCGTTTCAGGCTTAGCTTCGATTGCTGGTGCGTGCTCTTCGTGGTGAGCTGCCGCAGCAAGTTCAACCTGGCCAACCGGAGTGACTCGGTCTTGGAAGTAGAACTTCGAGAGCGAAGCACGAACGCGAGCGGCAACGGTAATCTTGCCTTCGCTGTTCGGGCGAGCCAAGGTCGGCTGGTATGACTTGAAGTCGACCAACTTGTACATTTCGTACTTGTCGAGCGGCTCGTGCACTTCGATGAATTCACCGTGTGGCATGCGAATGATTCGACCGGTCTCGCGACCGTGAAGAACTATCTCGCGGTCTTTGCGCTGCAAGGCAAGTGCGATGCGCTTGGTAACCCAGAATGCAAACACAGGGCCGACCAGAAGCAGAATCTGGATGCTGGTCAAAACGTGGTTTAGCGACATCTTGAAGTGTGTTGCGATCAAGTCGGTAGCTGCACCTGCCCATAGAACTGCATAGAAGGTGACACCAGCAGCACCAACAGCAGTGCGAACTGGAGCGTTGCGTGGACGGTCTAGAACGTGGTGCTCACGCTCGTCGCCGGTGATCCACTTCTCAATGAACGGGTAAGCGCCAACTACAACAAGGAACAAGACACCGACTAGAAGTGGAATCAAGATGTTGAACGACCAGGTGCCGCCGAGTCCTTGGAACTCAAGGTGTGAAGGTGCAAGACGCAAAGCACCGTCTAGCCAACCGATGTACCAGTCAGGCTGGGTTCCAGCTGAAACAGGGGATGGGTCATAGCCACCGTAGTTCCAAACCGGGTTGATGGTGAAGGTGGTTGCGATCAACATGATCACGCCGAAGACGATGAAGAAGAATCCACCAGCCTTTGCTACGTAAACAGGCATTAGCGGGTAGCCAACGACGTTGGTGTCTTTGCGACCTGGGCCCGAGTAGTGGGTGTGCTTGTGAATGACCACCATAAACAAGTGCACAGCCAAGAGCAAGATGATCAACGCCGGAACAATCATGATGTGCAAGCTGTATAGACGAGCAACGATTGCGTGACCTGGGAACTCACCATCGAACAACAGTGACGAAATCGAGCTTCCGACTACTGGAACACCCTTCAGCATTCCGTCGATGATTCGAAGACCGTTGCCAGACAGCAAGTCATCTGGAAGCGAATAACCGGTGAAGCCGCCGGCCATGCCCAAGACAAACAATAGGAATCCGACTAGCCAGTTGATTTCACGCGGCTTGCGGAATGCTCCGGTGAAGAAAACGCGAAGCATGTGCAAACCTGCGGCTGCAACAAACATCAGCGCTGACCAGTGGTGAACCTGGCGCATTAGCAAACCGCCACGCACTTCAAACGAAATGTCGAGAGTTGATGCATATGCAATCGACATCTCGGCACCCTTGAGTGGCCCGTAAACACCGTTGTAAACAACCTCGGTCATGGCTGGCTGAAAGAAGAACGTCAGGAAGGTACCCGAGATTAGAAGAACGACGAAGCTGTATAGGGCAACTTCACCGAGCATGAATGACCAGTGATCAGGAAAAACCTTGCGGCCGAATTCCTTAAGGATGCCGGCTACGCCAACACGCTCATCGAGGTAGTTAGCACGGTTAGCTAGAAAGCTTCCCTTTGGCTTAGTGGTGGTTGAGTTGCTCATTTTTAGCGCTCCCAGAAGCTAGGGCCGACAGGTTCGTTGAAGTCGCTCTGCGCAACTAGGTAGCCTTCAGAGTCAACCGCAATTGGCAACTGCGGAAGCGCACGTGAGGCTGGGCCGAAGATGACCTTGCAACCGTCGACTAGGTCGAAGGTTGACTGGTGACAAGGGCAGAGCAGGTGGTGGGTTTGCTGCTCATACAAAGCAACAGGGCAACCAACGTGGGTGCAAATCTTGCTGTAAGCCACGATGCCGTCGTATGACCAGCTCTTGCGCTCTTCGCTTTCGATTAGGTCTGCTGGGTCAACGCGAACCAAAATTACGGCTGCCTTCGCCTTTTCTTCAAGTTTGGTTTCGTGCAGGTCTTCTAGACCAGCAGGAATTACGTGGAAGATCGAACCAAGTGTTACGTCACTTGCCTTGATCGGGGTGCCGTCTGGGTCTTTGGCTAGGCGAGTGCCCTTGCGCCACATCGTGTGACGAAGTGAGTCTGCAGGGCTTGGGCCAAGGTCACCGAAGAAGAAGATAGCTGGCAGCGGAAACAATGCCAAAGCTGTGTACATAGAACGACGAATTAGCTTGCGACGAGTGAAACCTGATTCTTGATCTGCAAGTTTGATGATTTCGATTGCGCGGGCGCGAACTTCATCGCTGCCGCGAGTCTGGTGACGCTCTTCGCTAACTTCTGCGTCTGGCATGAGAGTCTTTGCCCAGTGCACCGCACCGAGACCGATTCCGAATAGGCCGAGCGTGATCGAGATTCCAAGCCACCAGGTGTTGGCGCGCACGGTGCCAAGGTCATCGGTAAGCGGAAAAGCGAAGTAGGCAACGATTGCTGCAACGCTACCAATCGCAGACAAAATGAACAGAGCGGCAACCTGACGGTTTGCAGCGCGCTCGTGTGCCGGACTCTTGTCGGTCATGCGAACGCGGTGTGGCTCTAGACCTGGGTCCTTGATTTTGTCAGCTGCGACAACGGCTAGGCCGCTCTCGTAGTTGTGCTCTTTGGCTGATTTAGCCTTTTCGCTCAATTGACTGCTCCCTTTTCGAAAAACTAATTCGACTTAGCGCCCAACCAGATGGTCAGCGCGATGATGATTCCGAAACCAATGATCCAGATGAAAAGACCTTCGGCAACTGGGCCTAGACCAGCTAGCTCATAGCCACCAGCAGATGGGTTGGTCTCTACATACTTCAAGTAGGTAATGATGTCCTTTTTCTCTTCTGGAGTCAGGTTGGCATCGTTGAAAACCGGCATGTTCTGAGGACCAGTAAGCATTGCTTCGTAAATGTGGTCTGCAGGAACACCGACTAGGGCAGGAGCGAACTTGCCCTCGGTCAAAGCGCCGCCGGCACCAACAGCGTTGTGACACATCGCACAGTTGATGCGAAAGAGTTCTCCGCCCTTGCTTGCGTTACCGTTTGCGGCAATCATTTCTTCGGTAGGAATCTCAGGGCCAACGCCGAGCGAGCCGACATAAGCTGCGATTGCATCGATTTGCTCATCGGTGAACTGAACAGGCTTTACCTGCATCTGCGGACCACTTGCCTGTGCAGGCATGCGGCCACTGTCAACCTGAAACTCTGCTGCAGCAGCGCCAACACCGATTAGGGTTGGGCCGTTTGGAGTGCCGACACCATTCTTGCCGTGGCAGCTTGCGCAGTTAGCTAGAAATAGCTTTTCGCCCTCTGCGACCTGCTCCTGTGATGAAACTGCCGAAACCGGGGTAGCGCTCTCAACTGCTGCGGTTGCGAATGCATAGCCGCCACCGCTCATGATCAAACCTGCAGCGATAACAAGTGCCGCAGCAAATGGGCTGCGTCGTGAATTCTTCATAGTTTTTTTCATTCTTTAGTCGCTAACTTTTTACTTCAACACGTAGATGATCAAGAAAAGTCCGATCCAAACTACGTCAACGAAGTGCCAGTAGTAAGAAACGACGATTGCGCTGGTCGCTTCGTAGTGACCAAACTTCTTAGCCGCAAATGTGCGGCCAATAACCAAGAGGAATGCCACCAAACCGCCGGTTACGTGCAGTGCGTGGAATCCGGTGGTGATGTAGAAAGCGCTGCCGTATGAGTCTGAATTCAGCATTACGCCTTCAGAAATAAGGGTTGCGTACTCCCAAACCTGGCCTGAAACGAACATTGCGCCCATGACATAAGAGATCAAGAACCACTCGACCATGCCCCACTTGGTAGGAGACCAGCCGGTTGCGCGAGGCTGCATGCGTTCTGCGGCGAACACACCGAACTGAGCGGTAAACGAAGACGCTACAAGGATGAGGGTGTTAGTCAATGCGAACGGCACATTCAGCTTTTCGGTGCCACCCTCCCAGATTGCAGGGGAGTTGGCGCGAAGGCTGAAATACATTGCGAATAGCGCGGCGAAGAACATCACCTCGCTGCCTAGCCAAACGATAGTGCCGACTGAAGTTGCACTAGGGCGGTTGATGGTTGGCGAAGAAAAAGTCGCTGTAGACATGCCTTAATGCTAACCCACGCCCTCTGCTTAAACGGGCTAATTAGGGCGAATTCATGCGGTTTTTCACTAATAAACTTGTCATCATGAACTCATCCCAGTCTTGGCCAAATATTTTGGGCAAATTGCTCGCAAAGAGCGATCTCACCCGCGCCGAGGCAAGTTGGGCGATGGGACAAATAATGTCTGGGGATTCTTCAGAAGCGCAGATTGGCGCGTTCATGATGGCTCTTCGCTCGAAGGGCGAGAGCGTCGAAGAACTCGCCGGGCTAGTCGATGTGATGCTGCAGCATTCTGTGATTCTTGACACCGGTTCAGACGCGGTCGACATTGTTGGCACCGGTGGCGACATGGTTGGCACCGTCAACATCTCGACGATGGCATCGATCGTCGCGGCAGCTGCTGGGGTGCCGGTTATGAAACACGGCAGTCGCTCGGCATCGGGCAAGACCGGCTCGTCAGAGATGCTGGAGGTGCTCGGCATTCGCCTAGACCTATCACCAGAGCGAGTTGCCGAAATTTTTGCCGAAATCGGCCTGACTTTCTTCTTTGCTCCCGTTTTTCACCCGGCAATGCGCCATGTAGCCCCAATTCGCAAGGCACTTGGCGTGCCAACCACTTTCAACTTCTTGGGCCCGCTTGCTAACCCGGCTCAGCCGCTAGCCACTTCGCTCGGCGTGGCAAATCGATCGATTGCACCGCTAATGGCTGCCGAAATGGCTGCCCGAGGCCGAAATGCCCTAGTTTTCAGGGGTTCAGACGGTCTCGATGAGCTCACAACCACCGGAAACAGCGAAATTTGGCTGGTTCAAGGGGGAGAGGTTCGCGAATTCACGCTGAATCCGGCCGATTTGGGTCTAGATACCGCCGATTTGGCCCAGCTGGTTGGTGGCGACGCCCACCACAACGCAGACGTCGCCAAGAAGCTGCTCGCTGGCGAGCGCTCGGGCAACTTCGCGGCCATCCGTGATGTGGTGGCCCTGAACGCTGCGGGAGGGGTCGTTGCTTATTCGTTGGGATCGAACCAGATCGAAACCCAGGCAGATTTGAACGCCGCATTTGCGACCGCGCTGCAGAAAACTTTCGCGGCGATTGATTCTGGCGAAGCCGCGCAGAAACTATCTGACTGGATGGCAGCGAGCCAGGCCTAAAGGCAAATTCGAAGGGAAGTACCCCTGAGCGCCAAATATCTATTACTTGACATAATGTTCATTATCGGCGATAGGGAAAAGCCCTAGACCAGGTGGTGCTTCAAAAACTCGACCAGACCGGATGGTCCTACGATCTCGCCAGATTCGATTAGCTCTTGCAGTGTCCACCAGCGATATTCCAAAACGTCGCGACGTTCGTCGTCGGTCCAGGCCGAATCGTCGAGTTCAAAAGTTTCAACCTTTAGTTGAAAGAAATAGTCAACGTGCGTGTGAAAGTTCACGCCATCGCCCCATAGCCATTTGCCGTCGGTTTGCCAGATTTGCTCGCCAAGCTGCTCAGCCGTTGCGCGAATGCCGGTTTCTTCGGCCAATTCACGCATGGCGGCCTGCTGAACGCTCTCACCGGGGTCAATGCCGCCACCAGGTGTGATCCAGCGGGGTTCGAGCTGAACTTCTGGGTCAAAATGCGTTTTGAGCAGAAAAATGCGATTCTGGGCATCGAGCAACAGAACCCTTGCCGTTTCGCGGTGTTGACCTGGTTGCACGGCTAGTTACTTCTGAACTTTGAAGAATTTGAGCGATGCCTGCATCAGGTAGCCGATACAGACGGCAAAAATTAGCGTTCCTTCGCGCACCTGACCGCCCAATAGCCAGCCGATGGTAAGCACCGTGGCCTCATACATGGTTCTGACTGCCCAGAATGGCCATTTGAGCAGTTTCTGTGTGCCAAGCATTAGCCCGTCACGTGGCCCGCTGCCAAGCTTTGCGCTGATATACAACCCGGTCGCGAAGGCTACTGTGGCCATTCCCAGGCAGAACATGGCCAGATTGGCGAGGTAATTGTCGAAGTGTGGCACGTAAGGCATCCAGATGTCTGCGAATAGTCCGATGCAGATCGCGTTGAGCACCGAGCCGATGCCCGGCTTTACCTTGAGCGGAATCCAGGCAACTAGAACGATTAGCGAGACCACGATGCTCGCTTGCCCGTAGGTCATGCCAAATGTCACTGAGATGCCCTGTGCGAAGACATCCCATGGCGGAACGCCGATTTGCGCCTTGATTACCATGGCTAGCGCCAGGCCGTAGATAAAAAGCCCAAGCATCAGTCTGGTGAATGACTTGAGATTGGGCATTACCCTAGCCTAGACGGCAATAATCGAGAGGCAGTGATGACTAACAATGCGTACCTCTCCCCTGTGGGTTTCAGGTTTCTTGCACACCGAGGTCTTGCCGTTGCTGCCGATGGGCGTCTGTTAGACGAAAACACAGCTGAGGCCTTTGTCAGAGCGCTAGAAGCCGGAGCCACTCACCTAGAAACAGACGTTCAGGCTTCAAAAGACGGTGTGGCCGTCATTTGCCACGACGCTGATCTTCTGCGCATTGCCGGGGTGAACAGCAAGGTTGCCGACCTAACCTGGCAGCAGTTGTCTGAACTAAGGCTCGAACACGGTTCGTCTTTGATTACCCTCGAGCAGGCGCTGACTCGGTTCACGAACGCCAAATTCAATATCGATATCAAGGATGCCGCCTCGGTAGAGCCAACGGTCGCTGCAATCAAAAGTCTGGGGGCAACCGATCGAGTGTTGGTGTCTAGCTTCAGTGAGAAACGACGAATTGCTGCGATTAGCCAATTGCCAGGAGTTGCAACTTCAGCCTCGGCAAGCAGACTGCTGAAGATTTGGTTCGCCTGGCGTTTTGGCTTCAAGCGCCAGTTGTCGAAATTGCTTAGTGACATAGATGCCCTGCAGCTGCCGGTGTCACGCGGAGCGTTTCGATTCGATTCTGAGGCGTTTATCGCAGAGATTGCCCGACACGCAGTCGAACTGCACTTCTGGACCATCAACGACCCTATGCTTGCTCGAGTGCTTCGCGCTCGCGGTGCTCACGGAATCGTAAGCGACCGCATAGACGACATAATCGTCGCGCTCGCGGAATAAATAAATCCACCAACGGGTTTAATCAGTCCGGCTACAAAATGGCCCAACTCAGGAGGAATTATGTCAGAGCAAACAATGCGCGGCATGCGTCTAGGTTCACAGAGTCTAGAAAATGAAACCAACGTCAACTTCGCAGAGCGAAGCAAACACACTTTTATCTGTGGAAACAATCACGTCACTGAGATCGTGTTTGCAGCAGATGCTGAACTTCCTGAAACTTGGCAGTGCCGTCAGTGCTCGCACCAGGCCGCTCTAGTTACCGATGGCAAGCACATCGACATCGCCATTAATCATGACCGTCCGGGTCGCAGTCACTGGGAGATGCTGTTAGAGCGTCGCACCAAAGAAGAACTTGAAGAAATTCTGCAGGAGCGCATCGCCTATGTTCGTGCTCGTCGCGCAACCGGAAAAGCAGAGCTCTAAACAGAACGCTTAAACAGTCGGGCTATTCCCCACTTCGTAACCAGCCATAGTGCCTCGAGCACTATGGCTGTGTTCATTTTCGATGCTCCCAATTCACGTTCTACGAAGGTGATCGGAACTTCTTTCACGCTGGCTTGCTGCTGAATTGAGCGCCAAGCCATCTCGACCTGAAACGAGTATCCGTGAGATGAAACCTCTTGCAAGGGCAACTGCTTCAGAAGAGAAACTTTGTAACACCTAAAGCCGGCAGTCATGTCGCGCACTTTGGTGCCGAGCATTAGTCGGGTATACAGGTTGCCAATGCGCGAGATTAGCTTTCGCGAAATTGGCCAGTTGACCACTGCTCCCCCGCTAATCCAGCGAGAACCGATGACCAGGTCGGCGTCTACCTCGAGCAACTTGCTGAGGTCTTGAGCTCTGTGACTTCCGTCGGCGTCCATCTCGACAATTCGCTCGTAGCCTCTTTCGAATGCCCAGTCAAAGCCTGCGAGGTAGGCAGGGCCAAGCCCCTCTTTTGCTGCGCGATGCAACACAAAAATCGAGTCGCTCAGGCTGGCAAGTTCTTCTGCGATGTCGCCTGTCGCATCGGGGCTGTTGTCATCGACAATCAACAGGTCAACGTTTGCGTTTAGTGAAAGCAACTGCTCTGCAGAGTTCCGAATATTTTGCTTTTCGTTGTAGGTCGGCATGATTACCAGGACTTTATTCACTTGCCCTCACCCTTCTGCCCCTGAACCGCATGAATACAACGAATGCAATTTGCGCAAGAGCTGAAAAGTTGTTGACTGTTTCGAGCGAACCACCAATTGCCATGGCTGGAGTGATTGAGTTTCTTAGCGGAAGCTCCTCTTGCATCATGGCCGCTTGATATGTTGGCAACTGCTGACTGATTGTTCCGTTTGGATAAATAATCGCTGAGGTGCCAACCGTGCTGATATTGACAAACACGCGTCCGGTTTCGATTGCGCGAAGTCTCGCTATCGCGAGTTGCTGGGTCGATTCGTTGGTTCTGCCGAAGTCAGAGTTATTGGTTTGTGCAATCAACAGTGTCGCACCCGAGTGCACCAGGTCTCTGCTGATGTCATCGACGGCAACTTCGAAGCAGATCATGGTTCCAACTTTTGTCGATGGCAATTCGAAGATGCCATCGCGGGTGCCGAAGCTGTAGCCGCGCGGAATCAAATCGATAAGTTCTGGAGCAAGCATTCGCCAAAATGCACGATCTGGAACATATTCGCCAAAAGCTACTGGCCGCTTCTTGTCGTACCAGTCGGTTGGTCCCAACTTTGGTTGCCACAGAAGTGATGAGTTGAAAATCTCGTCGCCGCGTTGAGTTATCGTGCCGAGCATAAGTGGAGCGCCGACGTGACTAACGAAGTCTTCAATCAACCACTTCGAATCAGTGTTTGCCAACGGGCTTGAGTCGGCAGCATTCTCTGGCCAAATCACTAAATCTGGCTTATCGCTTGCTGTGCGCAGAGATTCGCTTGCATCCAGATGGTTTCGCAAAATCGATCCGCGTGGTTGAGCCACGAGCAGCCCGGCCTTGGCGTTGCCCTGAACTGCAGCCACCTTGAGGGTTCCGGCCTCTGTCTCGTTGCTCATCGGGGTTACTACCGGAACCAGGATGGTCGCGATAAGGGCGAAAGCCGTGAGTGATTTGCGCCAGAGACCACGAGCTAGGTCGCGCCAGCCGAGCATGAGCAGAACCGTGATGAACACGAGCACGAAACTGAGCAGCGAGTCACCGCCCCAAAACACCCATGGGGCAAGTGGCGAATTAGATTGCGAGAGGGCTACTCGTGACCAGGGAAACCCACCGTAAGGAAAATTGCAGGCAAGCCACTCCCTCGCTGTCCAGAGCGAAGCGATTGCAAGGGCGATGAACACCGTCGAAGAAAAAGTGGTTTTGAGTTGTCTCAGGTAGGAGTCTGAGAGCGCAATTGCCCAAGCGCCGAGAGCGAAAATTGTGGCCTCGAGAAACGAAAGTGCTAGCCAAGGCACCGGCCCAAGATAGACGGTCATCCAAGGAATTTGTGACGCGTAAAAAGCAAAACCAGAAACGAAGCCAACCAGAATCGACTGCTTTATTGTGACCGAAGTGATTGCATAAATGATCAGGGCAATCGAAGGAAAAATCGCGATCCAAATTGCATTGTCGGGGTAAGCCAGCGAAGAAATCAAGCCGCCAGCGATGCCGAACAGGCAAGCCATAAACAGGCTCTTGCGCAGTTGTCGCTTCATTTGGTTCACGAAGTCAGCCTAATTCTTAGCCGTAGAAGCTGTATGCAACGATTCCGCGCTTGACCGAGTCAACGGCGTTCTTCGCGGTTTCTGCCAACTTGCCATCGGCGGTTTGTGAAATTTGGTCGAGCAGGTCGATTACCTGCTTGGCCCATCTGATGAAGTCACCTGGCAAAAGGTCGGCTTGCTCAAGAACGCTGTCTAGACGTGCGCCCGAAGCCCAGCGATAGAAGGCGAAGCTAATTGCAAAATCGAGTTGCTCGGTTTGCGGAAGTTTGTGTTTCTTCGAAAGCGTCTCGAGCTGCCACCACATGTCATTGGTCTTCTCGGCGTAGTCAACGAAGTTGCCCTTTGGCAAACGAATCTCGTACTCTTCTTCGCGCCTGGCCTCATAGACCAAGCCAGCAGCCATTGCGGCAAGCGCGGGGGCATCCATGCCGTTCCAAACCGAGTGTCTGATGCATTCTGAAACCAATAGGTCGCGTTCTCCGTAGATGCGTGCAAGGGTTTTTCCTGCTTCGAGCACGACGGTGTCTTCGCCGTCTAGCTCGATGTATTCAAGGTCTTCTAGAAGGTCGCAGAGTCGGTCGAAGGTGCGGGCAACCTGGTTGGTTCGGCCTTCGATCTGCGCCATTGCGGCATCGAGTTCTCGCTTTAGTTTGAAATAGCGTTCTGCCCAGCGCGCGTGTGCCTCACGCTCGTTGCAACTGTGGCAGGCGTGGTGCTTGATTTCGTTTTTAAGCTGACTGAGCCTGCGCTCTTTCTCGTTTCTGCCTTTTGATGCACGGATGTCTTTGCCTCGTTCAGCACGCACTCTTGTCGATGCGAGTTCGCGCTCAATGTCGCTGATCTCGCGTCGCATCGAGGCATAGCTCATGAAATCACCGAGGTGGCATGTCATCGATTGCTTGTAGCCGTCTACAGAGACCTGCTTTTCGCGAAGCCCCTTAGCCAGGCCGACGACAGAGCGGTCTGCCTGAAATTGAGCAAATGACAATTCGAGAACTTCGCGGGCACGGTTTCGGCCGAAAGCCTCAATCAGGTTGACTGCCATGTTGTGGGTTGGTCTAAATGCGCTGATCAGCGGATAGGTTCGCTTGCTCGCCAAACCGGCTACCGAATTCGGGTCGAGGTTTGCAGACCACTGAATCACCGAGTGCCCCTCGGTGTCGATTCCGCGTCGGCCCGCACGACCGGTGTATTGCGTGTATTCACCAGGTGTGATCTGAACTCGACCCTCACCGTTGAACTTGTCTAGGCGATCGAGAACAACGGTTCTGGCAGGCATGTTGATTCCGAGAGACAACGTCTCGGTTGCGAAGACAACCTTGACGAGCTTTCTTAGAAATAGTTCTTCGACGACTTCTTTGAAAGCTGGCAACATTCCCGCGTGGTGCGCCGCTACCCCGCGCTCTAGTGCCGATAGCCAATCGAAATAGCCGAGCGTATCTAAGTCTTCGTCGGCGATGTTGTAGCACTTCTCTTCTACAACGCGACGAATCTCTTGTTTCTCTTCGGTGGTGGTGAGTCTGACTGAAGAATGTTGACAAGCCTTCACAGCAGCCTCGCAGCCGGCTCTAGAGAAGATAAAAAATATTGCCGGCAGCATCTCGTTTTCATCGAGCAGGTCGACAATTTCTGGTTTAGAAATCTTAGGAATCAATCCTTGGTTTCTTGGTTGTCCCGGATAACCGCGGCGACCTCGAACCGGGCGATTGCTTGGTTGGCGGAGTTTTTGCGCGTGCTTTTGCGCGAGTTCAGGATTCACGCGAACCGAAGATTGAACCTCTTCGAAGAGGTCGAGCATTTCGGTGCCAAACAATACGTGCTGATTTAGTGGAACCGGGCGGTGCTCGCTGACGATGATCTTGGTGCCGCCACGCACCTCTTCGAGCCAAGCACCAAACTCTTCTGCGTTTGAAACTGTTGCGCTGAGAGAAACGATCTTCACGTCTTTAGGCAGGTGAAGAATCACTTCTTCCCAGACCGCTCCCCTGAATCGGTCTGCAAGATAGTGAACTTCATCTAAGACCACGAAGCCGAGCGAGATCAGGTTGTTGCTGTTCGCATAAATCATGTTTCGCAAGACTTCGGTGGTCATCACCACGATTTGCGCGTCACCGTTTTGATTGCTGTCACCGGTCAGCAGGCCGACTCGCTCGGCACCGTAACGGTTTACCAGTTCAAGATATTTCTGGTTGCTAAGCGCCTTGATTGGCGTTGTGTAGAAAACCTTTTGATTGGTCTCGATTGCCAGATGAATCGCGAACTCGCCAACGATGGTCTTGCCAGCTCCGGTTGGCGCAGCCACTAGAACGCCATTCCCGGCAGCTAAGGCGTTGCAAGCGTCAATCTGAAACTGGTCGAGACCAAAGGCAATCTGGTCGAGAAAACTTTGAACCGACTTTGGTCGCTTATCTGCTTTGGCCTTGGCAAATCGTTCGGCTGGGCTTAGGTCTTCCACTAGATATCAGCAACGATTTTGCTTAGCTTTCGAGCCTTGGTGCGGTCGTGCAGCCAGGCAATCACCGCTGCGATGAAGTAGAAAAGAATTAGCGGAAGCATCACGAGCAACATTGACATTGGGTCTGCTGTTGGTGTTGCTAGTGCCGCCACCAGCGCGATTACCAAAATTGCAACTCGCCAAGACTTGATGATGCTCTTTGCAGATAGCGCTCCAATGAAATTGAGAAGCACCAACACCACTGGCATAACGAATGTGATTCCGAAGACCAAGAGAATTCTCAAAGCGAAAAGAACGTATTCATTCGCATTTATGACGTTTGCGCTGCCCTCTGGTGTGAATCCAAGCAAAGTTCTGACGAATGTCGGAAACGAAAGCCAAGCGAATGCGCAACCGCCCAAGAACAGCGGCACCGCTGATAACAGGAATGCGAGGGTGTACTTTCTCTCTCGCTTTTTGAGGGCTGGTGTAATGAACGCCCAGAGTTGATAGAGCCAAATTGGGCTAGACACAAAGACGCCGAGAAAAATCGAAACCTGCATTCTTAGATCGAATGCACCAATCACCGTGCCGAAGTTGACAGAGGCGTTTAGGCCTTCATCTTTGGCCAAATCGAGAACAGGTTGCTGCAACAGCGCGAAAACCGGATCAAATAGAAACCAGCCACCGACTGCGCCGGCCACGATAAAGAGAGCAGACCAAAAAAGTCGCTTTCGAAGTTCTGCTAGATGACCCCTGAACGACATCTTGCGTTCAGGATTTTTGCGTGATGCCACTACTTTTCAGCAGGCGTGTCGCCCTTGTCGGCAGTCTTGTCTGAGTCTTTCTTGCCTTCACCAGGCTTCATTTCTTTGCGAAAGACACGAATCGACTCGCCCAGGCTCTTTGCCAGTCCAGGAAGTTTTGGGGCTCCCCACAGCAGCAAGACGATAGCAAGAATGATGATCCATTCCCAACCTTTAAGTCCGGCCATTGTTTATCTCGCTTTCTTCGGGTTTGAAGTCGATTAACTTGTTTATAAGCCTACGCTGTCGTTTAGCGGCCTCGTCGGTCTTGGCCTTTCTGAACTTCGCATAGTTTGCGATGTGTGGGCCTGGATCGTCAAGCAGGTTGTCTGGGCTTGGCTGGTAGTCGACCTTGGTGTTCACGGCCTCAGACAGAGCACCCAATTTGGCAAGCGTTGGCTCGAGCTGGCGAAAAACGCCCTTGGCGCTGCGAAACAGGCCTGCAGCTATCCAGGCAAAATAACCAATGGCCGCTATCGAGAGCCCTACCCAGACCAAAGCCCAACCCCAAGCTGGCATCAGTCGTCTTTAGGCAGTGTGTCGAGAGATTTGCCGAGGGCAGTTAGCGCGTATTCGCGCACAACCTGCTTGGCCGATTCAGGCTCAAGAACGCGAGCCGAACCGCCATAGTGAGCAATTACCTTGCCTAGATAAGGCAGGTAGCCGACCTTGATTGAAGCGGTCGTGCGGTTCGTTTTAGCGTCACTCTTCAAGATCTCGGCAGAGAAGTCTCCGAGCATTGCATAAGCCTCTGGATCAACCTCGATGATTACCTCGACGTCGGTATCGTTTGCGATGTAGTCGGCGTCATCGATTTCTTGAATCGCCTTTGCCTCTTCGCAAATTTCGACATCGAGTTCGACCGCCTTGCGCATTTGGTCTAGGCGAAACGATCGCAATTCTTTGTTCTTCAGGCAATAACCACGCAAGAACCAAACATCGCCACGCGGGTCAAGACGAATCGGGTCAATCTCGCGTTCGCTGTGCTCTTGGCGGTTGTTGATGTATTCGCAACTAATTCGGTGACCATTAAGCATCGCGCTTCGAATGATTGCGGCGTCGGCATCAACGGTTCCGGGTCTAAAGTCGAAAACCTGTGGAGCACCAACGGTGCTGCCCTTCGAAATAATGTCGAGAAGCTCTTGAATTTCGCGTTGGGTCGAGAACTCTGGCAATGTCGACAGAATCGAAAGACCGGTCGCTAGAGCTGCAGCTTGGCGAGCCGAAAGTCTCGGTGCAGAGTCGATGCCATTTCGCTCCTGAAGAGAGATGATTCCCTTTTCAAGTTCTTCGGTGTGAAAGTTGTAGTAGGTCTCTTCGTAGTCGTTGTTTCGCCAAGTTGCTGTCACGGTCAGCGTGTGAATTGCATCGCGAATAACCTGCTCTTCGACGTCAAAGTGCTTTGCCGCCTTAGAGATCTCAACCGGCTCGTTCTGCATTATGTAGCCGATAAATGGCAGCAGAAAGTTATAACGATCGCGGCCGGTTGAGTGTTTTGCTTTAGGCATGGTCTGCAGCCACCTTTTCGAATCCGTGACGAATAGCCTCGTCTAGTTCCTTTGGTTCAATCACAGTGATGTCGCCCGCGTAGTCGCGCAATTCATCGGCTAGCAGCCAGACATCCATGTATTGAAGCTCAAAGTCTTGATCTTCGCTTGTGCCAGCGCTCGGAAGGTCAAAGTGAAACCAAGCCATGCTGTCGCGCTTGATTCGCAACTTGGCAACATTCGATGCGATGTGTTCATCGAGCAGTCGCTGCAGTTCTAGAACCTGCTCGTCTGTGGGTGCATCGAAAGTCTCGGCCGAGGTCTTGATGTCAGAGACAATTCTCTTTAGCAAGAAGTTTCGGTAGTCGTCTGCGTCGGTGTCCCAGCCTTGAACGATCCACTGCCCCTCAATGTGGGTGATTCTCCAAGGCTGCAGATTTCTCGTTTCGGCCTTTGGCTGGCCGGCCTTGCGATATTCAAAAGAAACCGGGTGGCGCTCGGCTACTGCGTCGCTTAGCGGAACAAATGAATAGTCGTGAGTCTTCACCTTTGGCGCGAAGCCGATGAGGTCTGAAGTTGGCGAAACCGAACCGAGTGCGCGCAAACGATCTAGACCCTTTGCCGCTTCGCTAGATAGCGACGCTTGACGCCAAACAGTCGATGCGAGTTGCAAGAGCTGAAGTTGTTTCGGTGTTAGTTCGACACCCTTTGGCCATTGAAAGCCGGTTGGGCTGATCAGATAGCGGGTCTGCTGGTTGTCGCCCATGTCAGAGTCGAGAGTGCGTGTCTCGATAAGAATTCCGCTTGCACGCAGTTCGTTCTTGTCGCGCTCGAACTTCTTCTCGAGGGTTTTGAAATTAACGCCGTCTTGCAGATCGTTTCGATAATCACGGATAGCCGAGAACAACTCGGCCTTAGTCAAACCGATTGTGGTTGAAATCAATGCAAGAGTCAGATTAAGCAAACGCTCGGCCGCGTCAGATTTATCTCTCTGGTATCCCCCGCTGTTAACCATGTTGACCCCGCTAATTAGTTGTTGCTTTATCTACGCCAAGAATGTCAATGATAAAGACAAGTGTCGAGCCAGCGGGAATTGAACTCTGCTCCTGGTCTCCGTAACCCTCGCTAGGAGGAATGATGGCCATGATTTGTGAGCCAACAACTGCGCCGTTTAGGGCCTTTACGAATCCCTTGATGAATCCGGTTTCGGTAAGTTGCCACTGAACAGGTGCGCCATTTGTCCAAGAAGAGTCAAACTGCTCGCCTGAATCCCAGACAAAGCCGCTGTAGTGCAGGGTGACGGTGTCGCCAATGGCAACCGTGTCGCCGTTGCCCTTGATCAGCGAGACCAAATTGAATTCTGCAGGTGCCTGTGCCTTTGGCATTTGAACGCCAGGCTGACCGTTAGTTGCAAGCACAACGGTCGGCATGCCGCTCTTGGCCGGTTGGCTCTCGCCAACTGCACGAGGCAAATAGACCCTCTGCAGGTCGATTACGAAAATAAGGTTGTCTGTCGCAGCGATTCCGTTCGCTTCATCGCCAACACCGTCGTGTGCTAACTTCGCAGGAATCAAAATGGCAACGCGTGAACCTTCTTTTACGCCTGATAGTGCGTGGCAGAAATCTAGTTTCTGCCCGCTAGTAAAAAATTGTGCAACTGCATCTGTTCCGTCGTATTTAGATGCTGCAAATTCTTTTCCGGTAGCGGCATTGAAAGCCGTGTATTCGAACTTGACCTGTGCTCCGCCTTTGAATACCGGCCCGTTACCCTCTAGAAGCACGCCGGTCTCGATTACGTCTGTGCTCAGTGGTGTTGCAATCTTCACGGCAGGCTTTGTGCCAAAGGCTCCCTCTGCAGAGATCTGCTCGACGTTCTTGCCTGTGGTGAAAGATGAGCACACCTCTGGAAGAGATGCGTAGTCTGCATCGAGCTTGCTCGGTGCCGAGGCACAACCTGAAAGTGCGGTGGTTAGTGCGATGACGGCCACGGCAATGAATTTGCGCAATTAATTACTTTCGTTCGGAATTAGACAAGTTTATGGTTGCTATTCAGAATCCCGGTCAAGACGAGCCTGCGCCGTCGCGGTGGCGTTTCTGACGGTCTTTCTGAGTTTCTTGTCGCTAACGCTTCGTTCGCCAAGGTGGTCTGGGTTCCAGGCGGTTAGGTCTTCGTCGCTAAATTCTGGCTTTTGCTTGCCCTTAAATCTCGGCAGCACTGTTCCGGGTGCAAGCCTTCTAGCGGTAACCAAGAAGCCGGTGTGACCAATCATTCGGTGATCTGGCCTAACCGCAAGTCCCTGCAGGTGCCAGGTTCTGAATAGGGTTTCAAAGGCCTCTGGCTCTGCAAAGTGCCCGCTTGCCCTGACTGCCTCGGTAAATCGCGACAGCTGCGTGACCGTCGCAACGTAGCCAATGATCAAACCACCAGGCACAAGCGCTTCTGCAGACTCTTCGACGCATTCCCAAGGTGCGAGCATGTCGAGCACAACTCTGTCTGCATCGTGAGTCTTGACAACCTTTGGAAGTTCTTCTTGAAGGTCACCGATGTGAATGTTCCAGTTTTTTGGTTCATAACCGAGCTGGCTAACGGCGTTTGCCTTGGCAATCTCGGCAAACTCGACACGTCGTTCGAATGAATCAAGGCTGCCCTGCTCGCCAATTGCCCTCAGCAGGTAGAGGCTCAATCCGCCAGAACCAACGCCCGCCTCGACGACCTTTGCACCCGGAAAGATGTCGCCCATGGTCACAATCAGAGCAGAGTCTTTCGGATAAATGATGTTCGCGCCGCGCGGCATCGACAACACGAAATCGGTCAGCAATGGTCGCAGTGCGAGGTATTCGATTCCGTTGTGGTTCTTGATTACAGAACCCTCCGGTTGCCCGATGATGTCGTCATGCCTTAATTCACCTCGGTGCGTGCCGAAACTGCCGCCTTCTTCAAGCGTTATGGTGTTCAGTTTGCCCTTGGGGCCGGTTAGTTGAACTCGATCGCCAACTCGAAATGCTCCGCGTGGAAGGCTCTTATTTGCGGTCATCGTTCGCTCGCTGTTCTTTGTAGAAATCAATCAGGTGATCGACAGTTACTCCTTCGAGAGTCTGCCAAATGTGCCTGCCAGGTTTTTGTTCAAGTTGCACGATGTTCGGAATGCCCACCGCAATCGCTTCAGAAGCTTCTGCAGAGCGCAGGCCCGTGACCGAGTCTTCAAAGGCAATGCAATCACGGATGTCTACCCCGAGCAATTCGGCTGCCTTCAGATAGGCTTCCGGGTGTGGTTTTCCGTGAATGACATCGTCGCCGGCGACAACGACGTCGAAGACCGACTCGCCTGCTCGCTCGGCTACGGCTAGGGCCATGCGGCGCATCGACATGGTCACTAGGGCGCATTTGATTCCGCGGCTTTTGAGTTCGAGCAATAGTTCGATAGCTCCCGGTCGCCACGGCATCGGCGTGCCGAGTTGGCTAATCACCGAGTCGGTGAGATTCTCAATAATCTGTTCGGGCTCTTCGCTAAGTCCAAGCTTCTGCTTGATTACGCGGGTGCTGTCATACAGGCTCATGCCAATCAGATTCATGCCATCTTCGGCTGTCCAGATTGCACCAGTCGACTTGGCCAACTGCTGCTCGCTGTTCATCCAGTAGTGCTCTGAATCGATCAGGGTGCCATCCATGTCCCATAGAACGGCGGCTGGCTGAAGATTAGGCATGCCGCAATTTTACCTTCGCCCTTCGCTTATGGTTTTAGTTGAGGGAATTGGAGTTCGTCAGTGGCAAACCCGTTTTTTGAGGGCAAGACGCTCATCGTGGCATTCGAAGGTTGGAACGATGCCGCAGAGGGTGCGAGCGGTGTGCTGCGCCACCTGGTCACCGAACTAGACGCACAACTTATTGGTGCGGTAGACCCAGAGGATTACTACGACTTCGTTTTCTCGCGACCAACCGTAACCAGCGATGTTGATGGCAAGCGCGAAATCACATGGCCGGGTGCCGAAATATTGCGTGCATCTAAAGACAAGATCGAAGAGAATCCTCGTTTCGCAGACATTTATCTTCTAATTGGCAACGAACCTGCGCGCCGCTGGAAGAGCTTCTGTGCAGAAATCATGGAGTATGTCGAAGACTGCGAGATCGATCGCGTGCTCTTTCTCGGTTCTGTTCCGTCTGATAGCCCGCACACCCGTTCGATAAAAATTTCAAAGTCGAGCCAGAGCGCGCAGATTCGTCAGCAACTCGCAATCGAGCCGAGTGACTATGAAGGGCCTGTTGGCATTATTTCGATCTTGGCAATGTCACTCGAACAGGCGGGCATTCCGGCCCTTGCGCTCTGGGCACCGGTACCTCACTATGTGCACAACTCCCCTTCGCCAAAGGCGATGTTCTCGTTGCTGCTTGAAATTGAATCAATTCTGGGATTGCAGTTTGCGCACGGCACTCTTGCAGACGATGCCTTTGCCTGGGAGCGCGGAATCGACGAACTCGCTGAAGGCGATGACGAACTTGCCGCCTATGTTGCACAACTCGAATCGGCTCGAGATGCCGCAGACGAAAGTGCCGGCAGCGCAGAATCGCTAGCTATGGAGTTTGAGCGTTTCTTGGCTCAAGAAGATGGCGACGCCCAATCAGGCAACTAGAGAGCCATTCATAAGCATCACCAGGATGGCAACGCCAACCACGATTCGCCAAATAATGAACGGCATGAACGAACCGCGGCTCAGGTAGCGAAGCAAAGCGACAATCACCGAAAAACCGACGGCGAATGACACTGCCGTTGCGACCGCGGTGGCTGCGAAGTCGGCGTGGCTCAAGTCACCAAATGTGGTTGCGAATTCGAAAAGCCCGCTCGCGATGACTGCTGGAATGGCTAGCAGAAAGCTATAGCGCGCGGCCGCTTGCCTGCTGTAGCCAAGAAAAAGCCCCATTGTGATGGTTCCGCCAGATCGCGAGACGCCTGGAATGACGGCGAGTGCTTGAGCGGCACCGAAGAGCAGTCCGTCGCGAACCGAAAGTTTTTGAATCGATTTCTGTTGCGTTGCAACTCTGTCTGCGATGCCCAAAATGACGCCGAAAACAATCAGCATGATTGCGATTACCCAAAGGCTGCGCAACTGCGTTTCGATTGCATCTTTGAAAAGCAAACCGACAACGACAACCGGCATGCTGCCTACGATGATTAGCCAGCCCATCTTGGCATCTTGTTTTTCTGCGTCTGTCGATTTGCTCTTTTGCGCAAAAGATTTGAACCAAGCGCGAACGATTCGAACGATGTCTTTGAAGAAATAGATGAGAACTGCAGCTTCGGTGCCAAGTTGAATGGTCGCAATAAATGCGGTGAGTTCTGGCTTCGGAATGTCACCTAAGCCAAGCAACTGCGAGGCAATTTGAACGTGTGCGCTCGATGAAATTGGTAGAAATTCGGTGAGTCCTTGAACTAATCCAAGAATCACTGCCTCAAAAATGTTCAATCAGACTCTTCTTCGTTATCTGCAAGCTCAAACGGCAGCCACTCTTCATACTTTTCGTCTACGGCTTCTTCGTAGTCAAGAAAGGCATCCTTGAGTACTTCGTATGCGTGCTCAACAGCTGGGTCTTGATCGCTGCGCTTGCTCGCCATCGCCTCGAAGTGTCTTTCGAGTGCTGCGATTAGTTGCTGCAGTGCAATTCTCGGGTCGTTGGCCATAGCCCAAAACTACCCCGACATATCTGAATTGACCAGCAAATTCGACCTCACTCGACGTGTTTGTTCGTGGTAACATCGTCTCTTGTCGCCGAGTTTCATACTCAATCACTCGTCCGGGTGGCGGAATGGTAGACGCGCTAGCTTGAGGTGCTAGTCCTCTTCGGGGGGTGTGGGTTCAAGTCCCATTTCGGACACGTAGCTTGAGACAGCTAAACCAAAACCCCGCACTCCACATGCGGGGTTTCTGGTTTAAACCCCTATCTCGAGCGGGCGATTTACACTTGATTAGATGACAGCCCAAGACGAATCTCTAAGCGCCGCATCGGCCTATGGAATCGACTTCGCGCGCACTCGATTGGCCGGCAGGAAGCTGTTAGTTCTGACCGGCGCTGGAATAAGCACTGACTCTGGCATTCCCGACTATCGAGGCGAAGGCAGAGTTGCCCGCCACCCGATGACCTATGACGTTTTTATGGGTTCCCAGCAGGCTCGAGTGCGCTACTGGGCAAGAAGTTACGTCGGTTGGAGTCGCATCGCTGAGGCCCGCCCAAACCTAGGCCATCAGGCACTTGCCGCCGCCGAGCGAAATGGTCGACTAGAGCAGATCGTCACGCAGAATGTTGACGGCTTGCATCAGGCGGCCGGTGCCAAAGACGTAATCGATCTTCACGGGCGGCTTGATCGGGTTGTCTGTGTCGGCTGCAAGAAGCTCATGAAACGAACAGACATGGATGTCTTGCTTAGTGAGTTAAACCCGTCAGTTAGAAAAGATCAGCAAATCGAATTCTCGCCAGATGGCGACGCCGAGGTTGAGGCGGCGGCAGATTTCAAAATTCCAGATTGCCCAATTTGTGGTTCGATTCTGAAACCCGACGTCGTCTTTTTTGGCGAGAGCGTGCCAATCGAAAGAGCAGAACTCGCCATGAGCAAGTTAGAGGCTGCCGATGCCCTGCTCATTGCCGGAACGTCACTCACCGTTAACTCAGGAATGCGATTTGCCCGAGCGGCCGCCAAGAGCAATAAACCAATCGTCATAGTCAACCTTGGCCCGACCAAGGCCGACTCGATTGCACTTGCAAAGATTGAGGCAAACACATCGCTAGCGCTAGAGAGGCTGCTAATTGACTAAGACCACCGTCGGATTACTGAGACACGGACAGACCGATTGGAACATTGACTTTCGTTTGCAGGGAATCACCGATATTCCCTTAAACGAAACGGGCCTTGCGCAAGCGAGAATTGCCGCCGAAGTGATCAATGCAGAAGACTGGGATTTCATTGCGAGCTCTCCCCTGTCTAGAGCGAAAGAGACAGCCGAAATTGTTGCTCAGCAGCTCGGCATATCTGAGGTATCTATCGAGCCGCTTTTGCTCGAGCGCTCTTTTGGCGACGCTGAGGGCATGACCCACGAAGAGTGGAAACGCGATTTTCCTGATGGATTGCCACCCGGTGGCGAGAGCCTTGACGTCTTGAGGGCTCGCGCCGAACTCTTGCTTGACCGGCTGCTGACGGTTTATCGAGGTACTCGCGTGCTCACTGTGAGTCACGGCGCTCTAATCAGAAAGCTAGTTCGAATGGTGAGTGGCGGCGAACTGCCCCTAGAGGGTCAACGTTTTGGCAACACATCTTTGTCTGTGATTGTTCACGACGAAAACGGCTGGCGAATCGAAAGCTTCGAGCCACGTTCGCTCGCAGACTTGTCGAAATAGCGAGCGTTGCTAGTAAAGAGTTTCGATGGCGGCGATAAGTTCATCGGCCGAAGCTTGCCAGTTGAACTTCTTCGCTTGCGCTAACGACGCAATGCTCTTGGCTTTCCAGGAGCTTGGCTTCTCGATGCTGCGCACAGCATCAGCAAACGACTGGGGCGACTCCTGCTCAAAGTAAATAGCGGCATCTGAGCCAATTTCTCTGAAAATCTCGATGTCGCTGATGATTGCCGGGCAACCTCGGCCCATGGCTTCAATCACCGGAATTCCAAAACCCTCGTCTCGAGAAGCACTAACCAGGGCAACCGCATCATCGAGGTGCTTCAGATATTCAGCTTCGCTCACTCCATTGTGAAAGATGACATTGCTTGTAGCCGCAAGGCTCGCTAGTTCGGCCCGTCTGTCATCACTAATTTTGCTGAGCAGATGAAGTTCATAATCGGCAAGAAGCGGCATCGCTCGAACTAGCGTCTCTACATTCTTGTAATCCATGAAGCTGCCCATGTAGACCAGTTTTTGTGTCTTTGCTGGTCGGGTGTGTGCGGTCTTGTGTTGTTCGTGCACGTGAGCGGCAGCGTTATAAACAACGTGAGTGTTTTTTTGAGTTAGTCGAAACTTCTCAATCAGTCGCTTTGTGGTTTCTGAAACGGTGATGACCGCGTCTGCTCGGTTCAAGACGAACCGCTGCGGCCAGTAGACGCTGTGAAACAATCGCCAACCGATTCGAATAACCAGCGGAAGAGACGGCGGAGGCGTTGGGTGCGAGTAATAGATAAGGTCGTGCAGGGTTAGCAGAAGTTTGTATTTGCGCGACCAGGTTCCCATTGTCTGCATTGGTGAAAAAACCAGCTTGGCACCGAGTTTGTTTAGATTTCTCGCGATCAACAACTCTGATAGCGCATTCGTTGGATCACTGAGCTTCACGTGCTCAATTGCCTCAGGCAAGTATTTCAGTTGTCTATCATCGCTGATTATGGCAACCGTTTTGATTTTCTTGCTGACCTCTTGACAGAGACCAGATGAGAAGCGGCTGATGCCATCGTGGTGATCGACACGGATGTAGCGTGCGTCAAAGAATAAAGTGTCTGTGATTTTCTTGGCTGTCATTTGCGGCTCTCGCCTACTTCGCTCGCCCACTGCTCTATGTCGTTCGCTATAGCTGCCGGAACTTCGTAGTGAGTGAGATGCCCAACTGCGCCGTGTTGCTTGAAGCGCTTTTGCTTAACCGGCAGGTTTTCAAAAAGAACCCGCTGTTGCGCGACCGTGGTGATGTCGTCAAGTTCGCCAACCATCATCAGCGTTGGTGCTGTGAACTTTGCAGCGAAGTCGCCAACGCAGTTTGAGATTGAGGCCTGATATGCCTCGAGAGCTACCCTGCGGTTGGCAAAGTCGTTGAAGTTCTCGTCGTGCTGCTGGTGAACCCACCCGCGCAGATCGCGCTGCCTGGTTTTGGTCATGATGATGCTCATGCCTCGAACCATTGGCCAACTTTTCAGGAGTCCGGTTCCAAGCGCATCTGGCAGAGCCCCAGCCAGCCAAAAGAATGCCTTCGCAAGCTTTGTTGTTGCCGCTTTTGGCCCGGTCAGTGCTGGGGCGGCCACCGGGTTTTCAAGCATCAAACTCGAGATTCCTTGGTATTGAGCTGCATATGCCGAAACAACGATGCTTCCGAATGAATGACCAAGCAGATGCGGCTTTGCATTCAATTTCAATGACTCAAGAAAGTCGCGAACCCAACGGGCGTAGCGGTCGATTGTGTGCTGCTCGCTAAAGGGCTCGCTCGCTCCAAAACCTGGCAAGTCTGGAATGTAGACATCGAAGTTTGAGATTGCGCCGGCAATGGCCTCTAAACCGTGGTGGTTACCGCGGTATCCGTGAATGAAAACTATTGAACCAAGTGGCTTCGAGTTGAGAGCCGGGTAATACCAATAACTTGTCAGCGTTGAATCGAGAGTCACCGTTAGCTTCTGTGCGCGCGCTCTCGCCGAAGTTGAGAGGGCTTGTGGGGTGACGGCTGTGTTCATTAGACCGAAAAGTACTTTGCTTCTGGGTGATGAAGAATCATCGCGTCAGTTGACTGCTCTGGGTGCAGTTGCAGTTCTTCTGAAAGCTCGACCCCAATGCGACCAGGCTGCAGCAGTTCGACGAGTTTGATTCGATCTTCGAGTTCGGGGCATGCAGGGTAACCAAAGCTATAGCGAGCACCGCGATATTCGAGTTTGAATAGGCCATCGACATCGCTCGGGTCTTCGCCAGAGAATCCGAGTTCTGATCGAATTCTCGAGTGCCAAAATTCGGCAAGTGCTTCGGTTAGTTGAACCGAGAGCCCGTGAAGTTCTAGGTAGTCGCGATACTGGTTGTTTTTGTATAGACGATTTGCTTCTTCGGCAATCTTTGAGCCCATAGTCACTAACTGGAATGGCAAGACGTCGACTTCAGCGGTTTCGCGGTTCTTTATGAAATCGCTAAGGCAAAGGTGTCTGTCGCGGGCCTGTCTCGGAAACTTAAAGCGCATGCGTTCGGTTCCGGCAGGCTCGCCAGAACCGCCATCGGTTGCGCCATCGGCACCGTGATGCAAGACAACGGTGTCATTGCCGTCGCTCACTGCCGGAAAGTAACCGTAAACGACGCTGGCCTCGAGCAGGTTCTCGGTTTGCAATCTATCTAGCCAGTAGCGCAATCTTGGGCGCCCTTCGGTTTCGACAAGCTCTTCGTAGCTGGCTCCGTCTTCGCCACGGCCCGGCTTTAGACCCCACTGCCCCATGAATGTGGCACGTTCGTCAAGAAACGAGGCGTAGTCGCGCAGGGCTATGCCCTTTACGACGCGGGTTCCCCAGAATGGTGGAGTCGGCACGAGATTGTCGCTTGCTACATCGCTGCGATTAGGAACCTGGTCTGGCTCGGTTCTGACCAGCAGGCTGTGTGCAGGCACTACTCGCTTTTTTAGAGCCGGCAGAGTAACCGAAGCATCGCCGCGCTTGATCTTGACGAGTGCATCCATGAGTTTTAGACCCTCGAAGGCATCGCGGGCATAGCGCACTTCACCTTCGTAGATTTCGGCAAGATCTTGCTCGACAAACGCACGGGTCAGGGCTGCACCACCAAGGATGACCGGCCAGCGGCTTGCGACACCGCGCTGGTTCATCTCTTCGAGGTTCTCTTTCATGATTTGCGTTGACTTGACCAACAAGCCACTCATGCCGATAACGTCGACGTTGTTCTCTTCGGCAGCCTTCAAGATGTCATTGATTGGCTGCTTGATGCCGATGTTGACTGTTTCGAAGCCGTTGTTGCTCAGAATGATGTCGACCAGATTCTTGCCAATGTCATGCACGTCGCCGCGAACGGTTGCAAGCAAAATGCGACCCTTGCCGCTGTCGTCTGACTTTTCGATGTGCGGTTCTAGGTGTGCAACCGCGGCCTTCATGACCTCAGCAGATTGCAAAACGAAAGGAAGCTGCATTTCGCCCTTGCCAAACAACTCACCAACAATCTGCATGCCTTTCAGCAAGTTCTGATTGATGATTTCGAGAGCAGATTTGCCAATTGCCAATGCCTCGTCAAGATCTGCTTCGAGGCCCTTCTTCTCGCCGTCAATGATTCGGCGCTCGAGGCGCTCTTCGAGTGGCAGAGCAGCAAGTTCGGCCGCGCGAGATTGCTTTGCGGTCGCCGTATCGACGCCCGCAAACACATCAAGATAATTTGTTAGCGGGTCATAGGCGACGTTTCCGTCAGAGTCATATTCGCGCTTGTCATAAATAAGCTCGAGAGCTGCCTTTAGTTGGTGCTCGGCGATCTGGTTTAGAGGCATGATTCGCGCGGCGTGAACGATTGCAGAGGTCAGGCCAACCTGAACGCATTCGTGCAAGAAAACTGAGTTCAGAACGTGTCGAGCTGCCGGTGAAAGACCGAAAGAAATGTTTGAAATGCCGAGTGTGGTCTGCACTCCCGGATAAGCCTCATTGATTCTTCGAATAGCTTCGATGGTTTCGATTCCGTCGCGTCGGGTCTCATCTTGACCGGTTGCAATCGGAAAGGTTAGCGCGTCTACGGTTATGTCGCTTAGTCGCATGTGCCAGTTGTTGGTCAGGTCTTCAATCAATCGTGCTGCGATAGCGAATTTGGTTTCTGCCGTGCGTGCCTGACCCTGTTCGTCAATGGTTAGCGCGACGACCGCCGCCCCGTGCTCTTTGACCAAAGGCATGATTCGGGCGAACCTAGAGGTTGGGCCGTCGCCGTCTTCGTAGTTGACCGAGTTGATCATCGCTCGACCGCCCAGGCTCTCGAGCCCAGCCTCGAGCACAGCCGGCTCGGTTGAGTCGAGAACTAGCGGCAAGGTGGTCGCTGTCGCAAGGCGGCTAACCAGTTCACGAGCATCTCTGACCCCGTCGCGGCCAACATAGTCAACGCAGACGTCTAAGAAGTGCGCGCCTTCGCGGGTTTGCGACCGAGCGATTTCGATGCACTCATCCCAGTTTTCTTCGAGCATTGCCTCTTTGAAGGCCTTCGAACCGTTGGCGTTCGTTCGCTCACCGATAGAAAGGTAAGTCATGGTTTGATCGAACGGCTGGTGCTGATATAGCGAGGCAAGACCTGGTTCGTCAGTAACTGTGCGCTGCTTTAGCTCTTGACCAGAAACCAACATCGCAAGTTCTTCGATGTGCGCCGGAGTGGTTCCGCAGCAACCGCCGACAAGGCCGATGGCATATTCGCGAACGAACTGCGCGTGCGCTGCCGAGAGCTCGATTGGTGTCAATGGGTAATGCGCACCGTGCGGGCCTAACACCGGAAGGCCGGCGTTAGGCATGCAGACGATTGGCAATTGCGAATATTTCGACAAATACCTGAGGTGCTCGCTCATTTCGGTCGGCCCGGTTGCGCAGTTGAGGCCGATGCCGTCGACGCCCAACGCGCTAATGGCCGTGAGCGCCGCACCGATTTCGCTACCGAGCAACATTGTGCCGGTAGTTTCGATCGTTACAGAAGCCAAAATGGCAATCTGCTTGCCTGTTTCTTTCATCGCTCGCTTAGCGCCAATGATTGCGCTCTTTGCTTGCAAGAGGTCTTGAACGGTTTCAATCAGAATCGCATCTGCTCCCCCGTCAATGAGTCCGCGAGAGGCATCTTGATAGGCATCGCGAAGCACCGAGAATTTTTCGTGGCCGAGCGATGGCAGTTTGGTGCCTGGTCCGAGCGAGCCGAGCACCCAGCGAGGTTTATCTTCTGTCGAGAAGTCATCGGCAACTTGGCGGGCAATTTCGGCTCCGGCGCGAGCTAATTCGTAGACCCTTTCGACGATTGAATACTCTGCGAGGTTCGCAAAGTTAGCGCCGAAGGTATTGGTTTCGATTGCCTCTGAACCAGACTTGAGATATTGCGCGTGAATGCTCGAAATCAGTTCGGGACGGGTGACATTGAGAATCTCGTTGCAGCCCTCGTGACCCTGAAAGTCATCGAGTGTTGGGGCCGCGTCTTGAATCATCGTGCCCATTGCGCCATCGGCTACTACAACTCGCGAACGGATTGCATCGAGCAGTGCTTGAGATTGGCTAGTCAACATTGGAAACAATTCTACCTTTTGAGTTCTGCGCTTAAAATAGATGAATGTCGGCCATCCGTGAAGATCTGAGCTCAACCCCAAAATCTGTGGTTGATGCAATCGACCGACGAGCGTCAACCGGGCAAAAGACTCTGTCATTCGAATTCTTTCCGCCAAAAGATCAAGATGCCGAGGCTTCTCTCTGGCGAAATTACTCAAAGTTGCTCGAGGTAGCGCCAGATTTTGTCTCGGTCACCTATGGGGCCGGTGGATCGAACCGTGAGACTTCTCTCGCAGTCGTCGACCGCATGGCACGTGACGTTTTCACTATCGGTCACCTAACCTGCGTGGGCTCGACCTTTAGCGGTTCGCGTGAAATCATCAAGCACTTCGAGCAGGCCGGAGTTGGCTCGATTCTTGCCCTTCGCGGAGATTCACCTAGAGACCAACCCGATGCCTTAGAAAAGGGCGAACTAAAGACCGCAATTGAACTTGTCGAACTCGTTCGAGGTGAAAGCAGTCTAGAAGTCGGTGTCGCGGCGTTTCCTGAGAAGCATCCAGAGTCTCCATCGCTGCAGCACGACGCACAGGTTCTGAGTTTGAAGCAAAATGCTGGTGCGAGCTATGCCATGACCCAATTGTTCTTCTCGGTCGATGCCTACCTAGAAATTCAAGCAAAGGCGATCGCGGCTGGCACTACTCTGCCGATTATTCCTGGCGTTATGCCGATATCAAACGCGGCAAAAGTTTTGCGCATGGCAGAGATGAGCGGCGCAGCCGTTCCGGCCGATCTGCTCCGAAGATTGCAAAACGCAGACGAAGACGAGGCTCGTGTGATTGGCATGGATTACACCTTGCAGTTTGCAAACGACTTGCTCGCCGCCGGCGCTCCGGGCTTGCACATTTTTACTCTCAACTTTTCGAAGGCTGCCATTGAAGTAGCCAAGGGCTGCGGCCTGGCCTAACACACAGGCCGATCTGGCGAGCTTTGTCGCAGCCTAGGCATAGCCTGTTCTAGTGAATTCTCAAGCGCTGCCCGAGTGGGCCAACCGAATTGCCGTCTTTGACACCGAAACCACAGGTCTTGATCTAAAGACTTCGAGAATCGTTACGGCGACAATCGTTGAATTAGATGCAGACGGCAATGTTGTCGTCGATCGGCCCGAGTGGTTGGCCGACCCAGAGATCGAGATTCCTGAGGTTGCCAGCAATGTGCATGGCATAACTACCGAGATGGCTCGTGCTGAAGGGCGCAACTACAAAGAGGTAATTTCTGAGATTCTCGATGTGATGCGCGATTGCTTTGCCCGCGGCATTCCGGTCGTTGCATACAACGCCCCATATGACTTCACAATTCTTTATCATCAGGCCGTCGCACTAGGTCTTGAGCCAATTTCAGAACCAATGCCGGTGTTTGACCCACTTGTTGTTGACAAAACCTTTGACAAGTTCAGAAAAGGCAAACGCAAACTAGAAATTGTTGCCGAGTTCTATCAGGTTGCGCTTGACGATGCCCACAACTCAAAGGCCGATGCAATTGCTGCCGGCCGAGTTGGACTGGCAATAATGAAGGCCCATGTCGACAAACTGCCAGCCTCTGCCGGTGAGTTGCACAACTCGCAAATTGGTTGGGCGAAAGAAATCGACGAAAGCTTTGCAAAATGGATGATCAACAACGTCGATAAAAATTTCAAGGCGAGCCCCGGCTGGCCGATCAAACAATAAACCCACGCTTAAATAGAAAATCCCCGACTCGCGTCGGGGATTTTTCTTTTTAGTTTATGAGAAGTTCTTGTAACGTGCGTTGAAGCGCTCGACACGGCCGGCGGCATCCATGATGCGCTGCTTACCGGTGTAGAACGGGTGCGACTGAGAAGAGATTTCAACGTCGAAGACTGGGTAGGTGTTGCCGTCTTCCCACTCAATGGTCTTGGTGCTAGTGACGGTTGAGCGAGTCAAGAACGAAACACCAGAAGCTAGATCGCGAAAAACGATTGCTTCGTACTTTGGGTGAATGTCAGCCTTCATGCGAAACTTCCTTGATAAATCGAAAGATTGGGTCCAGGTATTTGGATGCGGTGCAACAGCACCAAGGGACAAGCATAACAAAGCAAATAGCCCAATGCCAGCACTTTTCACTTAGAAATTGGGCCATTTAGTGGCTAAATCGAGCCCTGTAGCGCCCGTCTGTGAAATCGACTGCCAACCGAATGCCAAAGGCTTCGCTCAACTTGTCGCTTGTCAAAGTCGACCGAATCTCGCCCGCGGCATAGACCTGACCTTGGCTAAGCACAATTGCGTGGGTGAAACCTGCTGGAATCTCCTCGAGATGGTGGGTCACCATGACCATTGCTGGGGCCGCTGGCTCTGATGCATAAGCGCCGATAACCGAGATGGTCTGTTCACGGGCTGCTAGGTCGAGGCTTGCCACCGGTTCGTCGAGCAATAGAAGTTCAGGGTCTGGCATGACTGAGCGTGCAATTTGAGCGCGTTTGCGTTCGCCATCGCTCAGGGTTCCGAAGGCACGATCTGCATATTCGGCAAGGTGCCACTCGTTCAAGACTCGGTGAGCTCGACGCACGTCGATGTCGTCGTATTGCTCATTCCAACGCCCAGTGACGGCATAACTCGCAGTCATTACTGAATTAAGAACGGTTTCTGAGTTTGGAATGTGGCTTGAAAGTGCGTTTGACGCAAAGCCGATGCGAGTGCGCAATTCGAAGACATTGACCTCGCCAAGAGTTTGGCCAAGAACCTTTGCTGTGCCAGAACTTGGCTGAATCTGAGCTGCTGCAACGCGAAGAAGTGTGGTTTTTCCGGCACCGTTTGCACCGATGATCACCCAGCGCTGGTCAGATTCGACCTGCCAGTCGATATTGTTGATGATTGGCTTTTTGTCGCGAAGAACGGTGACGTTGTTGAAATCGAGAACGCGAGACATATTCAGAGCCTATTTGAAATTTGCGATTGCTCCGCGATACACGCTCAAGGTTTGCTCGGCGATGCTATCCCAGCTGAAGTGGTCTTCTACCCTCTTGCGCGCAGCTAATCCAAATTCGGCGATGTTCGGGCTCTCGAGCATCTCATTCAGTGCAGCTGCAAAATCGGCGACGAACTTCTTCTCGTCAAGTGGCTTGCCGCTGCCGTCTTGCAACTGCTCGATCTCAACCAGCAAGCCAGTCTTGCCATGTGCGACGACCTCTGGAATGCCACCCGTCGCAGTAGCGACTACCGGGGTTCCGCAAGCCATGGCCTCGAGGTTCACTATGCCAAGCGGTTCATAGATGCTTGGGCAGGCAAAGACGGTAGCAGCAGAAAGAATCGCAATTAGTTCGACTCGACTTAGGTGTTGCTCGACCCAGACCACATTGCTGCGAATCTTTCGAAGTTCGGCGACTAGATCGCTCACATCTTGCAGAATTTGTGGGGTGTCTGGTGCACCCGCGCAGAGCACCAATTGAACATCGCTTGGCAATTCTCGTGCGGCTTTTAGCAGGTATGGAAGTCCCTTTTGCTGCGTGATGCGGCCCACGAAGACCACGCTGCGCTGATCAGGGTCAATTCCGTGCGCACGAACCAAGTCTGGGTTGTTTGCTGCCTGAAAAGCTTCGAGGTCGATTCCGTTGTGAACGACAGAAACCTTAGCCGGATCAATTTGTGGATAGGAACGCAAGATGTCTGCACGCATGCCAGCGCTAACGGCAATGATTCCCGTCGCTCCCTCATAAGCCGTGCGCTCTATCCAAGATGAAAGGCGGTAACCGCCGCCAAGCTGTTCTTCTTTCCAGGGGCGCAACGGCTCGAGGCTGTGAGCTGTGATCAGGTGAGGAATGCCATGCAGGCTCGATGCGACCTGACCCGCGAAGTTGGCATACCAGGTGTGCGAGTGCACAAGGTCAGCGCCTGCGATGTCATTGACCATGGTTAGGTCGGTTGCCATTGTTTGCAATGCCCCGTTGGTTGCGTTGAAAGACTCTGGGTGACTGTATGAGTGTGTATCAGTTTCATCACGAACCTCGCCAAAGCAGCGAACCTGGACTTCGGTGTGTTTGCGCAGAACTCTCACCAGTTCAGCCACGTGCACGCCTGCTCCGCCATAGATGAACGGCGGATATTCCTTGGTAATCAGGTCGATTCTCATAGCGCAATGCTAGCGGTGTGTTCGCTTTGAGCAATAACATTCTCGGTATGAGTAGTCCACGTATCTTCGGAATGGTCCTTGCCGGTGGTGAAGGAAAGCGACTCATGCCGCTTACAGATGAACGCGCTAAGCCGGCAGTGCCATTTGGCGGAAGCTACCGACTCATCGACTTTGCACTTTCGAACTTAATTAACTCTGGACTGCGACGCATCGTGGTTCTCACTCAGTACAAGTCGCACTCTCTCGACCGACACATTTCGCAGACCTGGAGAATGTCTCCGCTTCTCGGCTCATATGTTGCTTCGGTTCCTGCGCAGCAGCGTCTTGGCAAGCGCTGGTTCTCTGGCAGCGCAGATGCAATTTTGCAAAGCATGAATTTGCTTAGCGATGAGCGACCTGACATCGTCGTCATCGTCGGTGCAGATCACGTTTATCGCATGGACTTCGATCAAATGATTCAGGCACACATCGAATCTGGTCGTGGCGTGACCGTCGCGGCTATTCGTCAACCACTGAACCTAGCTACTCAATTTGGTGTTATTGAAGTTGACGACAGCGACCCAACCAAGATTTCGGCATTCCGTGAGAAGCCGAGCAATCCAAAACCATTACTAGACGCGCCAAACGAGGCGCTTGTATCGATGGGTAACTACGTTTTCTCTGCCCAAGCGCTAATCGATGCGATTGAGCACGATGGAACACTCGACGACTCGTCGCACGATATGGGTGGCGACATCATTCCGTATATGGTGTCTCGCGAAGATGCAAGCGCTTACGATTTCACGTTCAATCAGATTCCGGGCTCGACCGAGCGAGACCACTCTTATTGGCGCGATGTGGGAACCATCGAGTCATACTACGAAGCGCACATGGATTTGATTTCTGTGATGCCTGTTTTTAACCTTTACAACAGTGAGTGGCCGATTCATACGCAGCAGATTAATCTGCCGCCAGCCAAGTTCGTTCACGACGGCGAAGGCAACCAGGGCCGCACGACTGACTCGATTGTTTCTCTCGGAACGGTAGTTTCGGGTGGCATCGTTGAGCGAAGCGTTCTCTCGCCTAATGTTCGGGTGCACTCACGAGCTTTGGTTACCGATTCAGTCTTGCTAGATGATGTTCAGGTTGGTCGCGACTGCACTATTCGCAGGGCCATTCTCGACAAGGGTGTCGTCGTTGCAGACGGTGCGTCAATCGGTGTCGATCGCGACAGGGATTTGGCGCGAGGCTTCACGGTTTCAGAGACCGGAATCACCGTGGTAGCTAAGGGTGTGCTGGTTACACCTTGACGAAACTTTTAGTCGTTTTCGATGTTGATTCAACCCTCATTGAAGACGAAGTAATTGAACTATTGGCCGACGTGGCAGGCAAACGCGCCGAAGTCGCTGCTGTGACCGAGCGTGCGATGGCCGGTGAACTTGATTTTGCCGAAAGCCTGATTGAACGAGTCAAAACTCTTGCCGGGCTGCCTTTTTCGGTTTTTGAATCTGTCTTTCAGCAGGTCACCATCACGCAGGGTGCGGCTCAGTTGATTGATGCTGTGCACGCGGCTGGCGGTCGCGTGGGTGCAGTTAGCGGAGGCTTCAGTCAGGTGTTGACTCCCCTTGCCGAGAAACTCTCGCTTGATTTTGCTCGCGCAAACGAGCTTGAAGTTATCGATGGCGTTCTCACCGGAAAAGTCGTTGGCAAAATCATCGACCGCAGCGAAAAGAAGAATGCTCTTCTCGAATGGGCTCGACTAGCCGGATTCGATATTGCTCAGACTGTCGCAGTAGGTGACGGTGCAAACGATCTTGAAATGATGCAGGCTGCTGGCTTGTCTATCGCGTTCAACGCAAAGCAAATCGTGCGAGATCAAGCCGACCTAGTAATCGGCAAGCGCGATCTATTTCAATTGGCCGAAGCGCTTGGGCTTACTCGGCGATAAAGTCGCTGGTGTCTCCGACGAGACGCGTGTTGTTCGCAGGAATGTCTTCTACGGCAGCCAAAGCAATTTCGGCAGCAAACTCACTCACGTTGTAAAGCTTGCCGGCACCCTCGCGTCGCGATTCAATCGCTCCAGGGTTTGCGCGCTCGAGCAAAGTTGCCGTGATTGTTCCTTCAATCATGTCTCCAGATACAACCACGAAGCCAATGTTTCTGCTGGCTAGTTCAGGAATCATGGCTCGCAGTGCGTCTTCGCCAGCTCGCTTCGAGAGCGCAACCGGCACATACTCTGGCATGGTCGGCGTAGTTCGAATGAAATGCGCCTGGTGGCTAGTGACAAAGACAACTCGAGAGCCATCCTTGAGGTGCGGCAAGGCTGCCTTTAGCAAGTTCACCTGTGAATCTCGGTTCAGACGCATCGCATAGTCTTCGCCCATGCCGGCTTCCATGCCGCCAGAAGCGTTCATGACCAAAATGTCTAGCTTGCCGAATGCAGCTTCGGCCGCCTCGAACATTGCCTCGACGGCTTGCTGGTCGGTAAGATCTGCGCCATACGCGATTGCCTTTGAACCTTTTTCTTCAATTGCCGCAACAATCTTTAGGGCCCTGGCCTCTTTGTTTCGGTAATTAACTAGTACCGAAGCGCCTGCCTCAGCAAAGTAGGTGACGGTGTCTGCACCGATGCCTCGAGATGATCCGGTGACTAGGGCAACTTTGCCCTTCAAACTATTTGGTGCAAGTGGATTGCTCATTTGCGTTTCTTTCTAGTGACCCATGCCTAGGCCACCGTCGACGGGAATGACGGCACCGCTGATGTATGAAGCATCGTCAGATGCTAACCAGGTGACCACGCGTGCTACTTCTTCTGGAGAAGCAAAACGGCCAGCTGGAATGCGCTTCTTGTAATCTGCCTGAGCTTCTTCTGGCAACGCCGCGGTCATGTCTGTGTCGATGAAGCCAGGCGCAACGACGTTTGCTGTGATGTTTCTGCCGCCGAGTTCACGGGTGATTGATCTTGCCATACCTACAAGTGCAGACTTGGTAGCCGAGTAATTGACCTGTCCGGCTGAGCCGAGAAGACCAACAACCGAACCAATCAGAATTACGCGACCGTACTTCTTCTTGATCATGCCCATGGTTGCTCTGCGCAACACTCTGAATACGCCGTTGAGGTTGGTGTTGACAACCTCTTCAAACTGTTCATCGGTCATTCGCATCAGCAGAGTGTCTCTGGTGATGCCAGCGTTTGCTACCAAAATCTCGACCGGTCCGAGTTTCTCCTCGATTTCGGCAAACGCTGCGTCGAGCGATGCTGCGTCGGTCACATCAGCCTTGACGCTGAGTGCGCCGGCTGGACCCTCGCCAGATCGAACGGTTACTGCTACCTTGTGTCCCTGCTTGAGAAATTCCTCAGCAATTGAGCGACCGATTCCGCGGTTTCCGCCGGTAACGAGCACGACTCTTTCAGTCACTATTTACTCCAAATCAGGAATACGGACGCCCTTGAAGGCGTTGAAACTAATGGCAAGTCTAGTCTTTGGCTTAAAATTAGCCTTGAACAATCGCCTCGAATGGAGTTTTAGTGGCAACGGCCCAGAGCGTCACAAACCTCGAGCAATCTCCCGAGGATGAGCGCAAATCACGCATGATTCGCTACACCGTGGCAATGTCGCTTCGAGTGGTTTGCATCGTGCTCGGCGTTTATGTCAGCGGCTGGTTCATGTGGGTCTGTTTCGCCGGAGCCATCTTCTTGCCCTATTTCGCCGTAGTAATTGCAAATGCCACCGGTGGTTCACAAACCAAGACTGCTAAGGCGACTGAGGTTGTAGCGCCTCAATTGCGCATCGAAGCAACTGATTTCAAGATTGTTGACCCTAAGGGCAAATAACTGTTGGCAGATCAGAAATGCTCGCGGGCTGGCTGCGACTCTTCGGCAGAGTTTCTAATCGATTGGCGCAATCCGAGAATTCACACCGATGGCCGAACCAAGACCTGGGCAGCTTGCGGGCAACACCGAGACTTTCTGGTTGACTATCTTCAGGTTCGAGAATTTTTTCTTGAAACGCGACCGATAGAAGTCAGGCCCTAATCAATGTCAGCAGCGAAATCAGATATCAAGCGCTGGTTCGGTTGGCTTGCCCTGGTCGTTGTTTTCTCAATCGCCTGCGTATATCTGTCTAATTGGCAATTCAATCGACGCGAAGAAGCGCTCGTTGCCATGCAGCAGTTAGCCCAAAACTACGACTCTCCTGCGGTGCCGATTCAGCAGCTTGCGACGCTCGATACCTTTGTGAAAGCAAATGAATGGCGAAAAGTCGAACTCGTTGGCAAATACCTTGTCGATAAGTCTGTGCTCGTGCGCAATCGACCGCTCAATGGCCAGCCTGGTTTCTTGCAGGTCGTGCCTTTTGAATTGTCAGATGGCACCGTGATCGCGGTAGAACGCGGATGGGTCGCTGCCGGAGACCAATACCAGGTTCCCGAGAGAGTGCCGCTGCCTGCTGACGCGACGCAGACTGTGATTGGCAGAACTAGAGCTTCTGAACCAAGTTTGAATCGCACGGCTCCCCCTGGTCAGCTTGCGACTATAAACATCGAGGCACTTGCTTCGACAACGCACATCGAGCAGAAATTTTTTAGCAAACTCTATGTGCGAATGGCCAGTGAGTCGCTGACCGGTGAGTCTTTGTCAGGTGTCGATGCACCAAAGAAACTTGATAAACCCCAACTCGGAGAAGGCAATCACCTTAGTTATGCATTGCAATGGATTCTCTTCGCACTGATGTCGGCAGCAGCGCTGTTCTGGGGAATCAAGAAAGAGCGCGAGGCTCTCTCAGGCAAAAAACGCGTTTCTAAGCGAAAGCTTTTTGGGCAGGTCGATGCCGAAACTGAAGATCAGGTTCTAGAGAAGCAGCAGTAATGCGCTAGCTGAGCGAAATCAGCTCGGCGTAGCTTTCATTCCATAAATCTTCGGCGCCGTCAGGCAAAATCAAAACTCGTTCTGGGTTTAGCGCAAGCACAGCACCCTCGTCGTGCGAGACCAGAACGACCGCACCTGTGAAGGTGCTCAAAGCGCGAAGAATCTCTTCACGGCTTGCCGGGTCAAGGTTGTTGGTTGGTTCGTCGAGCAGCAATACGTTCGCAGATGAAACCACGAGCGATGCAAGTGCCAATCGCGTCTTCTCGCCACCGCTCAAAACACCAGCTGGCTTGTCGACATCGTCACCAGAGAACAAGAATGAACCGAGAACTTTGCGGGCGTCTGTGTCGGCCAGGTGCGGCGCAGAGCGCTGCATATTCTGCAGAACGGTCTTTGAAACATCGAGAGTTTCGTGCTCTTGAGCGAAGTAACCAACCTTTAGCCCGTGACCCTCGATGATTTCACCGGTGTCTGGCTTATCTATGCCTGCGAGCATGCGTAACATGGTCGTCTTGCCGGCACCATTGAGGCCAATGATTACGACCTTGCTGCCCTTGTCGATTGCCAAATCGACAGCGGTGAAAATCTCGAGAGAACCATAACTCTTGCTGAGGTTGGTTGCCATGAGCGGAGTCTTGCCGCAGGGTGCCGGGTCTGGAAACTTGATCTTTGCAACTCGGTCTGTCTCGCGAACATCTTCGAGCGCTCCGAGCAGCTTCTCTGCACGCTTCACCATCTGTTGTGCTGCCGCTGCCTTAGATGCCTTTGCGCCGAACTTAGCTGCTTGCAAACGCAATGTTGCCGCTTGCTTTTCGGCACCTGCGCGCTCGCGCTTGCGACGCTCTTCATCAGACTCGCGTTGCTTGAGGTAGTTGCGCCAACCCATGTTGTAAACGTCGATGACCCCGCGCATTGCATCGAGGTAAAAAACTCGATTCACGGTTTCGCCGATTAGGTCGACGTCGTGACTGATCACAATGAGACCGCCCGCATAAGACTTTAGAAAGTCTCGCAACCAGATGACCGAGTCGGCATCGAGGTGGTTTGTTGGTTCGTCGAGAATCATGGTCTCGGCGTTGCTAAACAAAATGCGGGCAAGTTCGATTCTGCGGCGCTGACCACCAGAGAGAGTTTTGAGCGGCTGCATCAGAATGTGTTCCTTGATGCCGAGGTTGCTTGCAATCGCTGCTGCCTGGGCCTCTGCGGCATAACCACCGGCAGCTTGAAACTGCTCCTCTAGGTTTCCGTACTTGCGCATCGCATTGTCATAAACCTTCTCGTCGATGCTCGCCATGTCGAGCGATGCTTGCTCCATTTGCGTGAGCAAATCGCCAAGCCCTCGCGCATTCAAGATGCGATTCTTTGCAAGTTCTTCAGGGTCTCCGCTTCGCGGATCTTGCGGAAGATATCCAATCTCGCCGATGCGCTCTACCGTTCCAACATCGGGTTGTCCGTCGCCAGCCAAAATCTTGGTGAGCGTTGTCTTGCCGGCACCATTTCGACCGACCAATCCGATTTTGTCTCCCCTAGCAACTCGAAAGTTAACCTCAGACATGAGCACTCGAGCGCCAATGCGAATCTCGAGGTCTGATACGGCAATCATGAATGCTCCAAAATGGGCGAGGTAATTTAGTGCAATTAGGTAGACGGGCTACAAAAGCCCTAGTTTACAATTGACCCAAGTCAATTTCTTATGGAGAACACATGTCAATTGCCCTAACTCACCGCTCAACTGTCGTTGATCGTTTCGTCAAAAAGAGCCTCGCGGCCGATATCGCCCTAGTTTTGATCGGCACTGCCGTCACGGCGCTTGCCGCACAGTTGGCAATTCCAAACGAGCCAGTTCCTTTCACTTTTCAGACCTTGGCAGTTCTTCTCGTAGGTTCGACCCTCGGAGCGGTTCGCGGAGCACTTTCACTTGCTCTCTATGCACTCGTTGGCGGCCTTGGGCTTCCGGTGTTCACCGCTCAGGCTCACGGATTCGACTACCTATTTGGCGCGACCGGTGGTTACATCGTCGGTTTCATCTTGGCTGCTGGCCTCGTTGGCTGGCTTGCCGAAAAGGGTTGGTCTAACACTTCAATTGGCATGATTGCCTCTTATGTCATCGGTTCAGCGATCATCTATGCAATTGGTGCTAGTTGGCTAACCTACGGATACCTTGGTGGCGACTGGAACAAGGGTCTGAACTTCGGTGTTTTGCCATTCTTGGTCTGGGATGCAATCAAGGCTTTTGTTGCGGCTGCAATCGTTCCAGAAGCATGGCGTCTAGCTAACAAATTCAAGAACAACTAGTTCAGAAGAAAAATCGGCCGAGAAACTCTCGGCCGATTTTCTGTTTAAGCGTCTATATCGAGAACCCGATGGCACGCATTTGTTCTTTGCCATCATCGGTGATTCTCTCTGGACCCCAGGGCGGCATCCAGACCCAGTTGATTCGAAATGCCTCAACAACACCGTCAAGTGCCTCTGCGGTCTGCTCTTCGATTACGTCGGTCAACGGGCAACCCGCAGATGTTAGCGTCATGTTGATTAGAAGGCTCTTGTCTTCTTCTGATTCGAACAGGTCGTAGATGAGCCCGAGGTCATAAATGTTCACGCCGAGTTCTGGGTCGATGACCTCTTTCAGGGCCTCAACCACCTCGTCGTACTTCTGCGGTGCTAGTTCGTTTGGCATTTAGGCCTTCACGTAGCGGTCGTAACCTTCGGCTTCGAGACGCTCTGCTAGCTCTGGTCCGCCCTCTTCGGCAATTTTGCCTGCTACGAATACGTGCACAAAGTCTGGCTTGATGTAGTTCAGAATTCGGGTGTAGTGAGTGATCAAGAGCACGCCGAAGCCTTTTGCTGTCTTTGCGCGGTTTACGCCCTCGCTAACGACACGAAGAGCATCTACGTCTAGGCCTGAGTCGGTCTCGTCGAGAATTGCAAAGTGTGGCTTCAGCAGTTCGAGCTGCAAAATCTCGTGGCGCTTCTTCTCTCCACCAGAGAAGCCCTCGTTCACGTTTCGCTCGGTGAAGCCCGGGTCCATCTTTAGGTTGCTCATTGCCTCGCGAACCTCGCCAATCCATGGGCGAATTGCCGGAGCTTCGCCAGTGATTGCGGTCTTAGCGGTGCGCAAGAAGTTGCTAACCGAAACACCAGGAATTTCAACCGGGTACTGCATAGCCAAGAAGAGACCTGCGCGGGCACGCTCGTCAACGCTCATCTCGAGAACGTTTTCGCCGTCGAGCAGAATTTCACCCTCGGTGACGGTGTACTTTGGGTGGCCTGCGATTGTGTAAGCCAATGTTGATTTGCCCGAGCCGTTCGGGCCCATAATCGCATGCGTCTCGCCACTGCGAATGGTTAGGTCGACTCCCTTGAGAATCTCTTTGCTGCCCTGCTCTGTATCTACTGAAACGTGCAGATTCTTGATTTGCAAAATAGCCATGTGCTTCTTTCCTAAGCTTCGTATTCGACGAATACTTCGTCATTTTCGATGATGACTTCGTAAACCTGGATAGGTTCAAAAGCCGGAAGGGTCGGTGATCCATCCTTGAATGAAAACTTTGCGCCGTGTGAAGGGCACTCGACATAGTCGTTGGTGAAGTGAACGAAATCTTCTAGGTTCGGCTGGTTGTGCGCAGTAAGCGAGATGCTCTCGTGCGAACACATGTCGTCGACCACGTGATAGTTGCCGTCTTTCGAACGAAAGATCGCTAGCACTTTGTCGCCAAGCGTTGCGCGAGTGTATGCGCCTTTCGCTAGGTCTTCAATTGCACAAATGCGAATAGCCATTAGTTGATGCTCCTAGTCAGCTCGTGCTCGATTGATTCGTTCAAGCGAGTCTCGATTGACTCGATGCCAATCTTCTGAATGATTTCGTTCAAGAAGCCACGCACCACCAGGCGGCGTGCGTCTAGTTCGTTGATTCCGCGAGCCTGCAAATAGAACAATTGCTCGTCGTCAAATCGACCACTTGCACTCGCGTGCCCTGCGCCTTCGATTTCACCGGTTTCGATTTCTAGGTTCGGTACCGAGTCGGCACGAGCGCCATCGGTTAGCAATAGGTTGCGGTTTAGCTCGTATGTGTCTGTACCTTCTGCGGCCTTGCGAATAAGAACATCGCCAACCCAAACGGTGTGTGCACCCTTGCCTTGCAGCGCTCCCTTGTAGGTAACGCGAGACTTGCAGTTGGCAACTGCGTGGTCAACATAGCTGCGGTGTTCGAGGTGCTGCCCCGCGTCTGCGAAATAGAGACCAAGAAGTTCTACCTCTGCACCAGGTGCGGTGAATTCTGCTGTTGGTGTGACACGAACCGTCTTGCCACCAAGGCTGATGACGATGTGCTTCAACTTGGCGTTGCGGCCGATTCGCGCGAACTGCGCAGAGGTGTGCACCGCTTCGGAATCCCAGTCTTGAATTGAGACAACGGTCAGTTCGCTTTCGTCACCAACGATGATCTCAACGATCTCGGCAAGTGAGGCGTCGCCGGTGTGGTCAATAACAACGGTTCCGCGTGAGTGAACCTTGCTTGTCACGATGATGTGGGCCGCTCGGTCGCGCTTAATGCCATCGACCTTGAGGATCGCGGCTTCAGAAGCCTCGCCGTTCAGAGTGACCTTCGCCGCTTTGGCAGCGGCTGACCAGCCGTTTGCGCTCGGCAAGTCTTCTGGCAGTCCTGCTGTGCCAAATAGCGGGTCTGTAGCATCAACCAATTCAAAGCTGAATTCGTTTGGACCAGTGAACGCGAGGTCACCTGCAGCATCGCTGAGCACGTTGACGTCGAGGCCAGCTAAACGAGCGGCATCAAGGTATCGCCACTGCTCGTCGCGACCGTCGATTGCCACGTGATCTGCTGGGTTCGATGAGCGCAGACGCTCGCTGCGAGTCTGCAGAGGAATCTCTGATGCACCGTGGCTATGCGCGGTGCTGCCAGGCCGAATAACTGCTTCAGTCATTAACCGACAGCCCCTTCCATCTGCATTTGAATAAGTTTGTTCAACTCAAGTGCATATTCCATCGGCAATTCTTTTGCAATTGGTTCGATGAAGCCGCGAAC
>JAHEGB010000027.1 GCA_024645175.1 Microbacteriaceae bacterium
TTGAGTGGTTGATGTGGCCACCGAGGTGAAAGGCCAAGTCTTTCTGCAACTTGTTGATGTTTGCGAAGTCGTTCTTCTCGCGCGCCTCTTCAAGGGCGGCAAGGGCACCGTTGATGCCGGCAACATAGGCCGCGTGGTGCTTGCTGTGGTGCAGTTCCATGATCTTGCCCGAGATGTGTGGCTCGAGTGATCCGTAGTCGTAGGTTAGGTCTGGAAGTTTGTAGTTGCTCATTTTTGCTCCTTCGTTTTGTTTAACTGCTAATTGTTCGGCTTATTCCGAACTAATCCTCTAGGTCTTCTGGCAGGTCTGCGTCTGTCAGTGGAATGCCAAGCTCTTCAGCCTTCTTGTCTGCCATCGCAAGCAAACGGCGAATTCGGCCGGCTACGGCATCCTTGGTCATTGGCGGGTTGGCGTGGTGGCCAAGTTCATCGAGGCTCGCATCTTTGAATTTGAGGCGCAACTCCCCTGCGTAGCGGAGGTGTTCAGGAATATCTGGGCCAAGAATTTCGAGCGCTCGCTTTACTCGAGCACCGGCTGCAACCGCGGCCTGAGCCGAACGGCGAAGGTTGGCATCGTCAAAGTTGGCAAGGCGATTTGCTGTTGCACGAACTTCGCGACGAAGGCGAGCTTCTTCCCACTTGAGAACGTTGCTGTGAGCGCCCATTTGAGTGAGCATGGCTGCGATAGCCTCGCCGTCGCGAACGACAACGCGGTGCACGCCGCGAACCTCGCGAGCCTTAGCCGAAACGCCGAGGCGACGGGCGACTCCGACAAGTGCCATGGCAGCTTCGTTGCCAGGTGCTGTGATCTCGAGCGCTGCCGAGCGACCAGGGTCGGTTAGTGAACCGTGAGCCAAAAACGCCCCGCGCCAAACGGCCTGAGCTTCAGGAATTGTGCTCGAAACCAAATGTGCCGGCAAACCTCGCACCGGGCGGCCCTTTGGGTCAATTAGACCTGCTCGCCTAGCGAGCAACTCGCCCTGGGCGATGACTCGCACCTGGTAGCGCGATGTGCGTCGAATGCCAGACGGTGCAATAACTGCAAGCTCGCTCTCGATGCCGAGAAGTTCCATGAGGTCTTTGCGAATGCGGCGCGCAATAGAAGCTGCGTCGACTTCGGCCTCAATGACGATGCGGCCGCTGATTAGGTGCAGTCCACCGGCGAATCGAAGAATTGCTGACAACTCGGCCACTCGCGTAGAGCTCTTGGTGACTTCGATTCTGGCCAGTTCGTCTTTGACTTCTGAAGTTAGCGCCATCGCTATTCCCTTCCTAGATCTCTGTGTTTGAGGCTCACTGCGACGTCGTCGAGTTTTGCCAATTCTGTTGCGATGCGTTTGCTCACGGCAACCGATCTGTGTTTTCCGCCTGTGCAACCAATCGCGATGGTTGCGTAACGCTTGTTTTCGTTGGTGTATCCCTTGAGCACCGGGCGCAAAGCCGCAACGTAGTTCTCAATGAACTCTTCGGCTCCCTCTGCGCTGAGCACATAATTGCTCACGTTGCGGTCTTCGCCCGTGAAAGGCCGAAGCGATTCCTCCCAGAATGGGTTTGGAATAAAACGCATGTCAGCAACAAGATCTGCGTCGGCAGGCAAACCGTACTTGAAACCGAAACTCATAACGGTGACGTGAAGTTTTTTGCTTTCTTCGAGCGAAAAGCTGTCTGTGATCTTGTTGCTCAGCTGGTGAATGTTGAGTTCGCTCGTATCGATAATCACGTCTGCAGATTCGCGAAGACTGATTAGTCGATTTCTTTCGGCCGCGATGCCGTCGAGAATTGTGCCATCTGCTTGAAGCGGGTGCGGTCTGCGAACCTGCTCGAAGCGTTTAACCAGCGCTGAATCTGTCGCCTCGAGAAATAGCAGTCGAAGATTTAGGTTTCGGTTTCTGAGTTGTGCAAGGTTTTCGTGAAGGTCGCTGAAGAACTCGCCACCGCGAACATCGATGACAACCGCGAGCTTTGGCAAGTTGGTTTTGGTGAGTGTAAATAGGTCTGAAATTGGCCCGAGCATCTGTGGCGGCAGGTTGTCGACCACATACCAGCCGAGGTCTTCAAGAGCGTTTCCGACGGTCGAGCGACCCGCCCCAGACATGCCGGTGACGATGAGCAGTTCGTGCCTGCGTTCCTCGTTCATGTTCTCCCCTTCGGCGTGTCGCAGAGCGAGTTTAGCCCCTCGCGACACGCCGATGGGGTCAGTTTTCGCGATTTAACTTGGTTGTAATCTCCGCCGCCAAAACCTTGCCGATGCCCGCCACTTCGGCGATTTCGTCGACAGTGGCAATCTTGAGTCGTTTAGCCGAACCAAAGTGCTTCAGAAGCGCTGCAACGCGCTTGTCGCCTAAACCAGCGATGTCTGCGAGAACCGAAGCAATTGCGCTCGAGCGCTTCTTTCGCTGAAAGGTAATGGCGAAGCGGTGAGCCTCATCGCGAATGCGCTGCAGCAAGAACAGCTCGTCGGTTGCTCTCGGCAAAATCACCGGAAAACTCTCGCCAGGCAACCAAACTTCTTCGAGGCGCTTAGCCAGACCGCAGACAGCAAGGTCTGTGATTCCCGAGTCTGCCAACGCCCGAACCGCGGCACTCACCTGCGGTTGCCCGCCATCGACAATTAGCAAATTAGGTCGGTAAGCGAACTTGGTTGGGTCGGCCTCAACGTCAGTCTCTGGTGCCTTGAGATATTTCAGCCTTCGCATCAACACCTGATAAATCGAGTCGGTGTCATCGGTTGTGCTCTCAATTGAGAATCGACGGTATTGATCTTTCTTCGGCAATCCGTCTTCGAAAACCACCATCGATGCGACCACGTCTGTGCCGGCAAGGTGGCTCACGTCGAAACATTCAATGCGCAGCGGTGCGTCTTCGAGTTTGAGGGCTGCTTGAATTCCGGCTAGTGCTTCGGCTCGAGCGGTGAAGTCGCTGCTGCGTCTGGTTTTATAAAGATTCAGGGCGTGCTTCGCATTGGTCATGGCAGTTTCTTGCAAAGCTCGCTTGTCGCCACGCTGGGCAACGCGCACCTCGACCTTGGTTCCACGCATCTCAGAAAGCCAGGTTTGCAGTGCAACGTTGTCTGAAGGCGTTGCCGGCACGATGATCTCGCGTGGAATATCTGCGACCGCACCCTTCTTGCCTGCCGTATAGACATTCTGCAAAACATATTCGACTAGCTCGGGCAAGTCTCTCTCGAGCTCTTTGTCGACTACCCAGCCTCTAACACCACGGATGCGCCCACCGCGAACGATGAACTGCTGAACGGCGGCGGCCAACTCATCATCGGCAATGGCAAAAAGATCTGCGTCTGTTTGATCGCTGAATACGACGGTGCTCTTTTCGAGCACGGTCTCAAGCGCTTCAACATCGTCGCGAAGTTTTGCCGCTAACTCGTAGTGTTGGTCCTCGCTCGCCTGAAACATTCGCTTGCGCAGAGTCTCGATGTGCTTTGTGTCGCCACCACCCATGAAGTCTGCAAACTCGGCTGCGAGTTTCTTGTGTTCCTTTAGGTCTACCCGCACAACGCACGGGGCGGCACACTTGCCAATATCTGCTAGCAGGCAAGCTCGGTTTGAACTCTTCGCACGATTGAAGACACCGGCACTGCAACTTCGCACCGGAAAAACCTTTAGCAAGGTGTCGAGAGTCTCTCGAATGGCCCATGAGTTTGTGTATGGCCCGAAGTACTTGAGTCCTGGAAGGTCTCGGTTGCGAGTGATGAAAGCACGAGGCACGGCGTCTGACATTGAGATTGCAAGGTATGGGTAAGACTTGTCATCCTTGAAGACAACGTTGAATGGCGGGTTGAACTCTTTAATCCAGTGAAATTCGAGTTGTAAGGCTTCGTACTCTGATTTCACGATGGTCCACTGAAGATCTGTTGCCGTGGTGACCATGCGCCGCGTGCGGCTGTGCAGGCTATCTAGCGGTGCAAAGTAGCTGCTGAGTCGTGCCCTTAGATTCTTGGCCTTGCCCACGTAGAGAACTCGGCCGTTCTTATCGAACCACCGATAAACGCCAGGTTCGGTAGGAATCTCAGAAGTTTTCGGCCGAAAACTCAGTTCGTCAGACATGGCTCTAGTGTGCCAAGGTTTCTTTCAAGAACTTGCCTGTGAAACTCTTTGCAGACTTGGCAACTTGTTCTGGCGTGCCGATCGCGAGAATCTCTCCTCCGCCTGCTCCGCCCTCAGGGCCGAGGTCAATTACCCAGTCGGCGCACTTGATGACATCTAGATTGTGTTCAATCACAATCACGGTGTTGCCCTTATCGACAAGACCGTTTAGAACCAAAAGCAGTTTGCGAACGTCCTCGAAGTGCAAGCCGGTGGTTGGTTCATCGAGAACATAGATGGTTCGACCGTATGATCTGCGCTGAAGCTCAGTTGCCAACTTGACTCGCTGTGCTTCACCACCGCTGAGCGTGGTTGCGCTTTGACCTAGGCGAACGTATCCGAGGCCGACTTCGACGAGGGTCTCTAGATAGCGCGCGATCGAATTGATCGGTGCGAAGAACTCAGCGGCCTCTGCAATGGGCATTTCGAGAATCTCGGCAATGTTCTTGCCCTTGTATTTCACCTGCAGGGTTTCGCGGTTATATCTCGCACCATGGCATACCTCGCAAGAAACATATACATCGGGCAAGAAGTTCATTTCAATTTTCAGGGTTCCATCGCCAGAACAAGACTCGCAGCGGCCACCCTTAACGTTGAAAGAGAATCGACCCTGCTGGTATCCGCGTGCCTTGGCTTCTGCAGTGTCTGCAAACAACTTGCGAATGTGATCGAACACACCGGTATAGGTCGCAGGGTTAGATCTAGGCGTTCTGCCGATCGGTGCTTGGTCAACGTGCACGACCTTGTCAAGCTGCTCGATGCCGTCGATGCGCTTGTGTTTTCCGGCGACGCCCTTTGCTCCGTTCAAACGGTTCGCAAGCGTCTCATAGAGAATGTCGTTGACGAGCGATGATTTTCCTGAGCCGCTCACGCCGGTCACAGCCGTGAACACGCCAAGCGGAAACTCAACGTCGATGTTCTTTAGGTTGTTTTCACGAGCACCAATTACTTTGACCTTGCGTTTTGGGTCAAGCGGGCGACGTTCGGTCGGGGTCTCAATCTTTTGCTTGCCGCTCAAGAACTGCCCGGTAACCGATTCTTTGTTCTTGAGAATGTCTTTGTAAGGGCCGCTGTGAACTACGGTTCCACCGTGCACGCCTGCGCCGGGGCCGATGTCGACAATCCAGTCAGAGGCCTTGATGGTGTCTTCGTCGTGCTCAACCACTAGCAAGGTGTTGCCGAGGTCGCGCAGCTTGATTAGCGTCTCGATTAGGCGTCGGTTGTCGCGCTGGTGCAAACCGATTGATGGCTCGTCTAGAACATAGAGAACACCGGTAAGACCCGAGCCGATTTGAGTAGCAAGGCGAATGCGCTGGGCTTCGCCACCGCTCAGCGTTGCGGCGGCACGGTCGAGGCTCAGGTAGTCGAGACCAACGGCTAGCAAGAATTCAAGTCGAGCCTTGATTTCGCGAAGTACCTGGGCTGCAATCTTGACATCGCGAGCGTCTAGTTTGATCTTCTCGAAGAAGGCAAAGCAGTTAGCAAGGCTGAGCTTGGCTACGTCGGCAATCGAGCTGTCGTTTACCTTGATTGCGAGAACTTCAGGGCGAAGGCGGCTTCCGTCACAAGCCGGGCACTCAACCTCACGGTGATAGCCAGCCCACTTGGCGCGCGCATAATCGCTTTCGGTTTCGAGCAACTTGCGCTCGACATAGGCAATCACACCCTCAAAACCAGTCGAGTAGCGAAGTTCGCGACCATACTTGTTCTTCCATTTGACCTGAACGTCAAAATTGTTGCCATACAAGACCGCCTGCTGAATCTCTTCGTCAAGCTTGTTCCAAGGGGTGCTGAGTTTGAACTTCAACTCGGTGGCAAGGCCCTGCATCATTCGAGTCATGTATGGGTAGAGCTTGCCCTGAGGCGTTGACCACGGCAACAGCACTCCATCGGCAATCGAGTCGTCGGGGTCACCAAGCACCAAGTCTGGGTCTGCGCTTTGCTTGGTGCCGAGACCGCCACACTCTGGGCACGCGCCGAACGGAGCGTTGAATGAAAAAGTGCGAGGTTCAATCTCTGTTATCGCAAGCGGGTGTTCGTTAGGGCAAGACATCTTCTCGCTGAATACGCGAGTCTTCTTAGCAGGGTTCTTCTCGTCGACCATGTCGATAATGATTCGTCCGCCGGCGAGCTTTAGAGCCGTCTCAACAGAATCTGTAAGTCGCCCAACGATGTCGCTCTTGGCAACTAGACGGTCGACGACAACTGAGATGTCGTGCTTAAAAGTCTTCTTAAGAGGCTTGGCCTCGGCAAGCTGCACGACTTCACCATCGACAACAGCGCGGGCATAACCCTGTGAAACCAAATCGCGAAACAGGTCAGCGAACTCGCCTTTCTTCTGGTCGACGATTTGAGCGAGAATCTGAAAGCGTGTGCCCTCGCTGAATTCCATGATTTGGTCAACGATTTGCTGCGGCGACTGCTTGACGATGCGCTCGCCACACTCTGCACAATAAGGAATTCCGATTCGAGCCCAGAGCAAACGAAGGTAGTCGTGAATCTCTGTGATGGTTCCAACAGTTGAACGCGGGTTTCGGTTCGTTGACTTTTGATCGATAGACACGGCAGGGCTAAGGCCTTCAATGAAATCTACGTCTGGTCGGTCAACCTGGCCCAAGAACTGGCGGGCATAAGAAGACAAGCTCTCGATATAGCGGCGTTGCCCCTCGGCGAAGATGGTGTCAAATGCCAGTGACGACTTGCCAGAGCCACTAAGGCCGGTGAAAACGACCATCGAATCGCGAGGAATCTCGATGTTCAAGTTCTTCAAGTTGTGCACGCGGGCACCCTTGACGACGAGCTTGTTTGAGTGGGTTACTGGAGTGATTGACACCCTAGAAGTCTAAATCGACTAAACCTTGTCAACGTGCCCAGCGGCCTCCATTTGGCGAAGTTCACGTTTAAGTTCGACCATTTCATCACGGATGCGTGCCGCGAGTTCAAACTGCAGTTCTGCCGCTGCGGCCTTCATCTGGTTTTCTAGGTCGATGACCACCGAAAGAATCTCGTCATAGGCCTTGCCGGCTATGCCCTTGCGACCCTTAGTCGCAGATGCCGATTGACCCGACTTGAGCTTGCTAGACGACTTGCCGCGGTTCTCTTCGATGAGCTTCGCCGTGTCTTCTTCTTCGCGCATGATGTCGTCGGTAATGTCTGCGATCTTCTTGCGCAGCGGCTGCGGGTCTACTCCCCTTGCCAAGTTATAAGCGACCTGCTTCTCTCTGCGTCGGTCGGTCTCTTCGATTGCCTTTGCCATGGCGTCTGTCACTCGGTCGGCATACATATGCACTTCGCCGTTGATGTTTCGGGCGGCACGACCGATGGTCTGAATTAGAGATGTCGCTGAACGCAAGAAGCCCTGCTTATCGGCATCGAGAATCGCCACCAGAGAAACTTCTGGCAGGTCGAGACCCTCACGAAGCAAGTTAATGCCGACCAAAACGTCATAGGCACCGGTTCGCAACTCGCGAAGAAGTTCAACGCGCCGAAGCGTGTCGACGTCGCTGTGGAGGTAACGAACTCGCACGCCAGCTTCGGTTAAGAAGTCGGTCAATTCTTCAGACATCTTCTTTGTCAGAGTTGTCACCAGAATGCGCTCGTCTTTTGCAACGCGCACGCGAATCTGTTCAAGCAGATCATCGATTTGACCCTTTGTGGGCTTCACAACGATTTGCGGGTCAATCAAGCCGGTCGGGCGAATAATCTGTTCTACTACCCCGCCGCTAACACCCATCTCGTATTTGCCCGGTGTGGCAGATAGATAGACGGTCTGCCCGACGCGCTGCTGAAATTCATCCCAGCGAAGTGGGCGGTTATCCATGGCTGAAGGCAGTCTGAAGCCATGCTCAACCAAGGTGCGCTTTCGTGAAGCGTCACCCTCATACATGGCACCGATTTGAGGAACCGTCACGTGTGACTCGTCGATCACAGTCAAGAAATCATCAGGAAAATAGTCGAGCAGACAGCTAGGTGCCTCGCCAGGTTCGCGATCGTCGATGTGTCGAGAGTAATTCTCGATTCCGCTGCAGAAGCCCAGTTCGCGAATCATCTCTAAATCGAAGGTGGTTCGCATCTTGATTCGTTGCGCTTCGAGCAGCTTGCCCTGAGCTTCGAACTCTTTGACCCTGGCGATCATCTCGTGTTCGATGGCCTCCATGGCGCGGCCCATCTGCTCTGCCGGTGCCACGTAATAAGAGGCAGGAAAAATCGCGACTGTCGATGGCTGCCCAAGCACTTCGCCGGTTAGTGGCGATAGCGAATAGATGGCTTCAATCTCGTCGCCAAAGAATTCGATTCGGGTTGCCAACTCGTCATAGACCGGGATGATCTCGATGGTGTCGCCTTTGACCCTAAAGTTGCCTCTGCTGAAATCGATGTCGTTGCGCTTGTATTGCAGTTCGACGAATCTGCGAATGAGGGCGTCTCGATCGATTCGGTCGCCAACCTGAAGCGGAACGCTCTGGTTAAGGTATTCGGCAGGCGCACCCAGACCATAGATGCAGCTGACCGTGCTCACCACAATAACGTCACGGCGAGAAAGCAGGCTCATCGTTGCTTTGTAGCGAAGGCGCTCAACCTCTTCGTTGATCGAGCTGTCTTTTTCGATGAATGTATCTGTCTGCGGAACGTAGGCTTCGGGCTGGTAATAGTCGTAGTAGCTAACGAAATACTCGACTGCGTTATTCGGCAGCAGCTGCTTGAACTCATTCGCCAGCTGTGCGGCAAGGGTCTTGTTGTGGGCCAAAACCAGGGTTGGTCGCTGAACCTGTTCGACGAGCCAAGCGGTGGTTGCAGACTTTCCGGTTCCGGTAGCACCGAGCAGCACGACATCTCGCTCGCCATTATTCAGGCGCTTCGTCAGTTCTGCAATTGCTTGAGGCTGGTCTCCAGATGGCGTGTATTCACTGATCACCTCGAATTTATTCAGTGCACGAGTCGGTTGCATTTAGACCGCCGTCTTCGCTGCTGCTGATTTCTCGATGTCTCGCCACAAAGCATCGGCGTCGCGAAGCAAGAGGTGTATGTCTTGGTTCGAGCTAAGAATGCGATCTGCCCGAGCTGCTCGCTCAACCGGCTTTGCCTGGCTCATGATTCTGGCTTTGGCTTCTGTCTCGGTCATTCCCCTATTTGTGACAAGACGTTTCAATTGTTCTTCTTCTGGAGCCTCAACCGTAACGACAGTGTCAAAGTCATGGTCGACAGCTGCCTCGACAAGTAGTGGCACGTTATAGATCACGATTGCGTGCGGTGGCATCTGTGCGAGCAGTTCAGCCGTGCGAGCTTTTACAAGTGGGTGAACAATGTCGTTGAGAGAATTGAGTTCTGTTTGGTCAGCAAAAACACGCTTGCCTAGTGCAGCCCGATTTAGAGTGCCATCTTCGTTGAGCACCGAATCGCCAAAATGGTCACGGATTTTTTGAAGCCCGAGAGTCCCTTTCTCGACGACTTCGCGAGCAATTTGATCTGCATCAATTTCGATTGCGCCGAGTTCAACCCATCGCTTTGCGACGGTGCTCTTGCCAGCAGCGATGCCACCGGTTAGCCCAATCAGATACATACCTAAAGCCTAAACAGAATTGTGGTTAAAGCAGAAAGCGGGCCACCGAAGTGACCCGCTCTCTTATGAGAGTTATTACTCTGCGCTCTTTAGCTTGTCGCGAAGAGCAGCGAGTGACTCATCGCCGGCTAGAGTGCCAGCGTCGCTTGACTCGCTTGAGTAGCTTGAGCTAGAAGCAGCAGGCTCGGCCGCTGGTGCATCAGGAAGCTTCGCAGCTGCCTCGTTTGCAACCTTGACCTGGCGCTTGTGCTCTTCCCAACGGGCGTGAGCTTCGGCGTATTCCTTCTCCCACTTAGCGCGAGCCTCTTCGAAGCCTGGCTTCCACTCGTTGGTGGTCGAGTCAAAGCCCTCAGGGTACTTGTACTGACCAGCGTCGTCGTAGTCTGCAGCCATGCCGTAAAGCGCTGGGTTGAATTCGGTGCCCTCTGGGTCTACCTCTTCGTTAGCCTGCTTTAGCGATAGCGAAATGCGACGGCGGTCTAGGTCGATGTCGATTACCTTGACGAATACGTCTTGGTTGACTGCAACTACCTGCTCGGCAAGCTCAATGTGCTTAGCCGAAAGCTCGCTGATGTGAACTAGACCTTCGATGCCGTCTGCAACGCGAACGAACGCACCGAACGGAACCAACTTGGTGACCTTACCTGGTGCGTACTGACCGATCGCGTGAGTGCGAGCGAATACCTGCCATGGGTCTTCCTGAGTTGCCTTGAGTGATAGTGAAACACGCTCGCGGTCCTGGTCAACTTCGAGAACCTCAACGGTAACCTCTTGGCCGATTTCAACAACTTCTGATGCGTGCTCAATGTGCTTCCATGACAATTCAGAAACGTGAACTAGACCGTCTACGCCGCCTAGGTCAATGAACGCACCGAAGTTAACAATCGATGAAACAACACCGGTGCGAATCTGGCCCTTAGCCAAGTCTGCAAGGAAGGTGCTTCGGTTTGCCGACTGGCTCTGCTCTAGCAGTGCGCGGCGAGAAAGAACAACGTTGTTGCGGTTCTTGTCTAGTTCAAGAATCTTCGCTTCAACCTTCTGACCCAAGTATGGGCCTAGGTCGCGAACGCGACGAAGCTCGATGAGTGATGCAGGAAGGAAGCCACGAAGACCGATGTCAACGATGAGGCCACCCTTAACAACTTCGATAACAACACCGGTAACGGTGCCATCTGCTTCTTTAACCTTCTCGACATCGCCCCACGCGCGCTCGTACTGTGCGCGCTTCTTTGAAAGGATTAGACGACCTTCTTTGTCTTCTTTCTGAAGAACAAGTGCCTCAACAGAGTCTCCTACTGAGACGATCTCTGATGGGTCTGCGTCGTGGCGAATTGAAAGTTCGCGTGAAGGAATAACACCTTCGGTTTTGTAGCCAACGTCTAGAAGAACCTCGTCGCGGTCAATCTTGACTACGGTGCCTTCGATTAGGTCGCCGTCGTTGAAGAACTTAAGGGTCTTCTCGACTGCTGCTAGAAAGTCCTCAGCAGATCCAATGTCGTTGACTGCGATCTGCTTGCTTGGGGTGCTTGTCATATTTTGTTTTACTCTTTACGGACATACTCAGGCCAAGGCAAAAAACGAAAGAATTTTCGAATTGCACCAAGGCAATGGATTATTGGTTGCGCCAAAACGGCACTGCCCCA
>JAHEGB010000015.1 GCA_024645175.1 Microbacteriaceae bacterium
AATATGCATGCGGGGTGATTGGGAGCAAACCTCAACCCTATAACGATTCGGGCAAGATTTCCAACATTTTTTTCGAATCAGCCCCGAAATTCGGCCAAAAGTGCTATTAGCAGGCTGTTAGGGCGTCGTTGATCTGATCCGCGAGCGCGGCAGCGTCGTCAACCCCAATAAACACGCGGTTGTAGGGGCGTCCGCTCAGATTTAGCTGCAAAACCGAGGGGCTGCGGCGGGTCCAATAGATAAAAGTGCTGTCTTTTGGCTTGATGTAGGTGCCGGCGATGATTAGGCCCGGCAAAGCGGTGCCCGGAACCCTGAATCCGATGGTTTTCAGCCAATCCCGGTCTGCCACGGCTGCCCCACGGATGCTGGTTGCCGGAATGTGCAAATCGCCGTGAACAGCCGCCAAGCGCTGCCAAAAGCTCAGGCGAACGACGATTTCGTCGTCTTTGAGTTCAATTTCAGGCATTTCATTAGGTTACCCCTACCCAATTAGGACGACAACCCGCGATTTGCCCACATAATTGGGGCATGACCGTTGTTCGAGCCCTGAAAAGTGGCGATTTTGAGGCCTGGCTGCCCCTTTGGCAGGGCTATTTGGTGTTCTATGAGACCGTACTCGACGACGAAATCACCCGTCACACCTTTGACCGCCTAATCGACGAGTCAACCAACATGTTCGGAGCCCTAGCCCTAAATGACCAGGGTGAAGCGATTGGCATGGTCAATTGGCTGACCCATCCGGGCACTTGGGCTCGCGAAGACTACGTCTATCTCGAAGATCTCTATGTTTCGGCCGACTCTCGGGGTTCTGGGGCTGGTCGAGCACTGATTGAGCACGTGAATGAATGGGCAAAGGCCGCCGGGGTGGCCAAGGTTTATTGGTTGACCGCCGAAACGAACAAGACTGCCCAGCAGCTCTATGACCGAGTCGCGACCAAGACCGGGTTTATTCACTATCAAGTAGATAAGTAACTCCAGAACAATCCAGAAAAAGAAAATGACCCCTAGTTGGGGTCATTTCGTTTTCTGGCGGTGACGGTGGGATTTGAACCCACGGTACGCGTTAACGTACACAACATTTCGAGTGTTGCACCTTCGGCCGCTCGGACACGTCACCGTGGGCTAGATTACCAGAATGAGTAGCTCAGGTTCAATGCGCGCGATTATCGCAGCGCTTCTTGCAAACATCGGCATCGCGATCACAAAGTTCATCGCTGCTGCAATTTCTGGATCAGCATCGATGTTTGCCGAGGCAATTCACTCTGTCGCAGACTCAGGCAACCAGTTCTTGCTCATCATTGGTGGCAAACGTTCACGCCGCGCTGCAACTGCCACTCACCCATTTGGTTATGGTCGCAGTCGTTACATCTATGCATTCATGGTTTCAATTGTTTTGTTCAGCATCGGTGGCATGTTTTCGATTTTCGAAGGTGTGCAGAAACTAAACGAGCCGCACGAACTTGAAAACGTTTGGCTTCCGCTAACTGTTCTTGGTGTTGCGATTGTGCTTGAGAGCTTCTCGTTGCGCACAGCGCTGCACGAGGCCAAGAAAGCTCGCGGCAAGACTTCGCTAGCGAAATACATTCGCCACGCAAAGTCACCAGAGCTGCCTGTAGTAATTCTTGAAGACATGGCGGCACTGCTCGGATTGGTTTTTGCTTTCGCCGGCGTATCGCTAACCGTGCTGACTCACGACCCGATCTTCGACGCATACGGGACACTTGCGATTGGTGCGTTACTTATCTTGGTTGCAATCATTCTTGGCGCAGAGACTTCGTCGCTTCTAGTTGGCGAAGGCGCTAGCGCCGATGACACCGCACTGATTCGCGATGCTCTCGAAGTTGTCGTTGGCAAGGGCGGAGTCATTCACATGAAGACTCTTTATCTGGGCCCAGAAGAGCTAATGCTCGGTGCCAAGATTTCGATTGCTAAAAACGCGACCGGCGAAGAAGTTGCAGAGACTATCAACGCTGCAGAAGAGTCTGTGCGCAATGCTGTTCCGGCAACTCGAGTGATTTACCTCGAGCCAGACATCAAGGTCGCAAAGACCCGCGCGAAAAAGGCTCGCGCTTAGCTTCGAAGAACGCGCGCAATTGAGCCGAACATTCGGCCTCAAGAATGCCACCGATGACCTCGGCTGGTGAGCCTAACCGCGCATCACGGATGACGTCATAGAGCGAACCCGATGCGCCCACGCGGGCATCCCAGGCACCAAACACGACTCGTGGAATGCGAGCTGCGACAATCGCGCCAGCACACATCACGCAAGGTTCGAGAGTGACAAAGAGTGTGCAACCTTCGAGCCGCCAGTCTTTGAGTTTCTGGGCAGCACGACGAATGGCAACGATTTCTGCGTGACCGGTTGGGTCGTGATCTGCTTCGCGTTCGTTGTGACCGAATGCAATAACTTCACCATCAGCAGAAACAATTAGTGCTCCTACCGGAACATCATCGCCAGACTCAGCAGCCTCGGCAATTGCCGCGCGCATAAGTTCTTCGTAATTCATTTTGTTATTCGGCGAGACCGTAAAGTCGATCGCCTGCGTCACCTAGACCAGGCACGATGTATCCGTGTTCGTTTAGTTTTTCGTCAAGTGCGCCGAGAACAATCTTCACGTCTTTGCCGTGCACATGTGCTTCGACAGCAGCCAAACCTTCTGGTGCGCCGATCAAACAAATTGCTGTGACGTCGGTTGCTCCACGCTCGAAAACGTAATCGATTGAATCAATCAGGGTTCCGCCGGTGGCAAGCATCGGGTCGATGATGTAAACCTGGCGGTTGGTTAGGTCGTCAGGCAAACGATTTGCATAGGTGTATGGCTGCAAAGTTTCTTCGTTGCGCTTGATTCCCAAGAAACCAACTTCAGCGGTTGGCAAAAGTTTGACGATGCCCTCGAGCATTCCCAAGCCGGCGCGAAGAATTGGAATGATGATCGGGCGAGGGCGACTTAGCTTCACGCCGTCGGCCTTTGTCACAGGAGTCTCGATGACAACCTTGTCGACGCGCACCTCGCGGGTGGCCTCATAGGCGAGCAACGTGACGAGCTCTTCGACCAGCTGGCGAAATACCGGAGACGGGGTGTTCTTGTCACGCAAAACGGTGAGCTTGTGGGTGATTAACGGGTGGTCTGCAATGTGAACGCGCATGGGTCAAATCTATCGCCGCCAGAATTCGATGTTGACGGAGTTTGACAGATGCGGGGGCTGGCGTTTAAGGTTTTGTCTAATGACTAACAGCACTTTTACCCAGATCTCGGTGGCCGCTGCCCCGATGATGATGTGTGCTGCTATGTGTATGCGAATGTGTCGCTAACCCAATAGACCAATAGGTCACAGGCCTCAGGCCCGGTTAGAAACAGACACCAGCACCCCGACAAACACACGTGATTCGTGTATTTCTCAAAATTCGCACACATAGACCAAAGGACCTAGTCAAATGACAATCGCAAACATCCAGGATTACCGCTCAAACACAGCCCGCAAGCTGACCCCGGCGGCCCCAGCCAAGACATCAAGCCCAGTTACCGCGGTTCCGGCAGAGACCGAGGCCCGCGGCTTCGCGCTCTACCTCGGCGTCGACGAGGCAACCGCCAAGGCACACGGCACCTCGCTTGCCGAGATCGCCCTGGCCCTGAAGAAGACTTTCGCAGAGTTGGTTCCAAGCGCAGCCAACCAAACCTTCGCAGCAGTAGCACTGGCACCTAAGGGCGCTGGCGGCAAGAACGTCGATGTGGTTCGCACCGCGCTTCGCGACCCACGCGCAATCGACAAGCTGGTTTCGGTGAGCGAAGATGAAGCCGCAAAGGGCATCACAATCGACCTCAGCCGCAAGCGCGTTTATCGCGATGGCGTCAACGCAGACTTCACGAACAAAGAGTTTGCACTTCTCGCCCATCTAATCGAAAACGAAGGCGACGTCTTCTCTCGCGAAGACCTCATCAACGTGCTTAGCGATGCAGACGAGAGCGAAGTTCCGAACGAACGAACCATCGACGTGCACGTTCGACGACTTCGCGCCAAGATCGCGGGTTACGAAGACATCATTCGCACTATCCGTGGCAAGGGTTACACCTTCGAGAAGCACCCAGACGTTCTCGTCGAAGGCTAGGCGCTCGGCTAACCTAGACGGGTGTCAGACCAAAAGCCGATCGCCCGCGAACTAGCAGAGCAACTGCTCGCGCTTGTTGACGATGGCAAGACCATGCCGATTCTCTTGATCGACGGTCGCGCGGGCAGCGGCAAGAGCACTCTCGCCGATGCAGTGCAAAACGAGTTTTTCAAACTCGGCGAATCGGCACCTCGTGTGATTCACATGGATGACCTCTATGCCGGCTGGGATGGCCTGCAAGTCGGTGTCGAATATTTGCAGCGAGCGGTGCTGAACCCCTTGGCTCGACGCGAGATTGCGCATTACCAACTGTTCGACTGGCAGACCGGTGAGCGCAAAGAGTGGCGCGAGTTTGCTGGCGGAACTCCCCTTATTGTTGAGGGCTGCGGGGCTATCAACCGCAATTCGATTGAGAACGCAGACCTGAGCGCGTGGCTCGAAGAAGACGAAGAAGTGCGCAAACAGCGCTGGATAGCCCGCGAAGGCAACGATGAACACTGGGCGAGCTGGGCGGCCCAAGAGCTTGATTTCTATGCGCGCGAGCGCAGTGCCGAACTAGCCGGCAGAACTATTTAGCAGCGCTGCGGTTCTTAAGCCAGGTGCGCACACCCGCGATTAGCGAAGCGGTTATGAAGAAAATCGCAATGCCATAAGACGCGTTCTTCACTGCCGGAATCGAATAGGCGAAGTAGCCGCAAATGGTTAGGCCGGTTCCCCAAGCGATCGCTCCAACCAAGTTTGCGGTTGAGAACTTTGCATAACTCATCTTTGAGATGCCGGCGATTGCCGGAACAAAGACGCGAGCCCATGGCATGAAGCGAGCGATGACAACAGCCCACCAACCCCAGGCCTGATAAAACTTTTCAGACTTTGCGATTGCAGAAACTAACCAAGTGCCTTTGCGCTTTTCAAGATATGGTCGACCGACGCGCAAACCGATTGCATAACCGACCTGATCGCCGAACCATGCAGCGATTCCAACGCCGGCAGCCATCGCCCAGATGTTTACGTCTTGCCATGCTCCGCTATCTGCGGCTGCCGCGGCGACTAGACCGGCTGCAAACACTAGCGAGTCACCTGTGATGAACGGAACGAATGCTCCGATGAATAAACCGGTGCCGGCAAACACGAGACCCCAAACGACCGCATAGAAAAGCCACGGGCCGAGCGAGTCGTGCCAGCCGCTTATCTGATCAGAGATCGATGCGGCGTGAATGGCGACGGTGTTGAGCATTTAGTTGCGCGATGCTTATGGCTTGCCGTGCAAGACGATTTCGTCGAGCTCAAGACGAACACGTGGCTGAATCTCGCGCTCATAGGCAGGGCCTTCGAGAGTCGATGCGTCAGCGAGCTTGCCGATTGCCAAAACCAAAACTGGGCTTAGGTTTTCTGCAAGGTCGAGCACCTTGCGCATGTCTTCGTGAACCATTCCCGCGATTGGGTGAGCAAACAAGCCAAGCTCGGTGGTTTGAATCATCATGTTCTGGGCGGTAAGACCGGCATCTAGCATCGCTGCTGGGTACGGCGTGCCGTCTGGCTTCTGGTTCAAGATCGAAATTACGATGATCGCACTCGCTCGAGGAACCCAAGCCTGGTTGAAGCCGGTTAGCGCACCAACCATCTGGTCGAAAAGTTCGGTGCCGTGGGTGGCAACCGAGAAGCGCCAAGGCTGCATGTTGTTTGCAGACGGTGCCCAACGGCCGGCCTCAAGAATTGAAAGCAGTTCGTGCTGGGTTGCCACATAGCTCTCATCGAAGGCTCTTGGGCTCCAACGCTCTGCTAGTACTGGAGCAATTTCGGCTGAGGTGATGGCGGTTTTCTGCATTTTTTGCTTTCTTTAGTGCTTCTTTGATGCGAAGTATGACCCTATTAGAACCAATGGGAACCCGAGAATCATTCCCAAAGTGATCGGCTCTGACAGAAACACGATGCCTAGAACAAACGCGATTGCGGTGTTTGGGTAGGTAATGAGCGTTGCGCGAGCCGAACCAATTTCTTTGATCAGGTCGAAGAACAAAATGAACGCGATAGCGCTGCAAACGATGCCGAGCATGGCGAGCGCAAACCAACCATCAAAAGTTGCGTGCGGCAGAGCTGCTGGCAAAGCCGAGAGGCCAGGCACCGCATAGATTGCAGCAACGATAACCATCGAGAGCGAGATGACTCCGGCACTGTCGATGTGACCAATTTTGTGCGATGAAATTGCAGGAGCGATCGCATAACCAAGAGATGCAAGAACAACTGCGCCGACACCGAGAATGTCTAGATCTGCAGTGAATGCGTCGATGCCGACTAGCAAGAACACTCCGATGAAACCGATTACCAAACCGAAAATGGTCTTCGGGTGCTTAACCGACTTGTCGCCCAAGAACCAATAGGCGATGAACACTGCCCAGAACGGAACAATCGCAATTAGCAAACCGGTGAGACCACTCGAAACTGTTTTCTCTGCGTTGGTGATGAGAAACCACGGCCCGGCCATTTCTATAAGTGCGAATGCGAGAACCCACGGCCAGTGCTTTAGTGCCGGCATGATTGCCTTGCGATGAATGGCGAACGGAATCAGAACCGCGGCACCGATAACTACTCGGGCAAAGATGATAGTTGCGACGTCGAACTGTTCAACAGCTACACGAATAAATGCATACGGAATTCCCCATGCGATTCCACATGCGATGAATAACCAGAGACCTTTGCGAGACACGGCTTCTAGCCTAGGCTCACGAGAGAGCCAATGTCGGCCTTGTGCCCATAGAAGAAGTATTTGTCTGTCGGAGCCTTGATGGCCTCGAAGTCCTTTGCCAGCTCGGCAGCCGAGTCGAAGGCCGAGGCATAGCCGCCTTCAACCATGGGTGCCAGGTGCTCCCATCCGGGCAGGCGCAGAATGGCAACCTTTGTGCCCAAGCCACCGGCTTCGATTAGCGCGGTCGAGAACGCACCAACTGCCAACTCGCTCTCGGCGATTAGCTCGAGCGAACTGCGCTCGTTTTGCATGAGGGTGAAGTTCTTCGGTGCTCCCCCGGCAGTCTCGATGACCTGCAAGAAGTCATCGAGGTCGTTGCGCGGGTGCATTTTGACGATCACGTTTAGCTCTGGCTTCGTCTTTGCAAAATCAATTGCCGCGCGAAGAATGTCGTTGCCGACGAGCGGTTGGGTCAAGAAGACAACCTGCTTCGAAATGCGCTTGATGTTTGATTCACGAATCGAATCGAATTCGTCAGTAGAACCGATAACACGGATGTTCTGGTTGCTCGCGTGCTCGATGCCGTCTGTGAAGTATTTGCCCCAGGTCCAGATTTCGTTCGGCAAATAGTCAACGCTCGGCGAACCTGGCCAGCTGAATTGCAAAGAGTATTTCGAAAAGACGCCGCTCTGAATTTCAACGATCTTGATTCCAAGACTTTGCGCAGCTGCCTGAAATGGCATGCGGGCCGCGTTGACCATGTAAATAGTTTTTGCAGAGGTCGCGCGAAGAACTTTTCGATAACCGTGGCGTTCAGCCAAGAAGGTTCGAAGAATCCAACGCGGAAACCGATTGTAAGGAGCCATGCTTGCGCCGACTTCGCTCTCGAGAAACTTCACCACGCGGTCATACTTGGCATAGTCGCTCTTGCGCAGCATAATTCGAACGGCAACGCTCGCGAGCAAGCCATACTTCTCGATAAAGAACTGGTTGAAGTCTTCGAGGCGAGGTCGGTTTGAAAGTTTGTCCCACTGGCCGGCACCCAAAACCAGAGCTTTGTCGCCAAGTGCATCGATTACCGGCTGGCTGAACTTTTCGAAGAGTGGCTGGTCGGCGCTGCGGGTGGCAAAAGGCACGACGATTGCCTGATAGCGGCTCAGGTCTGTGAAGTCTGGCTCGATCGGGCTTGCTGGTCGCTTTGGCTTGCCATTGGTTGCCGCCCAGAGCAACTGGGCCGCGTTAGCCCCGGCATAGGGCTTTGCGTCGGCCGGCATCTCGAACTTCTTGGCTGTTGCCCAGTCATAGAGGTTCGAATTCTGGGTGATGGTTCTAAACAGGCGAGAGCGCATGAGCACCCAAACGCTTATGCCGCCAACCTTCCAGTCATAGAGGTTCTCGCGGCGCTCGATTTCGAAGAAGGCCTCGCCAATCTTGGCCAGGTTGCTGTCTGTCACTCTGACTCGATTCGAGCGAGAACGTCTTCGAGCAAAGCGGCTGCAGACACAGGCTTGGCAAAATAGCTTGCCGCGTTGCGGTTGGTCTTTGCAGAAACAAAGAACTTCTCGATGTCGGTGACTCGGTTGATTTCTTGAATCGCTCCGGCGTTGATCAAAGGTGCAATGTGGTTATAGCCAGCGAGCTTCAGCACGCCGACCTTGCATCCGAGAGCGACCGCCTCGAACATCGCGGTCGAATAAACGCCAACGACATATTCAGAGACTTCGATTAGCTCGATTGTGTTTGCCTTTGCATCGACCAACTGCAAGTTGCTCGGGCGCTCACCAAGAGCGTCAACCGCTGCTGCAATCTGCTCATTATCTTCTTGCGGGTGCGGCTTTAGCAAAACCGAAAGTTTTGGATACTTCGCTGCAACAAATCGCGCGAACTCAACGAGGTTCTTTGAAACCTGAGGTTGACCAATAACCAAGAGTTGCTGTTGCTTCTTGCTGTCGCGAGCGAGTGCGTCGCTGATGTTTTTTGGCGCACCGATTGTGTGCAACTCAACCGAAGCCGGCAGGTCGCTCGAGAAACCCCAGTAGTCGCCCCACTGCCAAAACTCATCGGCAAGATATGCACCAGAAGCTTCGCTGTCTGACTTGAGATCTGCCCAACTCAATCTCGGATGAAACGCTGAGATCAATCCGTGTTGAATTTCGACGACGCGAACACCTGCAGCTTTTGCCGCCGCGACGAATGGCAACTGCCACGCGTTTGCAATCAAGAGAAGCTCGGTGCCAGAAATTTTGAAGATGCGCTTCCAGCCAGTGCGGCGAGCAACAAAGTCGACGAGCAACCAACGCGGAAACTTGCGGTACTTATCGATCTTGATTTCGAGAGCTGCCTCGAGAGCCTTGACGACCCTTGCCCACTTGGCCTTGTGCTTCTTGCTAAGCCAGAAGACAACCTGCAACTTGGCGCGGTTTCTGAACTGGCCAAGCAGCATGGCATCGAGTTGCTCGAACTGCGGGCGGCCACTGGCCTGGTCTTCAGCGCCGATGGCGAAGACGAGCGGGTTCTCGGCGGCGTTGACGAAGTCGTCTGTGAACGGGTCGCCGCCGTTGGCCCCGCGTCGCACGAAAGGCATGATGGCAACCTGAGCCTCGGCAATCGAGACCTGGTCGGTCGTCGGCAGGTCTGGCTTCTCTGGCACCGGCTGATAAAGCCCGGTCAATTCGGCGATGTGGGTGAACATTCGCTCGCGAATAACTTGCCAGAGATAGACGTCTCCGACTTTCCAATTTGCTAGGTCTTCTGCCTTTTCGATTTCTCGAATGGCCGACCAGATTCTTTCGAGATCCATTTATCGCTCGAGCAGGGCTTTCGCACGTTCGAAGTCTTCGATGGTGTCGATGTCGATGCTCTCTTCTTCTGTCATGAAGAACGGCACGGCACCGTCAACCGGAAACTTGTTTAGTCTTCTGAACTCAGAGAGTTTGAAAATGTAGATTGCACCGTTTGGAATAAACGCCTCTGGGTTCTGCTGACGATTCAATCCATAGTTCTCTGGCAGCAGCGGGTGAAGTTTTCCGTCGGCACCAACCGTGAGAGTCCAATAGGGCGACTTCGGCGGGTGGGTTACAGAGACCAACGCCTTTGCACCAGGCAGGTGCTCAGATAAAACATCGAATGCGCGCTCAACCATGTCTGCTGTGCGAGCTGGCGAAGTAGGTTGCAAATAGACAATCCACGGATCAACGCTCGGGTCGATTTCGATTTCGTCACCGGTCAAGAAATCGGTGACAACATCGGCTGCCGATGCTTCGTCATTCGAAGCAAACTCAGCACGACGGTGATTGATTACGTTTAGGCGAACTGCCTCGGCCAAGATTGCGTCGTCGTCGCTCGAGACAACCGGTGCGTCAACATAAAGACAGTCGCGAGCGCTTTCGATTGCGCGCTCGATAAGAGTCTTGCCACCGATTTTCATTAGGTTCTTGCCAGGCAAGCCCTTTGATCCGCCACGAGCCGGAACAATCGCATAAACGTGATCGCGAAGAAACATTCGAACCCCTAGAAGTTGAGCCAGTGATCGAGGTTGTTGCGAGCTTCGTTGAGGTCGTCGTGACGACCGATGTCGAGCCATGATTCGTGAATCGGAAA
>JAHEGB010000016.1 GCA_024645175.1 Microbacteriaceae bacterium
CTGCACGTCTACAGCGGCCTGAAATAGAACTAGATCAGGTTGTAGCAGCGCTCGAGTCGAGCGCGCCACCAATCGGTTCGTTCTGAATCTGCGGCCAGCTGCGCGAGTTTAGTTTCGCTCGCAACCGCACGCTTTACATATAGCAATCCGTTTTCTGCAATGAACGGCTCTTCGCAAACATCACCGGCGAGCAGCGCAACTGTGCCGAGACCCGCGTCGAAACTTTCAACATCGAGTGCTGCGGCAAGGTGCAAGCCCATTGAAATTCCCACGGATGTTTCGAGCGCACTCGAAACCGTAACCGGCAGTTTTGCTTCGCGCGTGATTTCTAGTGCCGAGCGAATGCCGCCAAGCGGTTGCGCTTTTATTACGAGCACATCGGCTGCGTTAGCGTTTGCAACAGCAAGTGGGTCACTGACCTTTCGCACAGATTCATCGGCAGCAACTTTTACGCCGATGCGCGCGAGCTTCAGACGCACCTCAGCAAGTTCACCAATGGTCTTGACTGGTTGTTCAAAATATTGAAGATCGATCGACTCGAGGGCGAGTTCTTTTGCTAACTCGATTGCGGTTTCAACATCGAAACCTCCGTTTGCGTCTAGGCGAATTGCAACCTCGGGGTGCAACTCGTGAACTTTGCGCACTCGAGCAAGATCATCTGCGATGCTCTGCCCTGGCTCAGCGACTTTGATTTTTACGGTGCGAAACTGCGCGAAGGCCGAAAGCTGTTCTTCAACTTGCTCTGCGGCAACGGCCGCGAGCGTTGCATTGATGTTGATCGCAGAGGTGCGAATGGTGGGTGTCTCTGCAAAACCAAACTCGAGCGCTGCGCGCAGCCAGATCGCCGCCTCTTCGTCTTCATATTCGAGAAAGGGTGACCACTCGGTCCATCCGTGGCTGCCTTCAAAAAGCACTGCCTCGCGGTGGTGCACTCCGCGAAATTTGACCCGCATCGGCACCGAAACCACCCGAGCGGCGCCCAGCAGGTCGGCAATTGCGGGTTTCTCGAAAAGGGGCACGTTGTTAGTCTAGGTTCATGGCTAATCAGGTATCCGAGTTGTTCGACGCCGCCATTTGGCGCGAAGTGCCTGGTTTTGAGGCCCTCACAGACATCACCTATCACCGTCACGTTGACTTGGGCATGGTTCGCATCGCGTTCAACCGTCCAGAGGTGCGCAATGCCTTTCGCCCAAAGACCGTAGACGAGCTGGCCGCGGCCCTAGAGCACGCGCGCGTTGACTCGAAGGTTGGCGTAGTTCTTTTGACCGGCAACGGGCCATCACCCAAGGATGGCGGCTGGGCTTTTTCAAGTGGCGGCGACCAGCGAGTGCGCGGCAAAGACGGTTATAAATATGCCGAGGGCGAAGACGCATCAACTATCGATGCCGCTCGCAGTGGTCGCTTGCACATTCTCGAAGTTCAGCGATTGATTCGCTTCATGCCGAAGATTGTCATCGCGCTTGTTCCTGGCTGGGCCGCCGGCGGTGGCCACTCGCTCAACGTAATCGCAGACCTATCTATTGCGTCTCGCCAGCACGCCCGATTCAAGCAAACCGATGCAGACGTTGCATCTTTCGACGCCGGTTATGGCAGTGCCTATTTGGCTCGCCAGGTAGGCCAAAAGTTTGCTCGTGAAATCTTCTTCTTGGGCCAGGAATATTCGGCCCAGCGTGCCTATGAAATGGGTGTCATCAACGCGGTCGTAGACCACGAAGAGCTAGAGAACACCGGTGTCGAGTGGGGCGCAGAAATTCTTCGCAAGTCGCCGCAGGCCGTTCGCATGCTCAAGTTCGCTTTCAATGCCGTTGACGACGGGCTCGTCGGCCAGCAGATTTTTGCCGGCGAAGCAACCCGTTTGGCTTATGGCACCGCCGAGGCAGCCGAGGGGCGCGACGCGTTTCTTGAGAAGCGTGAACCAGACTGGTCGCCGTTTCCGTGGCACTACTAAGCAACCGCTAAACATCGAATGACCAAACCGCTCAAGCTGATCGCTGCAAACGACACCTTTGGTGCCCTGCTCGCCGTGACCGATGCCCTTGCTGGCAAGCACGCACTGTTTATTACAGCCCCAGAAACCAACGGCCTAATGCCCGAAACCCACAATTTGCCAGACAGCGTCGAAGACTCGATTGGCTTTGTCGTCGAAACCAGCGGCTCCACTGGAACCCCCAAACGCATTCAACTATCGACTGCTGCTGCTCTGGCTGGCGCAAAGGCAAGCGCTGAACGACTAGGTGGCTCGGGGCAGTGGTTGCTCGCGCTGCCGATTAACTACGTAGCCGGCCTCAACGTCTTGATTCGCTCTGCGATTGCCGAGACACAGCCGGTGATGATGAACAAGTCTGTGAGTTTCACCGCAGAGGCATTTGTTCGCAGCGCATCGATGATGGCTCACACGAAGAAGTTCACCGCACTGGTGCCAACCCAACTATCGCGCCTTGCAATTGCAGCCGAACAAGATGAATCAGTTTTGCGAGCGCTCAAGTCGTTTAGCGCGATTTTGGTTGGCGGTCAGGCGAGCTCAACTAACCTTCTCGATTCGCTGCGCGAGCAAGGCATAAATGTTGTTGAGACTTATGGTTCTGCCGAAACTTTTGGCGGAGTTGTCTATGACTCAATCGCACTCGATGGCGTTCAGGTTCGAATCAGCGATGACTCACGAATTCAAATTTCGTCTGCTGAACTTGGCGAAGTTCTCATGAGCGATCTCGGTGAAATCGTTGAAGGCAAGTTGCGCGTGCTCGGTCGTGCAGACAGAGTTTTGATTTCTGGTGGAATCAAGATTTCACTCGATCGAGTTGAGGCAATCGCGCGCGACGTCGCCGGTGTTGTCGAAATTGCTGCAGCCGCAATCGAAGATGCAGAGTGGGGCGAGCGCGTTGGCATTGTCTATCTGGGCAGCCCAGAGGTAGCTGACGAGATTGCAATTCGACTTGCTGACGACTTGGGGCCTGCGGCAAAACCGCTGCGCATCATCAGGGCAGATAGAGTGCCAAAATTGTCGAGCGGCAAACACGACTTGCTCGCCATCAAACAGCTATTCGAAAAGAGTCAAAGTGGCCAATAAGAAAAAGGCACGCAAGAAGCAGATTGCGCTCTGGCTTGAAGGCGCGAGGCTCAGAACCCTTCCGCTTGCAGTTGCCCCTGTTGCCATCGGTGCCGGTGCCGCCGCTTCGATTCAGTCTTTCAACCCGCTGCTCAGCGCTCTGGCTCTTGCCGTTGCGCTGTTTCTGCAGATTGGCGTCAACTTCGCAAACGACTACTCAGATGGAATTCGCGGCACAGACGCCAAGCGCGTTGGCCCGCTTCGCCTAACCGCTAGCAAGTCTGTAAGGCCGTCTTCGGTCAAGGCAGTGGCTTTTGCGTTCTTTGCACTTGCTGCGGTTGCAGGGCTGGCAATCGTTTTGCTAACTCAGATCTGGTGGCTTCTCGCCGTTGGTGTCGCGGCGATTATCGCAGCCTGGTTTTATACCGGCGGCAAGAATCCATATGGATACGCTGCGCTCGGCGAGCTATCGGTTTTCATCTTCTTCGGGCTAATCGCAACTGTCGGCACCACCTTGATTCAGGTCAAAGGTTTTTGGCAAAACGACTTGCTCTTGGTTGTCACATTTGCAGGCGCAACCGCAATCGGACTTTTCTCATCAGCCGTGTTGATGGTCAACAATATTCGTGACATCGACACTGACCGACACGTGAGCAAGAAAACTCTCGCGGTTAAAGTTGGCCAGGGCTGGGCGAAAGCCATCTACTTCTTGTTTATTTGGTTGCCGATTGTTTTGCTCGCGCCGTTTCCATTTTTCTATCCGGCAACGTTCTTGGCTTATGCAAGCTTGTTGCTGATTTTGCCTGCAACGTTGATTGTTGCAACCGCTAAGCAACCGAAAGAACTCATTCTTGCGCTGAAGCTGACTAGCTTTGCTGCGCTGGTTTATTCACTCGCGCTGGCGTTCGGCCTAGCGTCGATTTCAGTTTCGGTTTAGTTCGACTCTTCTTTGTCGATAGCGCTATCTTCGTGGTCGCTGTCTTTGTCGTTCTTTTTGTTGCGAGCTTCATAGATTGACTTCGAAACCGCGTCGCGCTGCTTTGAGAAAAACAAGAGTGAAAGCGCTAAGGCCATGGTTGCCGCAATAAAAGTTGAGAAATATGCGTCAAAACGCAGGGCGAGCATGCCGCCGAGAATCACAAGAAATGTGCCAAGCCGAAGCACTAGGTATTTGATCCATGGATTCTTCACGGAATAAGTCTAAGTTTTGGCTGATTAGAGTTAATCCATGCGTTTTCAATTGTTCGGTCTAGTAGTGCTAGCCATTTTCACGGTCTTTGTCACCGTGTTCGCCGCCAGCGCCGACAAGAACGCGGTTCGGGTTTTGCCTAAGTTCGCCTGGGTCTTGCTCTGCCTTTTCGTCACCCCTGTTGGCGGGCTGCTCTATTTGACCTTCGGTCGCCCACTTGGAGGTCCTGGCCGAAGCCAACCCCGCAAAAGCACGGCCCCAGACGATGACCCACAATTCTTGAGAGATCTGTCTGACCGCCTGCGCAAAGATGACGAGGGTCACCAGTGACCGAAGCTCCAGCGCAGGTGTTCGCGGCCAATCTGCTCGCCAATCTGGTCAGCGCTCTCGAAATTGGCCATATTTACCTAGCCCCTGGCTCACGCTCTCAGGCCTTGGCCGTGGCCGCCGAGCAGCTGGCAAGCGCCGCAAAGGTCAAGCTGCACGTGCGAATCGATGAGCGTTCTATGGCATTTTCGGCCCTCGGCACGGCCATGGCCACTCAAACCCCGGTTGCCCTGATTTGCACCTCTGGCACGGCGGTCGCCAACCTGCACCCAGCCGTCCTCGAGGCTCACCACGCCGGTGTGCCACTCATCTTGCTCACCGCAGACAGGCCAGAAGAGCTTCGCGGAGTCGGAGCCAACCAGACCACAGATCAGGTCGGAATCTTTGGCAGTGCCGTTTCAGTCGTCTTCGACGTCGAAGCGCCAACCGATGGGGTCGATGAAGCGGAACGCGCCCGCGACCTAGCCGGCGCGGTGATGAGCGCGATGCACGAGTCACCTGGACCAGTGCAGTTGAATCTGGCTTTCAGAGAACCGCTATCAAGCTCGCAGCCAGACGCGTCTTCGGTTGTTGCAACCGTTGGTTCAGTTGAAAGTGCCGAACCAGAAATTGAATGGGCAATTCTCGATGCGTCTGTGCCAACGGTTGTTATCGCCGCTGCCGGTGCCGGTGAAGAAGCCGTAGAGCTTGCCGAGTCATTCGGTTGGCCGCTGTTTGCAGAACCATCGTCAGCTGCACGCTTTGGCTTGAACGCAATTGTTTCTTATCGCAGATTGCTGCAGCAGAAACACGAACTCGCTTCGCAAATCAAACGAGTCATCGTTTTTGGCAAACCAACGCTAAGTCGTCAAGTCAACGCACTCTTCTTTGACGAATCAATCGAAACAATTGTGGTCAAGAGCAAGAGCCACGGACACTTCGATGTTGCTCGACGAGCAACGCAGTTCGTCGATGAAATCACTGTCGATGATGAAGTCGATTTCGAGTGGCTTGCACATTGGCGACTAGCTGATCACGAAAACGAATTTCAATTTGGCGATAATCTCGACCGCGCCAACTTGGTGCGCGAGGTTTATGCAGCTTCAAACCAAAATGACTGCATTGTGCTTGGTGCGAGTCGATTGATTCGTGAGGCAGATTCAGTTGCACCTGCAAAGCCAATTGCGGTTTTTGCAAATCGCGGTCTCGCCGGAATCGATGGAACTATCGCTACTGCAGCCGGAATCGCAATTGCAAATCACGACTACTTCATCGACCACGGTGTCGATTCGGTTGGCGTGACTCGCGCGTTGATGGGTGACATCACTGCGCTGCACGACGTCGGTTCGCTTGCAATCGATAAGAACGATGGTGAGCTGAACCTTCAGGTAATCGTTGGCAACGACGGTGGCGGAACCATCTTCGAAACTCTCGAAATCGCAAACACAATTGACGACCAGTCATTCGACCGCCTGTTTAGAACCCGACAAACTATTGACTTCTGGCACCTGGCCGAGGCCTACGGTTGGCAGTACATTAGGGTTGAGCGTCTAGAACAGCTTGCTCCCGCGCTTCAGGCAAGGGGCCGCGTTCTTATCGAGGTCTTGCTCTACTAAAGGCTTAGCCCAAAGACCAAAACCCTAATCTTTAGGCCTTAAGCCAACGCTTCGCGAATTGGCTTGAACTTCAATTCGGTTTCGTCGAGCTCGGCATCTGCATCAGATTCTGCAACGATTCCGCAACCGGCAAATGCCGTGATTTGGTTTTCACTTAGCAATGCGCCGCGCAGTGCAATGGCCCACTCGCCGTCGCCGTCTGCGCCAATCCAGCCAACCGGGCCTGCGTAGCGACCGCGATCGAACGGCTCTAATTCCGAAATCAACTTTTGAGCTTCAACAGTTGGTGTGCCGGCAACCGCTGCGGTTGGGTGCAGCAACGCAGCTAAATCGAGAACAGATGCGTCGTCGCGAAGCACCGCGTGCACGTCACTCGCGAGATGCCAAAGATTTGGCAATTGCAAACTGAATGGCTCGCTGTCGGCATCAACCTGACTGCAAAACTTTTGCAATTCGTCGACTAGTGACTTAACCGCGAAGCGGTGTTCGGTGATGTTCTTTGAAGAAGCAGCAAGCGCCGTTGAAATTGCAAAGTCGACACCCGGATCAGTTCCGCGACCGGCAGTGCCGGCAAGAACGCGAGCAGACACCTGTTTGTGTGAAACTCGAACGAGCAACTCGGGTGATGCTCCGAACAATCCGTCGACGCTATATGTCCAGCAGGTCGGATACTTGGTTGCCATTCGCTTGAGTGCGGTGCGCACATCGAAGTTTGAATCAACTTGAGCAACTAGGTCGCGAGCCAGAACAACTTTTTCGACTCGAGAATTTTCGATTGACCTGATTGCATCGCGAACCGACTGAATGAATCCCTCTGCACTTTGCAAGCCGTCGGCGAGCGCAATTGATGGGTTTGCTCGATAGGCGAGAGGTTCATCCCAGAAATTTTCATCGTCGCCACCAGCAACCCGAGTTACCCAGCGAACGCCATCGCGTGTGCCAAGCAATACGCGCGGAACAATCAAGACGCTCTCAGATTCGCTGTCATCTGCGAAGGCGAAGCTGCCAAAGGCGACTAGTCCCGATCCCGGAACCTGCACCTCGTCGATCACCTGGGTCTCGTCAACCAATGCGCGCCAGGCCTTTGCGAGGTCTTGCATTCTCTGCGGGCCGCGAGCGGTGAGGCGAACTGCCTCGCCCCAGCCAACCAGGCCATCTGCGTTGCGAATGAAGGCTGCAGGCGACTCGGGCAGTTGGTCGATCAGGTGAAAGTCGGCAGATTCGGGCAGACGAATCGAGTGAAGACTCAGTCGCACTTCTGCTTTGGTCAATTGGCACCTGTTCTGAGGCTGAGCGTTATCTGTGAAGACCTGCTCAGGCTTTGGCTTAGCTGTTGCTCAAAGTTAAACTTGCAACAACAGCCATACTATTCCGCAGGAGCAACCGTGAAAATGCAAAAGAGAGCAGCCACCGCGCTGGTTTCGCTGCTTTTGGCGTTGCTATTTTCGGCCCTATTTGCCGCCGGTTCTGCGATGGCAGATGAGCGAAAGCCTCATCCAAGACCTTCTGATGCAACCTCGAGCCACCCTCCACACCGCGAAGACGAAGACGAAGAAGACGAGCGCAACGAGCACGATGAGCTTCGCGAGCAATATGGTGATGTTGACCAGGTGTTCATGCCGCCACTTGTGGTTTCTGACCCGAACAACAAAATCAACGGCGCAGGCAACGGCCCAGCAAAGCCGCTGAAGCCAGAGTCAGGTTCAATGGTTTTGCCAGATGCAACCAACATCGACCCGCACGCCAACCCACCAATCGACCCGAAGAAAATTCGAGCAACCAAGAACACACCAGCACAAAACTTCTTTGAAGCCGCAACGGTGGCCATTGGTGCAATGGCCGCCGGATCAGCAACCTTAGGTGCCGTTGCAATTCGTCGAACCATAAAGCTGCGCAAGACGAAAAACGCCGACTACCTATACGAGTAAGAAATTGCCCGGCCCCGGCCGCCATTTGCGCGGTTAGACTTGGCTGGTGAGCAAAGCAGATTTGGCCAAAAAACCCGAAGAGGTTGCCGCCATGTTCGACTCGGTTGCTCAGAAATATGACAGAGCAAACGACCTTCTTTCGTTTGGGCAGACCCGCAGCTGGCGCAACAAGGTGCGAGACGCCGTTGACGCCAAGGCGGGGCAGAGCGTTCTAGACCTCGCAGCCGGCACCGGCTCATCATCAATTGCATTTGTGCGCGAGGGTGTTCGCGTTGTGGCCTCTGACTTCTCTCAGGGAATGCTCGCCGAGGGGCGCAAACGTCACCCAAACCTCGAATTTGTCTTTGCAGACGCGACCAAACTGCCCTTCAAGGCCGCCGAATTTGACGCCACCACCATTTCTTTCGGTCTGCGCAATGTTGTAGACGTCGAAAAGGCGCTTGGTGAGATGCACAGGGTTACCAAGCCGGGTGGCCGCCTAGTGATCTGCGAGTTTTCGCAGGTGCAAAACCCGGTTCTTCGCCCTTTCTATGAGTTTTATCTCAAGCGAATCTTGCCTGTTTTGTCTCGTCTTGCCGGTCAGACCCCAGAGGCCTATGACTATCTAGCCGATTCGATTCTTGCTTGGCCGACTCAGGCAGAGCTTGCCAAGAAGATCGAGGCGGCTGGCTTCGAGCGCGTGACTTACAAGAACCTCGTGTTCGGGGTTGTCGCCATTCACGTCGGGCACAAGCTCGCGAAGAAGACGCCTGTGAAAAAGTCGACAGCGAAGAAGTTAGCCGCTAAGAAGGCAACCCAGTGAGCGCGAAACTTCCGTCACAGTTGAAACGATTTGCCGATCGAGCGCTGCTCTCGCAAATCGAAGAAAATCTTGAACTTGTCGAAGTTGAGCTTCTCGAAGCAACTAAACACACCGACCCAGTTTTGCAAAACGCGGCTAGGCATTTGGTCGAAGCCGGTGGCAAGAGAGTTCGCCCAGTTTTGGTTTTGCTAACTTCTTTGCTTGGCGATGGCGCTACTCAGCGCGTAATCGATGCTGCTGCAATCGTTGAACTAACTCACCTTGCAACTTTGTATCACGACGATGTCATGGATGACGCACCAACTCGTCGCGGAGTGCCAACGGCGCAGAACGTGTTCTCAAACTCGATCGCAATTTTGATTGGCGACTTGCTTCTAGCTCGAGCTTCAATTCTTTCAACGCAACTTGGCATTGAAGCCATCACAATGCAGGCACACACTTTTGAACGCCTTTGCATCGGCCAACTAAACGAAACCGTTGGCGCTCGCGAGAGTGAAGACGCAATCGATCACTACATTCAGGTGTTGGCAGACAAAACCGGTTCACTCATTGCAGCAAGCGCAAAGCTTGGCGTGATGATGGGCAATGCAGACCCTAAGTATCTTGAGCCGCTTAGCGAATTCGGCGAAAAAATCGGTGTGGCATTTCAGCTAATCGATGACGTCATCGACATCTCTGAGGCCGGGCCTTCTGGCAAGACTCCTGGCACCGACTTGCGAGCCGGAGTGCCAACAATGCCGGTGCTCTTGCTCAGAAAGCGCGCAGACAGCGACCCGACGGCCGCGGCCTTGCTAGCCGAGATAGACGGCGACCTTTCGAGCGATGAGCGTTTGGCCGAGGTCGTTGCCAAGCTGCGCAACCACCCGGTTGCCGACGAAGCCTTCGAAGCCGCAAAGCGCTGGGCCGACGAGGCAATTGAAGCCCTCGACGCCTTGCCAGACGGCCAGACTAAACGAGCACTTATTCACTTTGCACAAGCGGTCGTAAACCGCGACAACTAGAAAAAGACACAAGGAAATATGTCGAACATCGATAAGCCAAAAATGCGTCTCGCAATCGTGGGCGCTGGCCCTGCCGGAATCTATGCCGCCGACCTCTTGATCAAATCAGAATTGCGCGACTTCGAAGTTTCGATTGACCTTTTCGATTTGCTGCCTGCTCCATATGGCCTGGTGCGTTATGGCGTTGCTCCTGATCACCCGAGAATCAAGGGAATTATCCGTGCGCTTTATGAAGTTCTTGATCGCGGCGATATTCGATTCTTCGGAAACGTTGAGTATGGAAAAGACATCACGCTCGAAGAATTGAAGCAGCACTACAACGCAGTAATTTTTGCAACCGGTGCAATTCGCGATGCAGATCTGAACATTGCAGGCATCGACCTCGATGGTTCTTATGGAGCCGCAGATTTTGTTAACTGGTATGACGCTCACCCAGACTTTGCTCGCACCTGGCCGTTGAACGCAAAAGAAGTTGC
>JAHEGB010000029.1 GCA_024645175.1 Microbacteriaceae bacterium
ATCTGCTGCACTTTTTCGATGTCTTGATCGCCTGCGAACAGTGGAACCGGCTGGCCGGCCATCATTGCCAAGAACGTTGCCGGCTGAGCAACCGAGAAAGCCTCTGCAACGCGCTGCTGCTTCTGAACATCGACCTGGCACAAAATCGCTTTGCCACCAAAACGATCGATGAGGCTTTCGAGTTTCGAAGTAAGCGAAACACTGCCGGCGTCTTCGGTCGACTTAAAGTCGACTAGCACGACGACCTTGTTAGAAAGCTCGAGATAGTGGCGAAGATTCGTCTCGGTGAGCTCTGTTACCAGCGAACGAACCCGAATAGGTTCTGTCGCAGGCGAACCGGCCGCTGGCTGTGCGGCCTGGGCATTTGGCTGGGCCGATTTGCCTAGCGTTGAGAGGTCGAATGCCCCTCTGAGGTTCGAAGAAAACTGATCTGACATTAGAGACTCGCCACGCTAATTAGACCCTGGGTCGCCCCAAGCAAAACGATCTTTCCAGACTCGGCAATCGGCGGCACATAGAAAAGCAACATGTCGCCATAGACAGACCGCACTCCCCTAGTCGAACCGGTTGCGCCAAGCAAAAGCTTCTCTTGAGCGCCAACGCTCACAGCCGAGTTGGCCTTCTTTGGCTTGATTGTGTATCGGTCGAGTTGATAGACCGAGACAATCGCGCCACCGTTTGAGGTCGCGAGCGAGATGACGTTTGGGTCACCGAGCAGGTGAGCAAAGGTGATGTTTGCGTTGTTCAGGGTTGTCGCCTGGTCTTTTTGGGCCTGAGACACCTGCTTGAAGAACTCGTTGTTCAGGTCAAACAGCTGAGCGCTGAGGCTGGCCTGACCCTGATTCAAAACATCGCCGAAGGCTAGCGGCAGCCTGTTTGGCGGCATCTTCAAGAACAGCGATGCGGCGTCAACCGGAATGGCACCGACGTCTGCAGATGGCACCGCAGGAATCTTTGCGCCAGGCATGAGGCGAATTGTGAACCAAACTTTGTAGTTGCTGCGAGCCGATTCTTGCTGCAACACGATCATCTGAGGCAGCGCGGTGTCACCCTTTTCATCGGTTACCGCCATCAAGACACGTGGCCAACTTGCAGTTGCTGCCGGAAGGTTGAATTTGATCGGCTCAGCAACAACAGCGGGCAGGCTCGCGATTCGAGAGTTGCGTGCGCGCAACGCGTAGTTCGTAGTTCGAACGGCAAGCGCTGCACCCGTAAATCTCTCGGTCAAGATTCGCTTGTCGTTGCTTGCGTCTGCGTCAGCAGCAACAACGGCAACATCCTTGAGAATTCGTTTTACCTGTTCAAGTTGCAACGAAACCGGTGGTTGCTGAGCCGAAGCTGTTGGCGATGGTGTTGCCGTTGGTGCTGGCGCACAACCCGAGAGCAAACTCAAGGTGAGTCCCGCTGACGTCACGGCAATGAAACCGCGAGCAGAACGACGACCTCGTTGCGGACTCTTGAAAACGCTGCGGTAGCGATAGCGTGCAGGCTTCGGCGCTTTTGGAGTTCTGCGTCGTGGGCCGCGGTCGATGCGCATCTTTCTAAATGTGATGAACGCCAAGACTGCCGCGACGATCAAGAAGAATAAGCCAATCCAGATCAAGACGCCAGAGAGAGTCTGGTCATGCTTGATTGTCCAGAGAACATCAATCTGCTGTGGTGCGAATTGAACGCCATCGCTTGCAACCAGCGCGGCAGCCTCGTTCTTGACGGCAATTTTGAGCGAAGTCTTTTGCTGCCCGGTGCTTTCGCCGCGCCAAAGGTCAGAATTTGTCGGGTCTATCGAAGCCTGTGAGCCCGCGAACGACTTGGCCACGATCTTCTTGGTGACAGAGTCTTTCAAGAGTTGCGCGTGAGGCGACTCGGCCACGAAAGCAACGATGTCAGACTCACGGCCCGAAGCAATAAAAGCCTTAGTCGGCCCCTTCACAGAAACCTTTACGGCACCCGGATGCATGGCAAGCAATTCAGCCGGAATCACGGTGTATGGCGCGGTCGAGTCTGCTTTAACCGAGAGCGAATATTGGCTCGGCGGAGCAAGAATTGTGCGCTGCGCTAGGCCAGTAAGAATCAAAATGGTCGAAAGGACGAACAGCACAGCGGCTACGAGAAAGCGCATGCAAAATCCAATCAGGCTAAACTTGGGAGAGGCTAAATGCCTGTGGATAAGTCTATCGAAGTGGCTAGGAGCCCTGATTTGAGCGCTGAAGAGACCGAGTTCCCTCTGGTCATGAGGGGTTACGAACGGGAATCTGTCGACGATGCCATCCGTGACCTACGCCGCGAACTGCTGCAGCTGAGTGCCCAGAACGCCCAATTGGCTGCAGAACTGCGCGAAACCTCAAACCGCCTCATTGCCGCCGAAAGCCAGCTCGGCGAAGTCGGCGAGCCAAGCTATGCCGGCGTCGGCGCTAAAGCCGCACTAATTCTTTCGACATCAGAAGAGCAAGCAAAGCGTCTGGTTCTTGATGCAGAGACCGAAGCCAGCCTCACCCGCAAGAACCTGCACGAAGAACTCGAAGCACAGCGCAACGAAGCTAAGGGCTACTACGACGCACTAGTTGCCGAGGCACAGCGCCGAGCAGATCGAATCTTGAACGCCGCCACGGTCGAATATGACCAGGCAATCGCAGACGCCAAGTCAAAGGCTGCCGAAATTGTCGATGAAGGCATTCGCGAAGCCGGTGCCGTTCGTGGCTCGATCGCGACCGAGGTTGCCAAACTTCGCGCAACGACAAAGCGCGAGACCGAAGCACTTCGCGCAAAGGTTGACCGTGACCTCGCCGAAAAGAAGTTGATTGCGTCGCGCGAGAACAACGCTGCCCTCGACTACAACCGCGCACTCTCAATCATCACCGAGCAGGCACGCATCGACCTCGAACTCGAACTAACTGCCCGTCGCGCCGAAGCCGAGCAAACATACTTGCGCAAGCACCAAGAGGCAGTCGCTGCAACTCAGCGCTACCTAGACGACGCCAACGCACAGTTGAGCACAGCAATCACTCGCGCAAACGCTGCACGACTAGAAGCCGAGACCCTTGAGGCTGCGGCTAGAGCGATTAACAAGAAGTCGACTGACGAGACTCGACTAAAGGTCGACGCCATGGTTGCTGCCGCCGAAGCAGAGGCTCGCAACATCGTTAGCGATGCTCACGCCAAGGCAAACGCCGAGATTCGTGAAGCCGAGAACAAGTTGCGCAGGCTCGAAGTCGAGCGCGATGCTGTTTCGCAATACGTTCAAAACCTAAAGTCGGTTTTTGAGCGCCTTCAGGCTAACCTGAACATTAGTTAGCAATTCGAAAGGCACCGATGAACGGGCAATTTAAGGTATCCAACGCTTTTCAGATTGGTCTGCTCGGCGGCCTAGGAGTTTTGACCGCGCTGGTTCTCGGAAACATGGTTGCCACCATTGCCAACATCATTACCTACGTCTTTGCAGCCATCTTTATCGCCCTCGGCCTAGACCCGGTCGTTAACTTTCTAGAACGCCGCAAACTCAAGCGACCACTGGCCATCACGGTCGTTTTGGTGCTGTTTTTCGGCGTAGTTGGAGCACTCATTTGGGCGGTAACCCCGAGCCTAGTGCGCCAAACTGCACACTTTATTCAGCAAGCTCCTGTCATTCTCTCTGGCATCGGCCAGCTCGATTGGGTCGTCAAACTCGATAACCAATTTGGCGGAACCATCACAAGCGCACTAACTTCAACGGGCACTTTCTTGGGTGACTCAAAGAACTGGCCGAGCATGCTTGGCGGTGTGGTCAAGGTTGGTCTAAGCATCTTCAACGGCTTCTTTGCAGGGCTGATTATTGTGATCTTGTCTATCTACTTCATGGCCTCACTCGGAGCCTTCAAGCAGTGGATCTACCAACTAGTTCCGATGAGAAGTCGTGAAAACTTCATCGGCATCAGCGAGCAGATTTCAAACTCGGTTGGCCGCTATGTCATGGGCCAGGTAACGATCGCCTCGATTAACGCTCTTCTCGGTTTCGTAATGATGTCTATCGTCGGAATTCCGTTTCCGTTGCTTTTGGCATTCATCGCATTCGTTCTCGCGCTGATTCCTCTTGTCGGTTCGGTTACCGGAGCGGTGATCGTGACCTTGGTCGCCCTATCGGTTTCGCCAATCACCGCAATCGTTGCCGCGATTTACTACGTGGTCTACATGCAGATTGAGGCCTATTTGATCAGCCCTCGCGTAATGCGCAAGGCGGTCGATGTTCCGGGAGCGGTTGTTGTTGTCGCAGCACTTGCCGGCGGAGCATTGCTCGGAGTTCTAGGAGCCCTAGTTGCTATTCCGGTTGCAGCTTCGATTATTCTCGTGATTCGACAGGTTTACATGCCTCGTCAGTCGGCCGCTATCTAATCAGAGCGTGATGCTATCTGGCAACGGATAGCAACCTGGGTTTACCACTCGCACAATTTCATCAAGCACACGCTTGGTTGCCGCCTCGCCAACCCAAAGGTGCTTTGCGCCGTCGACTCCAATGAGTTCAATATCTTTGATCATCGAGAATCGCTCGGCAGCCTGCGTCGGCGTTAGGTAGTCATCGAGTTCAGGAACCAGAGCCACCAAGCGTTTGTCAGTGTGAGCCCAGCGCTCGAGCTCGGCATCCGTGGTTCGATGCAGCGGCGGCGAAAGCAAGATTGCTCCAAGCACTGGCTCCTCGATTGCATACTTCAAAGCGAGCTCTGTGCCGAAACTCCAGCCAACCACCCAGATGTTAGGCAGTTTTCGCGCTACGGCGTATGCCACAGCAGCCCTGAAATCGGCCTCTTCGGTTACCCCGTGACCAAACTCGCCCTGGCTCTTGCCGTGTGGCGATTCGGTTCCGCGTGTGTTGAATCGAAGCACCGCAAGGTCTGCAAGTGCTGGCAGTCGGTTTGCTGCCTTGCGATAGATGTGACTATCCATGAAGCCGCCGTGCGTTGGCAACGGGTGAAGCATGATCAGAGTGGCAACGGGTTCGCGGTCAGCCGGCAGCGCCAACTCAGCAACCAGGTCGAGGCCGTCGCTTGTGCGCAGGGTGAGTGCCTCGCGACGACTCGGCAATTCGACCGATGAACGAATCTCGATTGTTTCGGTCACAGCAACTTGCCCTGAAATGACTTCCAGCAGGCGTTGTGAAAGTGCCTGCGGGTGGCAACGTCGCGGTGGGCATCCCAGGCAACCGTGTGCGCAACGCCCTTCGTGATGTTTAGGTGGCAGTGTGGGCATACCCAGACCTTGTCGTCGTCTGCACGCGCACCGGTTGTGGTTTGCACGCAATACTCGACGCCGTTTTTGATTTCGATGCGCTTGATGCCGGCTCGAACCGCGTCGAGGTTTAGTTCTGGAACTTCGTCAGACTGACCGCGGTTGCGCTTAGGGCGATTGCTGCGTGGCACTAGTACCAACCGAACTTGTTCGAGTGGGCCAGAGCTCCACAGGCTGAACCGTAGCGACCCTTGATGTACTTCAAGCCCCAGTTGATTTGAGTCTTAGGGTTGGTCATCCAGTCGGCACCCTCAGATGCCATTTTGCTGCCAGGCAGCGACTGCGGAATTCCGTATGCGCCTGAAGACTTGTTCATCGCATTCACACGCCAGTTCGACTCGCGCTCCCAAAGGGTGACCAGGCAAGAATATTGATCTGATTCCCAGCCCATCTCAAGGATGATCTTGAGTGCATACTCCTTGGAGGTGCCAGGAGTAGGCAGTGCTGCGTTTTCAACGAACAGCGGCTTGACGTCGCCCTTGGTCACAATGTTGAAACCGCCGCGGGCGAAGCTGATGGTCTGAGTATCGGCGAGGCCGTAGGTCTGCGCAGGGTCATCGGAGTTTGGGTCATAGACCGACATGGTGTCGGCCGAAGCGATGGTTCCCGAGTATGGGTCGACCACAGAGACCAGGGCAAAGGCTGTTACAGCCGCGAAGCCCCAGCCGGCGCGAACTGTGCGCTTGCCAAGGTGTGGCAGCAGGCTGCTGTGGGCATCTGCCCAGAACGAATGCAGCTTCGGAAACGTGCGGGCAACGAGCGAAGGACGCTCAACAGCGTGTCTGCCCATGAAATACCTCGCGAAATAACCTAAAAGGCCAGTCTAACCGCCGAAAAATCGACCCGCCAGAGCCGATTAGTTTGCAGGAATCTTGAATGCCGGGCAAGATTTAAGAACGCCCAGCATGGCGGTCTTCTCAGCCCCGGTAACCCAAAGTCGATACTTCGATTTCACGGCGATCTGCCTCGAAACATAGGCGCAACGGTATGCCCGGTTCGGCGGCAACCAAGACGCTGCGTCTGAGTCGCTCTTCTGGCCATTGGTTGGGCCATCCACCGCCAAGAGGTTTAGCGGGTCGTTGTAGATCTTGTAACGAACCGAAGCCGACATGGTCGAAGCGCCGGTTGACCAAGCATTTGATAGCGCGACCACGTGGTCAATTTGCACGGCGAGCGAGGTGCTAACCCCGCGAACGAAGTCGATTACTTTGCCGGTGTAGGGGTCTTTGAGAGTGCCGCTTGCAACGATGCAAGTCTCACCAGAACGCCAGGTTATGTTCGTCAAATCACGTTGCAGAATGTAGTTGCGCAGGTCGCATGCTCCGAGGTCTCCCCATCCGTCGCTAAATGCCGAACGTGCATAGCCGTCGTGCGAAGACAGACCGCGCACTTTGAGCTTGCCAAGTGCACTGATTGCGGTTGGCTGAACCGCCGAATGTGCAGCCTGACGAGTTGCAGTGCCTCTAGTTGCAGTGTCGTTATGAGCGGTAGCCTCTGCGCTCAGCGGCGAAACCGCTAAGCCGATGAGGAGAAGAACGCTAGCTGTTGCGCTCGATATGAAGAATTTGAATGACGAGATCGATGAATGCGTCGACTTGGTTTTCTGCATAGCCACCCCTCTGTGCTGAGAAAACGATACGCCGCACTTCTGACATTGTCAGTGCTTCGCCATTTACCAAGTGCTCGATAATAAGGTTGCAGAGCTTGTCGACCTGCTTGCGGTTGTAGCCTCGAGAAGGCCAAGCAGCGCGGTCAAATCGCTTGTTCTTAGGTCTTTCAATGCGGCCTCGCACAATTTCGGTTATGCGCTCGAGCTGATCTGCAATTGCATAGTCGCCACGAGTCTCTCGTTTGCGCATGATCTCGCGATTAGCAAGGGCATCTTCGATTCGATCAAGTGCTGCGTCAACTGAGCTGACCTCATAGCCACCGCGAACCAAGTCGAACTCGGTTTCGCGAATGCGCTCAGCGCCAAGCAAGTGCCCCTCTGGGTGCTCGTACTGCTGGCGAGCCATCTCAACGAAAGCGTCTACCTGCTCTGGGCTATAGCCATGCTTGCGTTTCTTAACTTTGGCGAATTCGTAACTCACTGAATTTGGTCCTCTGGCTAACTAAAGAACAGGCTAACGATGATGAACATAACCAGCGCAGACGGCAAGATCGAGTCGAGCCTATCCATGACACCGCCGTGCCCAGGCAGCCAAGAGCTCATGTCTTTGACTCCTAGGTCACGCTTGATGAGCGACTCGGCGAGGTCACCGAAGACTGCAGTCAGCGTCATCGCGGCAGCGAGAATGACTCCCCACCACCACTCGATGTGAAGCCAAAAAACTGCCGAACAGATAGCGGCAACTAAACCGGCCGTGATTGAAGCAAGAAGACCCTCGATTGTTTTCTTCGGGCTGACTCCGGGTGCCAACTTGTGGCGACCGAGCTTGCGGCCAACTAGATAACCGAATGTGTCGATCATGGCAACTGTCAGCACGAATGTGAGCACCCACCATTGGCCGTCATCTGGGCGACGCAAAAGCATTACTGCAAAAGAGCAGGTCAGCGGCAGATAGATAACAAGAAACGCTGCTGCCGCATAGTCGCGCAAAGTGTTTTGCAATGCCTGGATAGGCGCAACCCTTCGCTCCCAAAGCAGGTGAACTGTTCGCCAGATGATCAATGCCGCAACAATGGCAATCGAAATAAGCCACTGCGCTTCTTGACCGAAGAAATATGTTGCCGGCATGATGACGACCGACCCAACCACTGCCGGAACGCGTGGCACATACCAACCCTTTAGGCGAAGTGCAGTCGAGAGTTCCCAAGCACCAGCACCCGCGGCGGCGGCAACAAACGCCATAAACAAGACGCCATTGAAGGTGAGAATTGTGAAAAGAAAAATGCCGCCAAGCAGAAGACCGACCGAAATCGATTTAGAGAGACTGCGCCCCTCTGGCTTGGCTGTGCTCATTAGACCTCGAGAAGTTCGGCTTCTTTGCGCTTTAGCGCTTCGTCGATTGCATCAACGTGGGTCTTGGTAGCGGCGTCTAGCTCTTTCTCGGCGCGAGCGATTTCATCGTCGCCTGCGAGTCCGTCTTTCTTTAGAGCGGCTAGATCGTCATTGCCCTTGCGGCGAATGTTGCGAATTGCAACACGTGCGTCTTCAGCCTTTGCCTTTACGAGCTTTACATACTCTTTGCGACGCTCTTCGGTTAGGTCTGGCAACACGACGCGAATCAGGTTGCCGTCGTTCTGTGGGTTTGCGTCTAGGTTTGGCATTTCACGAAGTGCCTGCTCAATAGCTTTCAACGCGCTCTTGTCATAAGGAGTGATGACGATGGTGCGAGCTTCTGGGTTAGCCAACTGGCCGAGCTGAGCAAGAGGAGTTGGAGTGCCGTAGTAGTCGACCATAACCTTCTGAAACAACTGAGGGTTGGCGCGACCGGTGCGCACATTGCCAAAGTCTTCTTTGGCTGCATCGATGGCTTTACCCATCTTGTCGTTGGCGGTTGCCAAGATTTCTGAAATCATGATTCTCCTGAGTTAAAGAATTAGGCCGTTACAAACGTGCCGATCTTCTTTCCTTTAATTGCGTCGGTCACGTTGCTCTTGCCCTGCATTCCAAAGACGCGCATCGGCATCTTGTTATCCATGCAGAGGCTGAATGCAGTTGCGTCAACAACCTTCAAACCCTGCACAAGGGCTTCTTGATAAGTAAGTGTTTCGAGCTTCTTAGCGCTCTTATCTTTCTTCGGGTCTGCCGAATAGACACCGTCAACGCCATTCTTGGCAACTAGAACCTCGTCTGCCTTGATCTCTAGTGCTCGCTGTGCAGCAACCGTGTCGGTTGAGAAGTATGGAAGACCGGCACCGGCACCAAAAATTACAACGCGACCCTTTTCGAGGTGGCGAATTGCGCGAAGCGGAATGTAAGGCTCGGTTACCTGAGACATCGAGATCGCGCTCTGCACGCGAGTGTCAACTCCGGCCTGTTCGAGAAAGTCTTGAAGAGCGAGGGCATTCATGACGGTGCCCAACATGCCCATGTAGTCAGCGCGAGAGCGATCCATGCCGCGCTGAGAGAGTTCTGCACCTCTGAAGAAGTTTCCGCCACCAACAACGATGGCAACTTCGGCGTGCTTTGCACCCTCTGCGATTTCGCGAGCCATCTCGGCAACGATATCTGGGTTCACACCGAGGGTTCCCCCGCCAAATGCCTCACCAGAAAGCTTGAGCAATACGCGACGCTTTTTACCTGGCAATTGGTCCTCCTTGGCTTTGTTTCCTTGACTATTCTAGGCGCGCAAAAGATAAAGGCCCG
>JAHEGB010000036.1 GCA_024645175.1 Microbacteriaceae bacterium
TTGTGCCTGCATACAAGAACACGGATGAAAGGTTGAGGCGAGCTGCTGCCATGAGCATGCCCGGTAGCGACTTGTCGCAACCGGCGAGCAACACGCTGCCGTCGAGACGTTCTGCCTGCATCACTGTCTCGACTGAGTCTGCGATAACTTCGCGGCTGACCAGAGAGAAGTGCATGCCCTCGTGGCCCATTGAGATGCCGTCAGAAACTGAGATTGTGCCGAACTCGAGCGGGTATCCGCCGGCGGCGTGAACGCCCTGCTTTGCTGCGTCGGCCAGACGGTCGAGGCTGAGGTTGCAAGGGGTTACTTCGTTCCAAGAGCTGGCCACACCGATTTGAGGCTTGACCCAGTCTTCGTCGCCCATGCCAACGGCACGCAGCATGCCGCGAGAGGCGGCTTTTTCGATTCCATCAGTTACATCGCGTGAGCGAGGCTTCATATCAGCAGACATTTGACAATTCTAAACCGCGAGCGCGGTTGCCGCCTAAGGCTATTTCTTCTTGAGACGACGAATTCCATAGAGGATAAGGCCGGCGGCGGCTAGCAATTGAATCGCACCGAGTAGCCCCCAACTTGGACTCAGATTCATGCTCATAAAACTTGAGATGGCCCCAAAACCAACATTCAAGCCAATAAACATGAGCACCACGGCCAGAACAGTTTGCGAGCCGCTGCCAGTTTGGTAGATAGCCTTTACTTCTTCAGAAGGCAGCGACTGGTCTGCGGGCTGGTCTGGCTTTATAGCCGGCGCGCGCAACTTATTGGTCTTGGCATCAGAACGCTGAAGAAGGCCAAAAATTGCGATCACGCTGCCAATCGGCAAGGTCAAGAACATCCAGATCATGTCTAAATAAGGTGTCTTGAGAGGGTCATATGGGAGTTGCCTGATTGTCATCACGGCCGGAAATATTGCAATTGCGACTCCAAGAATTATTAAGAACAGCCCAGTTTTCGACTTCTTGATCATTTTTCGACCTGGCTCGTTATCGGTGTCGACCTGTACAGACGCCAGCCAGTGAAAGCCACTGCGAGTGCAAAAACCGTCGGAGATGCGAAATACAGATAGTCGAGAGGGTGCAAGCCCTCTGTGGTTCCGAAAAATATCCAATAGCTCTCTCGCGCGAAGAACAACGCCATCAAAACTCCACCGGCAATCAGCGTTAAGCCCAAATACGCTTTCAAGACTTGCCCCTCTTTCTTTCTTGCAGAAATAGAACTACTGCCGCTATGACAAGCGGCAGCGAAATAAATAACATGCCGAAGATGCCGCCTAACATCGCGCTGTGTGCGTGGCCTTCATAAATCTCTTCGATAACGCCTTCGCGTTCTAGCAAACCGAATAGGAAGTAGCCAACTGGCCCCAGCGCCAACGCCAGCAGAACAAAACTCCAGCGAACGGGCAAATCACGCAGTCGTTTTTTGGTGATAACCCGAATCAGCACATAGACCACGGCTAGCGTGAGCAATACATCCATGCTTCCCCCATCCCCTTGAATTCCCTCAGGGATATTTATACAACCAGTGAGCCAAAGCTGAGGCGGATTTGCCGCGAGCGTGGCTGCCGCCTAGCGCTTGTTGGCCTTCAGCCTCAAAAGCCCAAAAATAAAAAGAACAGAAGCGCCTATGAAGAGCATCGGCGAGAAGAAATTGGTCAATGGCACATCCCAGAAGCAAGAGATTCCAGAAGACGATGGAACATAGTTTGGGTCTAGATCAGGCTCACCGTTTTGCCCTGAAGGACACCGCATGTTCAGCGTGAAGTAGTAAATTGCCGTAAATATCGCGATAGTCGCTGACCAAACGAAAAAGACTTTATGGGTTTGTCGCTCATTAGCAACTTGCGGCGCAATCGATTCACTTGGCGAGGGTTCTATCGTTTCTGCTTGAAGAGTTTCCGCATGGCGGTGTTTGTCTTCCTGTTCTCTCAACAATGCGAAAGCTGCAAGGAACAGAAAAATCAGTGAAGGCACAACCATTAGGCCTACAATTTCTGCGCCGGGATAAACAAAGGCATAAGCAATCGGAAACAGAGCCACCGAGAAGAGCACGACGCTTATTCTGATTTTGAACCTTGGGTTGGGCTGTTTGCGCTGAATCGACCAAAGAGTTACGGCCGCATAAAGTATCCAAAGTGCCACATCAAAGAATTCCACGATTTGCCCCCTTCTCAAGCCCTGAGATTCCCCTTGGCATATTTATACACTCACTTAGGCTTAGAGCGTGAATAGCACTCAGACCCCGCCAACTGGCATTGACCTCTATAACAAGGTCGCCCACGACTCTGCGAGCGTCGTGATTTCTGAGTATTCAACCTCTTTCGGCTGGGCCACTAGTTTGCTGCCGGCTGGCGTTCGTGGCCAGATCAAAGACATCTATGCTCTCGTGCGCGTTGCAGACGAAATCGTTGACGGTTCGGCTGCCGGCTCGAATGGTGCTCAGAAGGTAAACATTCGCAAGCAGCTCGATGCTCTCGAGGGCGAGGTTTATGCGGCGATGAAGGTTGGCTTCAGCACCAACCTGATTGTGCACGCGTTCGCGCTGACTGCAGTTCAGGTCGGCATCACCAAGGCGATGATTGAGCCGTTCTTTGCATCGATGCGCGCAGACATCACCAAGGCGAAGCACACACCGAAGACTTTCAAAGACTATGTCTATGGCTCGGCCGAGGTTGTTGGCCTGATGTGCTTGCGAGCTTTCATCGCAGGTCGCGAAGACCACTACTCGCCTAGCGAAGAGACCGCGCTCGATGAAGGTGCCCTCGCACTCGGCGCAGCATTTCAGAAGATCAACTTCTTGCGCGACCTCGATGCAGACTTTCGCGCGCTCGGTCGCAGTTACTTTCCGGGAGTCACCGTCGAGACTTTCAACGAAGAGCAGAAGCAGTTCTTGGTTGCCGACATCGCGGCCGACTTGATTATTGCTGCAAACTCAATTCGCCTTTTGCCCAAGGATGTTCGCCCGGCAGTCTCGGCAGCTCAGTTCTTGTTTCAAGAGTTGACCGTGAAGATTGCACGCACGCCAGCATCCGTTTTGATCTCGACGCGCATCCGTGTTTCGAACCCACGCAAGCTCGTTCTAGTTGCCAAAGCATTATTAGGAGTCACACCTCGATGAGCGCGAAAAAAGTTGTAGTTATCGGCGGCGGCATCTCGGGCCTTGCCACCGCTGCCCTTCTGGCAAAGGCGGGCTGCGAGGTGCAGTTGTTCGAGGCGCGCGAGCGCGTTGGCGGCCGTGCATACACCTGGCAGAAAGACGGCTTCACCTTTGAAACCGGGCCTTCTTGGTACCTAATGCCCGATGCCTTCGACCAGTTCTATCGCTTGATGGGCACTACCGCGGCCGAGCAGCTCGACCTGGTTCAGCTCGACCCTGCATACAAGACCCTCTATGAGGGCACCGCAGAGCCAGTGTTTATCTATGACAACTTGAAGAAGAACAAGGATGTCTTCGAGTCAGTCGAGGCCGGGGCCGGAGCTGCACTTGGTCGCTATGTCGACTCTGCCGAAGAGGTTTATCAGCTCGCGATGAAGTACTTCTTATACACAAACTTTCAGAGCGTTCTGCCGTTCTTGAAGCCTGAGCTTCTAAAGAAACTTGGAATGTTCTTGAGCCACCTGTTTATGTCACTCGACAAGTTCGCCTCGAAGCACGTTCGCGATTCACGATTGAAGAAGATTCTCGATTTTCCGGCGGTGTTTCTAGGGGCTTCTCCTTATGACACCCCGAGCATGTATCACCTGATGACACACATCGACATGAACGTTGGAGTGTTCTACCCGCAGGGTGGTTTCTACAAGATCATCGAATCGATTGACGCACTCGCAAAGCAACACGGTGCAAAGATTCACACCAACGCACCGGTTTCAAAGATTGTGGTCGAGAACGGCGTAACCAAGGGTGTTCGCGTCGGTGAGATTTTCTATGAGGCCGACGTCGTTGTTGGCACAGCAGATCTTGAGCACATCGAAACCAAGATGCTCGACGAACAGTGGCAGACATATCCGAGCAGCTATTGGAGCAAGAAGCAGCCGGGACCATCTGCGCTTCTCTTGCTTCTCGGAGTGAAGGGCGAACTGCCACAACTCGAACACCACACGCTTTTGTATTCGGCAAATTGGAAGAAAAACTTCGCAAAGGTTTTCAAGAAGGCCGATGGCAAGTCTGAAATTGCCGACCCGGCGTCGCTATACATTTGCAACCCGAGCAAGACCGACAACTCGGTTGCGCCGAAGGGCTACGAAAACCTATTCGTGCTCGTGCCTGCAGCGCCCGACCCAGCTCTCGGTGGCGAGGGCGACGCAGAGCTTGAGGCAGCCGCAGATCGCATCATCGATCAGATTGCCGACTGGGCAGACATCGACGACCTCAAAGAGCGCATCGTGGTTCGCAAGATTATTGGCCCGGCAGACTTTGCAAACGACCTGAACGCCTGGTCGGGCACGGCTCTCGGCATGGCTCACAGCCTGTGGCAGAGCGCTTTCTTCAGACCACGCAACAAGAGCAAGAAGGCAAGCGGGCTCTATTACGCGGGCCACAACACCCTGCCTGGCATCGGCCTGCCGATGTGCCTCATCGGTGCCGAGCTCGTCTATAAGCACCTGGTCGGCGACCGCTCAACCACCCCAACCAAGTCGCTAAAGAAGCTCTAATGCCTGGGCTTTACTTGGCCGCAATCGTCGTTTCGCTAGCAGGGCTAGCGATGATCGACCGCAGGTTCAAGTTGGCCTTCTTCGCAGATGCGCGCCTGGCAAGCATCACCACGGTCGCTTCGGTTGTCTTCTTTTCAATCTGGGATGCCTTCGGCATTGCCAACGGAATCTTCTTCAAAGGTGAGAACAACCTGCTGATTGGTGTGCAGGTGTTTCACGAGTACCCAATCGAAGAGGCGTTCTTTTTGACACTGCTCGCCTACTGCGGGCAACTCGCAATGGCCGGCTGGGTTCGCTATAGCAAGCAGGTCGACAAATGACCTATCTGCAACTCAACTCGTTTTTCGTAGTGCCAATTCTGTTTTTATATTTCGCAAAGTTTCGCACGAGCAGACTTTGTTTCGACCGGGTTCCTGTTTTAGTTCTTATGGTGATGACGGCGATCTTCGATAATTTCATTGTGGCGACTGGAATCGTGAGCTATGACGAGAGCAAGCTTTCTGGCATCAAGATTCTCTATGCGCCAATCGAAGACTTTGCTTACACGCTGGTTCTCGTGCCACTAATTGTTTTGATTCGCAGCTACTACACGCAGTGGGTCTCGAAAAAGGCCGAGCAATAATGAGCAGCATGTTGAGAACGCTGAAAGCCCTGCTGCATTCCTCGAGACCGATCTCGTGGATCAACACGGCGTTTCCGTTTGCGGCAACATACGTGTTCTTTACCGGCAAGGTCGATGCGACTCTGGTTATCGGAACCCTGTTCTTTTTGATTCCCTACAACTTGCTCATGTATGGCATCAACGATGTCTTCGACTATGAGAGCGACCTGCGCAACCCGCGAAAGGGCGGCATCGAAGGTGCGCTACTCGACAAGAGCCTGCACCGCGTGACCATTTGGGTCTCGGTTCTGAGTTGCGTGCCGTTCGTGGCATACCTGTTGTCGGTTGGCAATTCTGCCTCTGGCCTGATGTTGGCATTTGCCGTGTTCACGGTGCTGGCCTATAGCGTCAAGGGTCTTCGCTTCAAAGAGAAGCCGTTTCTCGACTCACTGACCTCGGCCAGCCACTTCGTGAACCCAATGCTCTTCGCAGCCCTGCTTGTCGGCCACGGCCTGTTTGAACCGGTGCTTTGGCAGAGCTGGGTTGCCTTTGCCTTCTGGGGCATGGCATCGCACGCCTTTGGCGCGGTTCAAGACGTGAAGGCCGACCGCGAGGGTGGCATCTCGAGCATTGCCACGGTAATCGGGGCCCGTCGCACCACCCGCTTTGCCTTTGCGCTCTATCTCGCAGCCGGGGTGCTCATGCTGGGCGTGCCAGCGCCAGCAAACTGGGCCGCGATAGCGGCAGTGCCATACCTGCTGATTTTGCTGCCGCACTTGAACATCACAGACGAGAACTGCGAGAGCGCAAACCGCGGGTGGCGCAGGTTCATCTGGCTCAACTTCTTCGCCGGCTTCGTGGTCTATCAGTTGCTCTACATGAGCACCAGCATTCGCTAATTAGTCTTCGCGTTTTCTCCAGCGAATCACGTAGCGAGAATCAAAGTTCTTTGTGCACAACGCGCACGAAACCATCTGCTTGGGCCTGCGATAGCGATAGTGCTTGTGGCCCATTGGGCAAACGCCTATCCATGGCGCGGTTTCTTGCGCGATCTCTTTGCCGGTGAATTTCTCGGCGCGATAGCCAATTCTTTTAGCTGTTGCTAACCAAACCTTTGAGTGCGCGGCTTCGCTGCCGGCCATGGCGTGAGCAACCTCGTGCAAAACCACCTGCATGTTTTCATCAACCGAGTGAATGTCGACGTGATATTTCGAAAGCTGAATCTTTTGGTCTGTGTAGTTGCAGAGACCGGCGCGACGCTTTGCAGAATCGAATTCGAACTTCCAGTTTTCAAGATCTAGATGCTCTGCGATTTTGCGCTCGGCTAGAGCTGTGATGAGGTCTTGCTTTTCAACAACCATGCGCTGCCAGCGATAACCGTCTTCGCTGTATTGACGCTTCGGTTGAAAACCGAATTTCTCGTAAGTCGAAATCGCGCGCGGGTTTTCTGTCCAGACGCTCAACCGAATGCGACGCAGTTTTAGTTTGTCGAACGCAAAAATAAGCACGGCTTCGATTGCGTCAGAGCCGTATCCCTGATTGAAATATTTTGGGCCGCGCAGTGCGATGCGCAGATTCATCGAGTTGTCTTTGATCTCGTATTCGTTCAAAACGATCTCGCCCACGAACTCACCGAGCTTAGATTCGCGAATTGCCCAGTCGAGGCGACCCTCAGCCAAAGGTCGAGAGTTGAGCCACTCGATAATGCGCTCACGCGTGAACTTTGGTGCTGGCCCGGTTAGGCGGCCCACTTCTGGGTCTGCGAGCATCTCGAGATAGGGCTCTAAGAAGAACTCATCGAGGGCCTCAAGGTCGACAGAACCCTTATGAATGCTGGGCGGGCGACGCGCAAGCCAATCTGCCATCTCGCATCACCTCTCAATAAATCAAACCACGTTCACTTGGCAAACAGAGGCTGAGAGTTTCATTAGAGTTTGCCTATGAATCAATCAACCTCAGGCTCTGCGAAAGCAACCTCAATCGAAGTAAACGACGTAGCTCCGATCTCAGCAGGTGAGCGTCACGGTAAAGCGTGGCACCTATTTACTGTATGGACTACCCCGAACCTAGAGTTCGCTACCGTTTTCGTTGGCGCACTCGCCATCGGATTCGGCCTCAATGTCTGGCAAGGTCTACTAGCTGTTCTAGTTGGAAACGCTCTTGCAGGCATCACCCACGGCATCCTAAGCACGTGGGGTCCATCAGCTGGTCTTCCTCAGATGGTTCTAAGCCGCAACGCATTCGGCAAGTGGGGAAACCTAATTCCTGCCGGCATGTCAACTCTTGTTGCTGGTATCGGCTGGTTCGCGGTTAACACCGTGTCAGGAACATTCGCTCTTCAGGCGTTGGTTCCAGGCATCGGAGTTCTCGGCGCACTTGCAATCATCATCCTTGTTCAGGTTGGTGTTGCATTTGTTGGCCACAACCTAATTCAGAAGTGGGAGCGTTACCTTTCTTACTTCCAGGCAGTTGTCTGGGTAATCGTAATTGTGGTCGTTCTATCTCAGAAGGGTGCATTCGATGTTGCAGCTGCAGCGTCAACTGCTTTCCCATGGGCTGGTTTCACTCTGACCGCTGGTGCTGCTTATGGTTACACCGCAGGTTGGACCGCATTCGCATCTGACTACACTCGCTACCTTCCTGAGAACACTGACAAGAAGGCACTTGGTCTTGCAGCTGGTCTAGGAAACTTCACCTCAACCACTTTGATCATGGGTGTTGGTGTTGTTGGCTTCAACGCACTAACCGGTGGCGATGGCGGCGCATTCTGGGGCATCGAAAACCCAACCGCTGCTTTCACCGCAGAGTTCAACCCAGCATTCGCTAGCATCGTGCTTCTTTCGATCGTTATCGGTTCGATCTCGGCAAACATCTTGAACGTCTACTCGGGCGCAATGTCATTCTTGGCAATGGGCTTCAAGTTCGGCTTCAAGACCCGTCGCGCAATCATGGTGCTTCTCGCTGGTCTTGCCGGTGGTTTGCTCTCATTCGCTGGCGTTCAGAACGGTGACGTTGCTCACCAGCTAGACAGCTTCTTGCTAGTTGTTTCGTACTGGGTATCGCCTTGGATCGCAATCGTTGTGACTGAGCGTTTCTTGTCAAAGGGCAAGGATGCACAGGCTCGCGCATTGGCTCCAAAGAACTCATGGGCTGGCGCAGCTGCATTTGTTATTGCAACTGCATTCTCAATCTGGGGCTTCGCAGCTCAGGTTCTTTACACCGGTGTATTCGCTAAAGACTCAGGTCTTGGCGACCTCACCGCAGTTGTCGGTTTCGTTGTAGCTTCAGGTCTTTACGTTGCATTCCGCAGCGTAGACAGCAACGCAAAGAACTAGTCACTTCTAGATAGAAATCGAGAGGCCTCGGCAATGGAATTCAAAGTTGGACAAATCTTCGCTACTGACGAAGAAAAGCTCAGCGTTGCCATTGCCGAGGCCCACCTCGGTCTAGCAGAGGGTGGCATTCCTATCGGGGCTGCACTCTTCGACGAAAACGGCGCACTGCTCGGCAGTGGCCACAACCTGCGCGTGCAAGAAGGCGATGCCTCGATGCACGGCGAGACCAGCGCATTTAGAAATGCCGGTCGTCAGCGCAGCTATCGCAAGGTAACCCTTGCCACCAGCCTTTCGCCTTGCTGGTATTGCAGCGGTCTGATTCGCCAGTTTGGCATCGGTCGCGTGCTCGTAGGCGACGACAAAAACTTTATGGGCGGCCAAGACTGGGTCGCCGAACACGGTGCAGAAGTGCACGTCATGAATGACCCTGGCTTGATCAAGCTCATGGGCGACTTCATCGAAGCAAACCCAACTCTCTGGAACGAAGACATCGGCGAAGACTAAAATTGGCGAATGACAAAGCGCATTCGCCCATGGGGTTACCAAGACAGCATCGACGCCCCTGCCCCATCTTGGAGCCTGCACCCTGACACCGTTGCCGTTCGCGGTGGTCTGTCGCGCACCGGCTTCGGCGAAACCGGCGAAGCACTCTTTCTAAACTCTGGCTTCACCTATGACTCGGCCGAGCAGGCTGAGGCAGCCTTCAAGGATGAAACCGACCACTTCTTGTATTCACGCTTCGGCA
>JAHEGB010000041.1 GCA_024645175.1 Microbacteriaceae bacterium
CTCTAGAGCGCATTCAGCGCCGTGGAATGAAAGACAACTACTGGTCAACCGGTCAACCCGGACCAGCCGGACCTTGTTCTGAGATTTACTATGACCGTGGCCCCGCATATGGTCGCGAGGGCGGCCCAGAGGCCGATGAAGATCGCTATATCGAGATCTGGAACCTTGTGTTCATGCAGTTCGAGCGTGGAGCAGGTCTAGGCAAAGATAACTTCGAAATTCTCGGCGAACTTCCTATGAAGAACATCGACACCGGCATGGGACTCGAGCGAGTAGCTTTCTTGATGCAGGGTGTCGAAAACCTCTATGAAATCGACCAGGTTCGACCAGTTCTAGATCTCGCTGCAAGCTTGAGCTCAAAGACTTATGGGGCGTCTGTAGAAGACGATGTTCGCCTACGCGTTGTCGCAGATCACGTTCGAAGCGCACTCATGCTCATTTGCGATGGTGTAACTCCGGCAAACGACGGTCGCGGTTATGTCTTGCGAAGACTGTTGCGCAGAACTGTGCGAGCCATGCGCCTTCTAGGTGTTGAAGCAAACACATTCACTGCTCTTTTCACCGCCTCGAAAGACGCGATGAAAGACGCATACCCAGAACTTGAGATCGAGTTTGACCGCATTCTTAGAACGGCCGTCGCTGAAGAAGAGGCATTCCTTCGCACATTGACCTCTGGCACTGTTGTTCTAGACGAGGCAATTGCAAAATCTAAGAGTGCAAACTCTAAGCAACTTGATGGCGAAACTGCGTTTTTGCTTCACGACACCTACGGGTTTCCTATTGATCTGACGTTGGAAGTTGCAGACGAAGCTGGGCTTAGCGTAGATCGCGATGGCTTCAAGGCGCTCATGACAGAGCAACGCGATCGAGCAAAGGCCGATGCACGCGAGAAGAAACTTGGTGGCACTGATCTTTCGGTCTACTCGGCTTTCAGACAGTTGGGCACGACTAAGTTCACCGGCTATGAAGAACTGCAGACCGAATCAAAAGTCATTGGACTTATCGCAGATGGCAAAGACCACAAGACTGTTGGCCAGGGTCAAATTGCCGAGATCATCCTTGACGAAACCTCGTTCTATGCAGAATCTGGTGGTCAAGACTCAGATGCTGGTTTCATTCGCGGCGCCGCATTCGAACTCGAGGTTCTCGACGTTCAGAAGCCAGTGAAGGGTTTGATTAGCCACAAGGTTCTAGTTCGCTCTGGTGAGGTTGTTGTCGGAGCAAAGGCCATTACCGCGGTCGATGCCGAATGGCGCTTGGGTGCGGCCCAGGCTCACTCAGCTACCCACGTTGTTCACGCGGCACTGCGACAGGTTCTAGGGCCAAACGCATTGCAGTCTGGGTCATATAACAAGCCCGGATACATGCGACTCGACTTCTCTTGGAATCAAGCACTAAGTGGCGAGACCAAGTCAGAAATCGAAGAAGTCACCAACATGGCTATTCGTCGAGATCTAGCCGTTAGCGCTCAACTCATGCAACTCGCAGAGGCGCGTGAATGGGGAGCGGTAGCTCTATTTGGCGAAACCTACGACGAGAGTGTTCGAGTAATTCAAATTGGCGGACCATGGTCGAGAGAACTTTGCGGTGGCACGCACGTTTCGCGAAGCAGTCAAATCGGACTCGTTTCGCTCATTGGTGAGTCTTCAGTTGGTTCTGGCTCGAGAAGACTTGAGGCGCTTGTCGGAATCGAAGCGTTCCGCGCTCTTTCAGCTGAACGAGCACTGCTGCTTCGACTCGCTGAACTTGCTAAGTCGCCGAAGGAGAACCTAGAGGAGCGACTGCTTGCAACGTTCGAAGAACTAAAGAGCGCACAGCGCAAATTGGCAAGTCTTCAGGCTGAACAGTTAGCGACTTTGATTCCGTCTATCATCGCCAAGAGCGAGAAGATCGGCTCAATTCTTTTTGCTGCAAGCAACATCGGTGAGCTGTCTTCGGTAGACGAACTTCGTAATCTAACTATTCAATTGCGTGATCACACCCAGAAAGAAGCGTCTGTCTCTGCTCTATTCGCATCGATTGATTCAAAGCCGATGGTCGTTATTGCTGTTTCAAAAATGGCACAAGATGCTTCTATCAAAGCCGGCGAACTAGTGAAGATTGCAAGCACAGTTCTCGGCGGTGGTGGTGGCGGCAAGCCAGACATTGCTCAGGGTGGCGGTCAGGCAATCGAGAAGATTGCTGAAGCAATCGACGCCATTCGCAAAGAGCTTTCGGCTTAGTCATGCGCAGCGGTCGCCGCATTGCATTCGATGTAGGCAAGGCAAGGGTTGGGGTTGCACTAAGCGACTTTCACGCCATCTTGGCAACACCGATCGACCATTTGACCAGAAGCGCCGACCTTGCTGCACTCATTGCCGAGGCAAGCAAAATTGTGACTGAAAACGAGGCGATCGAGATTTACGTTGGCCTGCCTTTGAATCTAAAGAACGAGTCAACACTTTCGACAGAAGACGCCGTGGCCTTCGCGCGAGCACTCGCATTGCAGGTTGAAGCTCCGGTTCGCCTTATCGATGAGCGTCTATCGACGACTTCGGCCGCTAGCGCTCTGCGATCTGCGGGTCACGCTGCTAAGTCACAGAAGGGTCTCATCGATTCTGCAGCTGCCGCGGTTATCCTTGAGCAAGCCATTTCACAAGAGAAACTATCGAACATGGCTCCCGGTATTGCATTAGAGGATTACTAAAATGACGAAGTTTGCGAAACGCCGCTTGCTTGTCGGTGCTCTTCTTCTCTTAGTTCTTGCGGGTGTTGCCTTCGCTAACCGCTCAGCAATTCGAGCCGCCTATGACAGCATCAGCGGCGCAGACTTCTCGGGCACCGGCCACGGTTCTGTAGTTTTGCAGATCTCGGCCGGAGACGACGGAGCAACCATTGCTCAAGAACTCGTCGATCTAGGTGTTGTAAAAACCTACAGAACTGTTTACAAGCAGATCGTTGCACGCGACTTCGTTTTCTATCCGGGCAGTTACCAGCTGAAACTCGAAATGAGTTCTAGCGCCGCGTTAGATGCGCTTGCCAATCAAGACAACAGAATTTCAAACAAAGTAACCATCAAAGAGGGGCTGCGCATATCTCAGGTCTTGTCTCAACTTGCTAAAGCAACGAGCATTCAGCAAAGTTCATTAGAAGAAGCCGCGGGGCAACTGTCGAAGATTGGAGTGCCTGAAGGCGAAGTTAGTGCTGAGGGTTGGTTGTATCCGGCCACTTATGACTTCGATCCAGGAATCTCAGCTCAAAAGGTGCTGTCAATCATGGTCGAACGCACCAAAACTGAGCTTCGAAAGTACGGCGTTGCCGAAAAGGATTGGCACCGCACACTTACCCTTGCTGCACTGATTCAAAAAGAAGCCCGTCTAGAAGCAGATTTCTACAGGGTCTCTAGGGTCTTCTTGAACCGACTAGACCAAGGCATGCATTTGCAGTCAGACGCAACCGTTAGTTACGGTGTGAACGGCTCGACTGTTTCAACAAGCGCTGCCGACCGCGCTGCCGCGAACGGTTACAACACCTACCGCTATCCGGGCCTGCCTATCGGCCCAATTAGCGCACCCGGCTCAATAGCGATTGACGCCGCGCTTCACCCGGCGGTCGGCAAGTGGCTCTACTTCTGTGCCGTGAACCTAGCTACCGGAGAGACCGTGTTCAGCGAAACTTACAGCGAACACCAAAAGGCCGTTCGCCAGTGGCAAGACTGGATGAGAAAGAACCCAGGCTATGAGTAGGCACTTGGCTGTTCTTGGTTCGCCAATTTCACATTCAAAATCACCAGCAATTCACGCGGCTGCCTATCGAACCCTTCAACTCAACTGGGATTACACCAAGGTTGAAGTTGAACAGGGTCGGCTGATGCAATTCATCGAGGCACTTGATAGCGATTGGCTTGGGCTAAGCATCACAATGCCGCTTAAAGAAGAAGCGCTCAGAATCGCAAACGAGCAAACAAGCCTCGCCGAAAAGACGGGTGTTGCCAACACACTGCTTAGAACTACCCTGGGATGGAAGGCTCACAACACCGACGTATTCGGAATCGAGCAGTCGATCACTCGAGCCCTTGATGAGTCACTGAATCGGGTGCTAGTTATCGGTTCCGGTGCCACGGCCGTTTCTGCCGTATTTGCAGTTGCATCGGCTTATCCGAACGCAAAAATCACCGTGGCAGCAAGAAACTCGACATCCGCTGAAGCTCTGCGCATACGCGCGAAGAACGGTGATTTGAAGATTAAGTTGGCAAGCTTTTCAAAGCTTAAATCTCTTCTTAATCGAAGCGATCTGGTGATCTCGACGCTACCGGCAAATTCTCTTGATGACCTAGCGCGAAAGCTATCTCGAAGCCTGTTTGCAAAACCAAGAGGAGCATTGCTAGACGTCGCTTATGACCCATGGCCATCTGCAATTGCGGGCTATTTCTTGAAGAATAAACGTCAAGTAATCAGTGGGGTAGAGATGCTAATTTGGCAGGCGATTGCCCAGATTCGTCTCTTCAATCACAACGACTCAGACGTCGAGCTGCCGAACGAGCGTGCAGTTGAATTAGCGATGAGGCATGCGTTAGGTCTCATCTAGCCGAGAAGCGCGCCGTTGTGGCAGAATTGTTAGATGTTGCGTTGGATAACCGCCGGAGAATCTCACGGCCCTGAATTGGTGGCCGTTCTTGAGGGCTTGCCGGCCGGAATCGAAATCACCACCGCAGAAGTTCAAGATGCTCTGGCTCGCCGTCGTCTCGGCTATGGCCGTGGTGCGCGAATGAAATTTGAACAAGACGAAGTTTCTCTAAGCGGCGGTGTTCGTCACGGTCTAACCATGGGTGGCCCAGTGGCGATAACTATTGCAAACACAGAGTGGCCAAAGTGGCAAGAAGTGATGTCAGCAGACCCGCTAGATCACGAACTTTCAGGCGCACGCGCCGAGGCTCTGACCAGACCGCGCCCAGGTCACGCAGATTTCACGGGCATGCAGAAATACGGCTTTCTAGACAGCCGCCCAATTCTAGAGCGAGCAAGTGCCCGCGAAACGGCTTCAAGGGTTGCCCTAGGAGCAGTCGCTGCAAAATTCTTGAAGGCTCTTGGCATTGAGCTGATTACTCACACTGTTGCCATCGGCAAAGTTTCTGCAGAGCCAACTCTTGATTTGCCAAGCCCACGCGACGTTGCAGCAATTGACGAAGACCCGCTAAGAGCCTTCAATGCAGAACTCTCTGCACGCATGGTGGCCGAGGTTGATGAGTGTCACAAAGACGGAGACACGCTCGGCGGAGTCGTTGAGACTTTGGTTTACGGAGCTCCTCCGGGGCTCGGCTCGTTCGTTCACTGGGATAGACGTCTTGACTCGCAGCTCGCCGGTGCCCTGATGGGCATTCAAGCAATAAAAGGCGTTGAAATTGGCGACGGATTCGAAACAGCCAGGCGCCGTGGTTCAGAAGCCCACGATGAGATTGTTCGCGACGGTGGCGTTTCACAACGACTAACCGATCGTGCCGGTGGCATCGAAGGCGGAATGAGCAACGGTGAAATCATCCGTGTTCGCGCAGCAATGAAACCAATCAGCACAATTCCAAAAGCACTGCAGACCATCGATGTTGCAACTGGCGAAGCAGCAAAGGCTCACCACCAGCGCTCTGATGTCTGCGCTGTTCCCGCAGCCGGTGTTGTCGCCGAAGCAATGGTTGCCCTGGTGATCGCCAACTCTGTTCTTGAAAAGTTCGGCGGCGACTCGGTTGCAGAAACCAAGCGAAACATGGATGCCTACCTAGCTGCGATTCCCGAAGTGCTCTCGTCTAGATCTACCAGTTTGACGAATGGTCAGTAAAGAGCAGGTAATCGTTCTTGTCGGCCCAATGGGCGTCGGCAAAACTACCGTTGGCAAGAAGTTGGCAAATGCAATCGGCTTGCCTTTTAAAGACACGGATGCGCTTTTCGTTAAAGAGCATGGAAACATCGCAGACTTCTTTCGAGAGCACGGCGAAGAGCGCTTTCGAGAAATCGAATCACAAATCATTGCTCAAGCGGTTAGCGAGCGTGGTGTTGTGGCAACGGGTGGCGGTGCGGTGCTAAGTGAGGCAAACCGCAAGATGCTAGCCGGTGTTACGGTTGTCTACCTTGCAACAGATGGCACTCACATGGCAAAGAGGCTCAGCCAGGGAAGCCGACCGCTTTTGAAGAACGGGCTTTCTGACTGGAACAAGATTTATTCAGAAAGAAAACCGCTTTATGAATTGGTTGCCGACATCACGATTGACAGCTCGGGTCACCCTATTAAGCAAACCGTAACCGAAATAAGAGAGGCGCTGGCAATCTGATGAGCGACATCACTCGAATTCAAGTAAGCGGTGAATCGGCATATGAAATTGTTGTTGGTCGTGCCCTGCTAAAGCAGGTAGCCGAAGCGATCGGTGACAAGGCTAAAAAGGTTCTCGTTGTGCACCCGGTTGCGCTTTCACAGAGCGCCGAGCAACTTAGAGAATCGCTCGTTGATTCTGGCTTCGAGGTGCTTCTAGCCGGGGTGCCTGACACCGAAGAAGCCAAGCGCGTTGAAGTCGCTGCGTTCTGCTGGCAGATTCTCGGTCAGGCCGACTTCACACGCACCGACGCTGTTGTTGGTTTCGGTGGCGGCTCAACTACAGATCTTGCAGGGTTTGTTGCTGCCACCTGGCTCAGGGGAGTCGACCTGATTCAAATTCCAACGACACTTCTGGCAATGGTTGACGCTGCTATTGGTGGCAAAACCGCAATCAACACTGCCGAGGGCAAAAACCTGGTTGGTGTCTTTCACGCACCCAAGCAGGTAATTGTCGATCTAGACACTCTTGAGACACTGCCAAAGAACGAAATTCTCGCAGGCTTTGGAGAAGTCGTGAAGTACGGCTTCATCGAAGACGCACGCATTCTCGAATTGATTGAAGAAAATCTGGCAGATGCCACAGATGCTTCGACCGACAGGTTCCGCGAAATTGTAGAGCGCAGCATTGCAATCAAGGCGAGGGTAGTCAGCGAAGACTTCAAAGAGAGCGGGCTTCGCGAGATTCTCAATTACGGTCACACTCTTGGGCACGCGATTGAACACAATGAGCGCTACCAATGGCGACACGGAGCTGCGATCTCTGTCGGAATGATGTTCGTAGCAGAGTTAGCGCGAATCGCCGGTCGTCTCGATGACGCAACGGTAGAACGTCACCGAAGTGTGCTCTCGATGATTGGGTTGCCAACCACATATCGCTCATCAGAGTTCGAAAAATTGCTGGCCGCTATGCAGCGAGACAAGAAGTCTCGAGCAGGTCAGCTTCGTTTCGTCGTGCTTGATGCCATTGGCAAGCCAACAATCATGAATGCTCCAACAGCCGAAATGTTGCACGCCGCTTATCAGGAGATAGTCGCATAGTCGGCTAGCCTTTTGACATGTCTAAAGTTTTAGTTCTGAACGGACCAAACCTGTCACGCTTGGGCTCTAGAGAGCCAGAGATCTACGGAACCACCGACTGGGCAGGTCTGGTTGCCGCTGTGACTGAAAGAGCCGCGAAACTCGGCCTCGATGTCGACGTTAGACAAACCGATTCAGAGGCAGAGCTGATTGGTTGGCTTCATGAGTCTGTCGACGCTCAAGCTGACGTCATTTTGAATCCAGCAGCTTTTACCCACTATTCATATGCAGTGCGCGACGCAGCTGCGATGGTAACCAAGGGCGGCAAGCGTCTAATCGAGGTGCACCTCAGCAATCCGCACACGCGTGAAGAATTTCGCCACAACAGCGTGATTTCTGGTGTTGCAACCGGTGTTATTGCCGGATTCGGCATTGGTTCTTATTTGCTAGCCCTAGACCAGCTTTGCCAGTAAAAAGGTACTTTCGCATAGACTTATAAGGCGCAAAACCGCCGATTAGATCCCAGATTTTAGAAACGAGTCGATTCAGCATGGCAACTTCAAATGACCTCAAAAATGGCATGGTGCTCAACATCGAGAACCAGCTGTGGGCTGTTATCGAGTTTCAGCACGTCAAGCCTGGCAAGGGGCCAGCTTTCGTTAGAACCAAGCTAAAGAACGTTCTCAGCGGAAAGGTTGTCGACAAGACTTTCAACGCTGGCGTCAAGGTAGAAACAGCTAACGTCGACAAGCGCAACATGACTTACCTTTATAACGACGGCACCGGCTTCGTCTTCATGGATAACGACAACTACGACCAGTTCACTGTTTCGGCCGAGACCGTTGGTGAGGCCTCTGGCTACATGCTTGAGAACCAGCCTGCTCTTGTTGCTTTGCACGAGGGAAACCCAATTTATGTTGAACTACCGGCATCAGTAATTCTCGAAATTACCTACACCGAACCAGGTCTTCAGGGTGATCGCTCAACCGGTGGCAACAAGCCAGCAACTCTTGAGACCGGTCTAGAGATTCAAGTTCCACTGTTCGTAGAGCAGGGAACCAAGGTCAAGGTTGACACCCGCACCGGTGACTACCTCGGTCGCGTAAACGACTAATCGGTGAGCGCGAGAACTAAAGCCCGCAAACGTGCGGTCGATGCACTATTTGCAGCAGACATCCGTGAATTGAGCGCGGTCGATTTGCTCGCCGAGTCTGAAGGGCTCAGCCCTGAGCGCGAGCAGCAGCAAGAGATCTTTGCCTACGCCAAGACCTGTGTAACGGGAGTCACCGAAAACGGTCAAGAGATTGATGACACCCTCGAGACCTACGCACAGGGATGGACAATCGCCCGAATGCCAGCTCTAGACCGAGCCATTCTGCGGCTTGCCACCTGGGAGATCCTGTTCAACGATGGCGTTCCAGATGCCGTGGCAGTCGACGAAGCCGTCGAACTTGCCAAAGAGTATTCAACCGATGATTCGCCAGGCTTCATCAATGGTCTTCTCTCGAAAATCGTGTCGACCAAGGCAGCCAAGTAGCCTATTATTTAACAAGCATCATCCTTTAACAGCGCCCCGTGAGGCGCAGAAGGAGGTGGGCGTGAACGCACGCACCGTCTTAAACAGTGACGACATCAGTCGGGCAATTACCCGCATCGCTCACGAAATTCTCGAAGCCAATCACGGCACCGACGATCTAGTTATTCTGGGCATTCCCACTCGTGGCGTTCTTCTAGC
>JAHEGB010000043.1 GCA_024645175.1 Microbacteriaceae bacterium
TTATTTAACGTGATTTTTGCAATTCATTGCGAGAATTGATTCGGGAGAACAAGATGAACGATGATCAAAAGCCATTTCGCGCTAAGCGCGAGGCGGGCAACCGTTCGTCACGCTCAGAAGTAGAGCGCCCAGACTGGCAGAAGCGCGTTGCCGTTGCTCCAGATCCACTAAAAGCTAAGTCGCCAGTAATTCCTGACGCGATTACAGCTAACGATTTGCCACTTCAGGTGCGAGTGCAGTTGAAGACACTTACCGAAGAGAATGCCGAGCGAGTTGCTCGACACCTCGCAATGGTTGGTTTGCTAATCGACCAAGACCCTGAACTTGCGCACGCACACGCGATGGCGGCCGTTTCGAGAGCCGCACGAATCGGGCTAGTGCACGAATTCGCAGGCTCAACGGCCTATGCAGTTGGCGACTACGCACTAGCCATCCGTGAATTGTTGACCCACAGACGCATCTCAGGCTCTAACGAGCAGATTGCCCTGATTGTCGACAGCGAGCGAGGAATGGGTCGCCCAGACCGAGCGCTCGAAGCTGGCCGCGCGATTGATCGCACAAAGATTTCGGCCGAGGCTCGCGTGAACCTGGCAATCGCGATGTCAGGCGCTCGCCTTGACCGCAACGAACCTGATCTTGCGTTGGTTGAGCTCGAGATTCCTGAGCTCAACCCAGCAAAAGTATTTGAATACAGTGTTCCGTTGTTTATTGCCTATGCAGAGTGTCTTCGTGAACTGAAGCGCGACGCCGAGGCAAAGAAATGGGACGACCTAGCAATCCGAGCTGAAAGGCAATTCGAAATGAACGACAAGCCAGACGAAGAGAAATTCGAAATCATCGAAGAAATCGAAATTCCGGTTCTCTCTGACCGACCGAAGACCGAGCGCACCGATGGCGAGCGCAGAGAGCGCCCATCGCTAGACGAGGTTCGCAAGTCTCGCAACACTTTCGGTGGCGCGGGTCACCAGGGTGGCAACAAATTCGGCAACACCAACAACTCATCGCGCGAAAACAAGGGTGGCGGCCGAGGAAAGTTCGGCGGAAGTCGTGGCCGCTAAGCTCTGGGGAACTTATGACACCTTGTTTGCCGACCTAGACGGAGTCGTCTACGAAGGAAAGCAAGCCATTCACCACGCGGTCGAAAGCATCAACAAACTGCAGACCAATGGTGTTGCCGTTGGCTATGTGACAAATAACTCATCTCGCAAACCCGAAACCATTGCCGAACAACTTTGCGGTTTCGGCTTGAAGGTTGAACCGAGCGAAATTATCGGCTCGGCTCAAACCGGTGTCGAATTGCTTTCTACATTGATTCCTGCAGGATCAAAAGTTTTGGTTGTCGGGGGCGAGGGGCTTAGATCTCGAGTTGCCGAGTCTGGTTTTGTTGTTGTTGATTCTGCAGACGATAAGCCTGCCGGAGTTATTCAAGGATTCGCTCCAGATGTCGCTTGGAGAAACTTGGCTGAAGCCGCTTTTGCTATTCAGGCCGGGGCAAAGTGGGTAGCCACCAACTCTGACTGGACTCTTCCTCAAGAGCGAGGACTCGCACCAGGCAATGGCACCTTGGTTTCTGCCGTGCACACGGCCGTAGGGCAGCTTCCGCTAGTTGCCGGAAAGCCTGAACCGGCAATCTTTCACACGGCACTTCGCCAGTTTGCAAGTTCATCGGCGCTCTTCGTTGGCGACCGCATCGACACAGACATAACCGGCGCAAATCGTGCTGGCATCGACGCAGCCCTTGTAATGACTGGGGTCAGCACTCGAAAAGAACTTCTCGGCATCAAGCCCGAGGGCCGGCCAAAGTTTGTCTTGAACGATTTGAGTGAATTACTCGTGGCCTATATCGAACCGAAGAAAACCAAACGAGGCTTTTCGTGCGGAAAATCAGAGGTCGAATTGCTTGGTAACAAGGTGGTCGTAACCGTCGGAGACCCTGCAAGCCTAGATTCGCTAAAGGCAGCTTGCGCCGTTATTTGGAATAGCGATACTCCAATTTATGCGCTCGAAGTAGAGCCAGCGCTATACGAGTAGCGCAATCTGGTCAGGCATCAATGTGTCGAGCCAAAAGATAGTCTTATAGAGAGGTAAACATGTCAGCAGAACTTATTGAACAATTGACGGCAGAGATCGAGCGCATCAAGTCGCTTCCTCTTGCCGAGCAGCCGAGCGCATTTTCGGCGTTGCGTGACCTACTTGAAAACACCCTCAACTCTTCTGACGGCAACTAAGTGCGCGCCGACATTGCTCTCGTAGAGCGCGGTCTAGCTAGATCGAGAAATCACGCATCTTCGCTGATCGAGGCCAAGCGTGTGCTTGTCGCAGGCAAAGAAGTTAGAAAATCTTCGCAAGAAATCACGGATGAAACCGAGATTGTTGTTCTCGAGGCAATCGAATATGTAAGTCGCGCGGGGCACAAGTTAGCTCGCGCGCTAGATGAGTTTGCTGAAATCGAAGTTGCTGGCAAGAACGCACTCGACATTGGCGCTTCTACCGGAGGCTTTACAGACGTATTGCTAAGACGCGGAGTTGACTTGGTTGTCGCCGTCGATGTTGGGCACGATCAGATGGTTCAGGAACTCTACGACCACATCCGTGTTTACCCACTTGAGGGAGTGAACGCCCGCGAGCTTTCTATTGATTCACTCGCCGATGCGACTCGCTTGCCAATTGATGAGCGTTTCTTTGGCCTTGTTGTTGCCGATGTGTCTTTCATCTCCCTGACGTTGGTTTTGCCTGCGATGAAACGCGCTGCACCGAATGCTGAATTCGTCTTGCTTATTAAGCCTCAGTTCGAAGTCGGAAAAGACTCGCTTAGCGCTAACGGCATCGTCAATGATCACCGCCTAAGGGCCGGTGCTATAAAGCAGGTCGTAGATTGCGCCGATGAACTCGGGTTAGGTGTGCGTGGCTTGGTTCGTTCAGGGCTTCCGGGCACACACGGAAACGTTGAATATGTGCTGTGGATTAGTTCCACCGAGAAAAAAAATGGGTCAAAATGGACAGAACAAATCGCGCAAATTGCTAGGGAGGGCAAGTGACAGATTCGCGAAGAATTCTGGTTGTCGTCCATACCGGTCGCGCCGAGGCGGTAACAGCTGCCCTTGAGACGTGCGAGCAGCTGCTGTCTTTTGGAATCATTCCGGTCATGACAGCTGACGAGTTGGTCGATTGTCGTTCAAAGTCGACGACTCCGGCTCATCTTGCCGCGATTAACTCTGTTCTTGAGCTCGCCTCAGATTGCCCGGTTGAAGATCTAGAACTCGTAATGGTTCTAGGTGGCGACGGAACAATCTTGAAAGCGGCGGAGATTGTTAGGGAAGCTCAGACTCCATTGATGGGCATCAACCTAGGGCACGTTGGTTTTCTTGCCGAGAGCGAGCGCGATGGTTTGCGCGACGCGGTTGCTCGTGCAGCTAAGCGCGACTACCTGGTTAAAGAACGTTTGACCCTCGATGTTTCGGTAGTCGTAGATTCAAAAGTTGTTTATCGAACCTGGGCGCTAAATGAAGCAACAGTTGAGAAGAGTGCTCGTGAGCGCATGCTCGAGGTTGTTGTAGAAGTTGACCACCGTCCACTATCAAGTTTTGGCTGCGATGGGATCGTCATGTCGACTCCAACCGGCTCTACCGCTTATGCCTTTTCTGCAGGTGGCCCGGTAGTTTGGCCGTCAGTGCAGGCTCTACTCATGGTTCCGCTGAGTGCTCACGCTCTTTTTGCAAGGCCTCTGGTTATAAATCCAGATTCGAGTATGGCCGTAGAAGTTCTTCAGCGCAGTGCGGGCCACGGAGTCTTGTGGTGTGATGGCAGACGCACATTCGAGCTAGCGCCCGGATCGCGAGTAGAAGTCAAAAAGTCTGAGAAGCCAGTTCGTTTGGCTCGACTTCACCAAGGGCCGTTCACCGACCGTCTAGTTCGCAAGTTTGCGTTGCCGGTCGATGGCTGGCGAGGTCCTGCTTCGGCATGATTAACGAGATTTACATTCGAGACCTCGGTGTAATTCGCGAGGCGAGATTGCCTTTTAAATCTGGGCTCAATGTCTTGACTGGTGAAACGGGTGCCGGCAAGACGATGGTACTCACCGCATTGGGCTTGCTTTTGGGCGAGCGATCAGATGCGGCAGCCGTTCGGTTCGGCTCGAACCAGGCTTTGGTTGAAGGTCGCTGGTCGGGCCTGCCCAGCGGGGTAGCGACCAGGGTTCAAGATGCTGGCGCAACTCTTGATGACGACGAGTTGTTAGCAAACCGCACAGTTTCAAATGAAGGAAAGTCGCGCGCGTCACTTGGTGGCGTTTCGGTGCCGGTAGGTTTGCTCGGCGAAATCGGCAATCAACTCGTTGTCGTTCACGGACAATCAGATCAAATTCGTCTAAAGTCAGCTGCAGCGCAACGTGAAGCTCTCGACCTGTTTGCACGAATTTCTGAGCTGCTTGCCGATTATCGCGAGCAATACAACGCCTATAAAAAGGCAGAGCAAAACTTAAACCTCGTTCTTAGCAACAAGGCGGCTAATGCCGCAGAGTTGTCTGACCTGCTTTCGGATCTTGAAGAAATCGAGAGAGTCGCGCCTAAACCTGGCGAAGATGTCGAATTGGCAGACTTGGCTAATCGATTGAGCAACGTTGAGGCTTTGCGTGCGGCAGCAGTGACCGCTCACGAAGCGCTTTCTTCAGAACTAGATCAGCCAGACGTCAATCTATTAATTGCCGCTGCGCGAAGGTCGCTCGAACACCAGTCATCTAATGATTCAACCTTGAATGAGCTTGCGCAGAGGCTTCAAGAACTCGGCTATCAAGCCGCCGATGTAGCCGGTCAACTTGCGAGTTACATCGCATCGCTCGATGGCGACTCAGAATTATCGCTAGATGAGATTCAATCTCGTCGGGCCCAGCTAAACGTATTGCTCAGAAAGCACGGGCCAACCCTCGAAAATGTCTTTGAATTCTCAGAAGCGGCTAGCAAGAGGGTTCTCGAACTCGATGACTCAGACGAACGAGTAGAGCAGTTGCGAGCTGAAATTGCTTCGACCCTAAGTCTTGCCAGCAAGCTAGCCGAAGAGATTTCAGCACGCAGACTTGAGGCGGCGGTTCGTCTTTCGAACGAGGTAAATCAAGAGTTGGCTGGACTAGCCATGGCGGGGGCTCAACTCGTAGTTGAAGTTACCGCGCAAGAAGATCTTGGTCCTCACGGAAAAGACCAGGTGAGTCTGATGCTGCGCAGTTATGCGGGTTCAGAGCCTAGACCAATTGCGAAGGGAGCCAGCGGCGGAGAGCTTTCTCGAATCATGCTTGCCCTAGAAGTCGTCTTGGCCAAGGGCTTGACCACCCCAACTTTTATTTTTGACGAAGTCGACGCCGGAGTCGGAGGAGCAGCAGCAATCGAGGTTGGCAAGCGACTTGCCAGGTTGAGCAAGGATGCCCAGGTAATCGTGGTCACCCATTTGGCTCAGGTTGCCGCATTCGCCGACAACCACCTGAGGGTATTGAAATCGAGCGCCGGAGACGTGACCGAATCTGATGTCGAGACCCTTTCTGGCGAGGCACGCGAGGCCGAATTGGCACGTATGCTTTCTGGCCTTTCTGACTCGGCAACCGCTAGGGAACACGCCATCGAGCTCATGTCGTTGGCAAAAGCACCCTCTGATTTGAGATAAACTGAACTTCCATGGCAGATGCAATGGACACCTCAAAGACAAGACACATTTTCGTCACCGGAGGTGTCGCATCCTCTCTAGGCAAGGGTCTGACTGCCTCAAGCCTCGGAAATCTTCTAAGCGCACGTGGTCTTCACGTGGTGATGCAAAAGCTTGATCCATATCTAAACGTTGACCCAGGCACGATGAATCCGTTTCAGCACGGTGAAGTGTTTGTCACCGATGATGGTGCAGAAACCGACCTAGACATCGGCCACTATGAACGCTTTCTAGACATCAACTTGTCACAGGCCGCAAACGTGACCACCGGCCAGATCTATTCGACTGTTATTCAGCGTGAACGCCGTGGCGAATACCTTGGTGACACCGTTCAGGTTATTCCGCACATCACCGACGAAATTAAGCGTCGCATGAGACTGCAGGCTCACGAGACTCCTGCTCCTGACGTAATCATCACCGAAATCGGTGGCACCGTTGGCGATATCGAATCGCAGCCATTTCTCGAAGCAGCGCGTCAGGTTCGTCACGAGGTTGGTCGCGACAATGTTTTCTATGTTCACGTTTCGCTAGTTCCATATCTCGGTCCTTCAGGTGAGCTAAAGACCAAGCCAACACAGCACTCGGTTGCAACTTTGCGCTCGATTGGAATTCAGCCAGATGCCGTGGTTTGCCGCTCTGACCGAGCTCTTCCGGCCTCAATCAAGAACAAAATTGCTCTGATGTGTGACATCGATGTGAAGGCTGTTGTTAATGCGGCTGATGCTTCAAGCATCTATGACATTCCAACTGTGCTTAACGAAGAGGGACTAGACAGTTACATCGTCGAGAAGCTTGGCTTCGAGGCCAAAGAAGTCGACTGGTCGCACTGGGCGCCTGTGCTTCAGGCAGTGCACGAGCCAAAGCATGAAATCAAAATCGCGCTTGTCGGAAAGTACATTGACCTTCCAGATGCTTATCTTTCAGTAACCGAAGCAATTCGCGCTGGCGCTTTTGCAAACCAGGCGAAGGTCAACATCAAGTGGGTCGCGTCTGACCTTTGTGAAACCGAAGCGGGAGCAAAAGAGCACCTCGGCGATGTCGACGGAATCTGTATTCCTGGTGGTTTTGGTGTTAGAGGCATCGAAGGAAAACTTGGCGCACTCAAGTTCGCTCGCGAAAACAAGATTCCGACGCTCGGCCTATGCCTTGGTTTGCAGTGCATGGTCATTGAGTACGCACGCAACATGGTTGGCCTCGAAGGGGCATCTTCTACTGAGTTTGACCCTGAGGCGAAGCATCCGGTTATTGCAACCATGGCTGAGCAGGTAGACATCCTTGCTGCCGGTGACATGGGTGGAACCATGCGACTTGGTCTCTACGAGGCAAAGCTGAAGCCAGGTTCGATTGTCGCTGAGGTTTATGGAGCAGAGTCGGTTTCTGAGCGTCACCGTCACCGCTACGAGGTCAACAACTCGTTCCGCGACCAGATCTCGGCTGCCGGACTCGTTTTCTCGGGCACCTCTCCAGATGATCACTTGGTTGAGTATGTTGAGTTGCCTCGCGAAGTTCACCCTTACTACGTAGCGACCCAGGCTCACCCTGAATTCCGTTCACGCCCGACAAAGGCACACCCGTTGTTCAAGGGTCTGATTGTCGCCGCACTTGAGCGCCAGCAGGCAAGCAAGCTTTTTGAAGCCGCCGATGCCTAAAGATCAGCCTTTCGCCGCGAACGTGAGTTCGAGCGAGGTTGTCTTTGAAGGCATGATTTGGAATGTGGTTAGTGAACGATTCGCGTTCGCTGACGAAGAGCTGACCCGCGAGTTTGTTCAGCACCCTGGCGCGGTAGCCGTACTGGCCCTGAATAATCTGGGGCAGGTCTTAATGATTAGGCAATACCGCCACCCAGTTCGAGAGTTTCTTTGGGAGATACCGGCTGGCTTGCTTGATGTCTCGGGCGAAAGCAAGGCTGAGGCTGCCATCCGTGAACTCGTCGAAGAGACCGGCTATCAGCCGCAATCGATTGAACCCTTGATTGACTTTTATACGACGCCCGGCGGAAATAGCGAGATGATTTCGGTATTCTTGGCGCGAGATTTAACTTTTGTCGGTCGCCCCGCGATTCAAGAAGGCGAAGAGCGCGAATTGGTTGTGGACTGGATTGACTTTGACGACGCTGTTCAGTCAGTTTTAGCCAGCGAAATCAAGAGCCCGAGCGCGGCTGTTGCAATCATGGCTTATGCGCTTAAACAGCAAGGCTAGACATGGTCTCGCAGAAATACATTGACGGCTACCTTCGGCAGTTATCAATCGAACGCGGCATGGCAAAAAACACAATTGCCGCCTATCGCCGCGATTTGGCAAATTACTCGAAATTTTTAGAATCAGTTCACATCGAGTCTCTCGATCAAGTAACCGAGTTGACCGTTGCCGATTATGCCCAGTCACTCTCGCAAAAGCAGGGACTTGCCTCATCGAGTGTTGCCCGCATGCTCGCGGCAGTACGAGGTCTTCACAAGTATCTGCTTCAAGAGAATCTTCTAGCCAACGACGTCGCATCTTCGGTGAAGCCTCCAAAAGCGCCAAGAAACTTGCCAAAAGCAATTTCGCTTAGCGAAATCGAAGCTTTGTTGGCGGCAGCCGGCCCCGACCCTGATTCTGAAGATGCCATTTCGAGCATCAGGCTGCGAGATAGAGCCTTGCTCGAGTTGCTCTATGCCACGGGCGGTCGCGTAAGCGAAATAGTCAATTTAGATCTCGACGACCTAGTTGACCCGACCCTGGTCAGGCTATTTGGCAAAGGCTCGAAAGAGCGCATTGTGCCGGTGGGCCGGTTCGCTCAAAAAGCCTTGGCGGCATACCTGGTGAGAATTCGCCCCGGATTGGTGGCTCTTGGAAAGGGCACTCCCGCTCTGTTTCTAAATCAGCGGGGTTCGAGGCTCAGCCGGCAGAGCGCCTGGCAGATCATTGCCGATGCCGCCGAAAACGCCAATCTTTCAGGCTTGGTGTCGCCGCATACCCTCAGGCATTCATTTGCGACCCACCTTTTGGAGGGTGGCGCAGACGTCAGGGTGGTTCAGGAGCTCCTTGGCCACTCGTCGGTGGCAACCACTCAGATTTATACGCTCGTGACAGTTGACCGCCTGCGTGAAATCTATGCCACGTCTCATCCGAGAGCCAAGAAATAGCCCGAAATCTAGGGGCTCAAGGGTTGGGTAGGCTAGTACTAACTTCACCCGGGAGGATTCAAGTGGCTAAAAAAGCAGAGGTTGACACCCGCTTCGCTGTACCTAAAAAGCTCGCCTCCCATGGCCCCGCGCGAATCATTGCCATGTG
>JAHEGB010000001.1 GCA_024645175.1 Microbacteriaceae bacterium
CTTCTCGCGGTTAGAGTTTTCTCATGACCAAACTGGGCGAATCGAGCGACCTGCTCAAGTGTTCTTTCTGCGGAAAGAGCCAGAAGCAGGTGCGCAAGCTAATTGCCGGCCCAGGCGTTTTCATTTGCGACGAATGCATCGAGCTTTGCAACGAGATCATCGAAGAAGAACTCGGCCAAGCACCTAAGCCTGTCGACGAAACTGAGCTTCCGAAGCCTCGCGAAATCAAAGGCTTTCTCGATGAATATGTCATCGGTCAAGACCAGGCCAAGAAGGCTCTTTCTGTAGCCGTCTATAACCACTACAAGAGAATTCGCTCACGTGGCACCCTTACCAGTGCTGGCAAAGAGCACGACCAAATCGAGATCGCCAAGTCGAACATTTTGATGATTGGCCCGACCGGTTGCGGAAAGACCTATTTGGCGCAAACCCTTGCAAAGCGTTTGAACGTGCCTTTCGCGGTTGCAGACGCCACGGCGCTCACCGAGGCTGGCTATGTCGGTGAAGACGTTGAGAACATTTTGCTAAAGCTTCTTCAGGCTGCAGACGGCGACGTAAAGCGCGCCGAAAACGGCATTATCTACATCGACGAGATTGACAAGATTTCACGCAAGGCCGAGAACCCTTCAATCACTCGCGATGTTTCGGGCGAGGGTGTTCAGCAGGCGCTTCTAAAGATTCTTGAAGGAACTGTGGCTTCGGTTCCACCTCAGGGTGGTCGCAAGCACCCGCAGCAAGAGTTCATTCAGCTCGACACAACCAACATTCTTTTCATCGTGGCCGGTGCATTCGCGGGTCTCGAAGAAATCATTTCTTCTCGTGCGGGCAAGAAGGGCATCGGCTTTGGCTCGCCAATCTTCGCAAAGGGCGACGTTGCCGAAATCTTCAGCGAAGTTCAGCCAGAAGACCTTCGCAAGTTTGGGCTCATCCCAGAATTCATCGGTCGTTTGCCCGTTATTGCAACCGTCAAAGAGCTCGACCGAAGCGCACTCATGGAGATTCTCACCACTCCGAAGAACGCACTAACCAAGCAGTACCAGCGCATGTTTGAACTCGACGGTTTCGAACTCGAATTCGATCACGACGCCCTCGAGAGCATTGCAGACATGGCTGTAGCCCGCGAAACCGGTGCTCGTGGCCTTCGAGCCATCATGGAAGAAATTCTCGGCCCAATCATGTTCGAGATTCCGGGCAGCGAAGTTCAGGGCATTGTGCGAATCACTCGCGACGTTGTTGAAAACAAAGAGACGCCGGCAATCTTGCCTTTCAAGAGCAGCCGCCAAGAAAAATCTGCCTAACAAATGGCCTTCAGCTTCGCTGATCACAAAGCGCCGATGCTCGCAGGGTCGGTTGCCTCAATCACCGGTCAAGCGGCAAGCACTGGCGTTGTTCTAGCCGCTCTTACGGCGCTCGGTGCAAACCAAAACCAAATCGTCTCGGTAATCTTCTCGATGTTGATTCTCTATGGTGTTTTGTCGATTGTGCTGTCGTGGCGCTACAAGATGCCGCTGAGTATCGTCTGGTCTACGCCTGGCGCTGCTTTACTGGTTTCAGCAGGTGCTCTCAACTATGGTTTTGAGACTGCCGTTGGTGCGTTCATTTTTGCAGCATTCATGATTGCGCTAACTGGTCTTTGGCCAGCTCTCGGAAGACTGGTCACCTCGATTCCTAAACCGATTGCTAGCGCGATGCTGGCTGGTGTCATCTTCAGTTTTTGCATTGCGCCATTTCAATCGCTGAAAGATTTTCCGTTGATTATGGCACCGGTGCTATTGGTGTGGCTGGTGCTTTACAAGTACGCGAACATCTGGGCGACTCCGGTTTCGATGGTTCTGCTTTTCACGCTCACCGCTTTGCAGTTCAACATCACGGTGCCAATTGACCAGATTTGGCCGACGGCTGCGATTGTTGTTCCGCAGTTCTCGCTGCCGGCAATTGTTTCAATCGGCATTCCGCTCTACCTGGTGACCATGGCGAGCCAAAACATTCCGGGCATAGCCATCATGAAGTCCTTTGGTTATGAAGTTCCGTTTAGGCCAGTGATGCTTGCAACCGGCTTTGGTTCGTTATTTGCAAATGCATTTGGTGGCTTTGTGGCAAACCTAGCCGCAATTACCGCCGCGCTAAACGCCAACGAACACGCTCACAAAGACCCGAGTCGCCGTTGGCTCTCTTCCGTTTATGGGGGAGTTGTCTATTTGATTCTCGCTGCGGCAACCGGCGCAATGATTAGCTTCGTTATTCAATCTCCACGAGAGATTGTTCTCGCTGGTGCCGGCCTTGCTCTGTTTGGCACAATCGTTGGCGCGTTCACCGCGATTGTCGAAGAGCCAAAGCTTCGCTTGCCAGCTGTTATTGCATTCTTGGTTGCTTCGTCAGGCATGGCGCTGTTCTCGGTCGGCTCAGCCTTTTGGGCACTCGCCGCCGGTGTGCTGGTCTGGCGTTGGCTCGAATTTAGAGCAAACCGCGTCGCTTGAGCAGCGGCTCAATCGAAGCGTCTTTTCCTCTGAAGTTTCTGAACAACTGAAGCGCGTCCTGCGTTCCGCCGCGTGAAAGCAATTCATTTCTGAAGTGGTCTCCGTTTGCGCGGGTTAGACCGCCGTTGTTCTTGAACCAGTCGACTGTGTCGGCGTCGAGAACCTCTGACCAGATGTAGCCGTAGTAACCCGCAGAGTAGCCACCCGCGAAAATGTGCGAGAAGTAGGTGCTGCGATATCTGGTTGGCACTAGATCGAAGTCGAGGCCATAGTCGGCGATTGCCTTAGCCTCAAACTCTTCGACGTTGGTCGGAATCTGATCTGGAGTTAGCTGGTGCCAAGCTAGGTCGAGAACCGCAGCAGACAGGTATGAAACCGTCGCGTGGCCCTGGTTGAAGGTCTCTGCTCGCTTTAGGTTGTCGATCCATTCCTGCGGAAGCGCTTCGCCAGTTTGGTAGTGCTTGGCAAAGTTCTCGACCACTTCTGGCCAGAGCATCCACATTTCGTTAACCTGCGAAGGAAACTCGACAAAGTCGCGAGGCGTGCTTGTGCCAGAGAATCGTGGATACTTCACGTTCGAAAGCATTCCGTGAATTGCGTGACCGAATTCGTGGAACAAAGTGGTGGTGAAGTCAAAGCTTAGAAGTGCTGGTTCACCCTTTGCAGGCTTTGGCACGTTCAAGTTGTTCACTACAACCGGAAGCTGACCTAGAAGGTGGTTCTGGTCGACGAGGTTGTTCATCCATGCGCCGCCGCGTTTTGATTCGCGAGTGAAGAAGTCGCCAATGAAGAGCGCGAGCTTGCTGCCATCTTCGTTGAAGACCTCGAAGACGCGAGCCTCTGGGTGATAGGCAACAAGGTCTGTGCGTTCTTTGAAAGTGATTCCGAACAGCTTGGTTGCTGCGAAGAAGACGCCATCAAAAAGCACGCGGTCTAGTTCGAAGTAAGGCTTGAACAACTCGGTGTCGATGTTGTACTTCTCGAGGCGCACCTTTTCGGTGTAGATGTCCCAGTCATAAGACTGAACCTTGAAGTCTTCGCCTGACTTGGCGATGGCAGCCTGGATGTCTGCAGCTTCTAGTTCGGCGTTGCGACGGGCCGCTGGAGCGATCTTGCGCAACATCTCGTGCACGTTGGCTGGATTCTTGGCGGTGCGGTCTGTGAGCACATAGTGTGCGTGTGACTCATAGCCAAACAGCTGTGCCTTCTCGGCGCGCAGCTTTGCCATCTCTAGCAAGATTGGTCGGTTGTCGTTTTCGTTGTTGCGACCGCCTTTGAGCAGCGAGTTCGCCATGATCTTTTCGCGAAGCGAGCGGTTGGTCAGAGTTTCAAGCATTGGGTTACCGGTGAAGTTAACCATCGCGAGCAGCCACTTGCCTTCGTGTCCGCGCTCTTTCGCCAAGTCTGCTGCCGCTTCGATTTCACTTGCTGAAAGTCCATCGAGTTCTGCAACGTCATCAACCAAGACCGCAAGGTCGTTGGTGTCTGCGAGAAGCTGCTGAGAGAACTTGGTCTCTAGTTCTGCGAGACGCTGGTTGATCTGCATTGCCTTCGCGCGCTCGGCGTCGCTAAGGTGAGCACCGGCCTGTCTGAAGTCTTCGTAGTAGCGCACCAATAGCCAGTCGCCCTCGGCATCTAGACCAAGTGAGTCGCGCTTGTTGTAAAGCTCTTCGACGCGAGCGTAAAGAACCGGGTTCAGACGAATGGTGTCGCTGTGAGCAGATAGCTTCGGAGCGATTTCTTCTTCGATCTTGTCGAGTTCAGGCGAGGTGTCGCTCGATGACTTGTTATAGAAGACCATGAGCATGCGCTCGAGAATCTTGCCAGCGCGCTCCATTGCAACGATGGTGTTTTCGAATGTCGCGTCGCCAGAGGCAAGAATTGCGTCAATCTCGGCTAGGTGTTCTTCGCAGCCCGCATAGAAAGCTGGCAGATAGTGCTCATCGCGAATCTTCGTGAAATCAGGAAGCTCGTATTCGAGAGTCGAGCGAAGGGCAAATGGGTTTTCAGCGTTGAAAGTCATAGGCAATAGCCTACGACCGTCTTATGCCTCTTCTGCCGGCTTCAATACGACGTCGATGACGGCTACTTCTTCGCCCTCGGCATATGCAAGATCTTCGATTCGGCCAACGCCCTTGAGGTCTTTTTCAAAGACACGGATGCTGGTGAGTACCGCCGCGGGAGCCTGAAGAGTAGCCGAAAGAACCTCGGCCTTCATCGAGGCTTTTGCGTCTGACTTTGCCTTGCGAATGCCGACGAGAGCCGTGGCCGCGAGCTCGAGAAGCCCGTGGTTGCTGGCATCTAGGCCTTCGGTTAGTTCGTCGACGGTTGGCCAGCTCGCGCGGTGAATCGAACCTGCCTCGGTCTGCCACCAACCCCAAACCTCTTCTGTTGCGAATGGCAAGAACGGTGCGAATAGGCGAAGCATCGTGTGCAGTGCCTGGCGAAGTGCAATCGCGGCTGAGGCCTGGGCAGCCGGACTCGCACCGGCTTGTCCGTATGCACGCTCTTTGACGAGCTCTAGGTAGTCATCGGTGAAGTTCCAGAAGAACTTTTCGGTTAGTTCGAGTGACTTGGTGTGGTCGTAGTTTTCGAACGCGCGAGTTGCCTCGCGAACGACGTCTGCAAGCGAAAGCAACATTGCCTGGTCGATTGCCTCGGTTACTTCGGTGTGACCCGCAGGAACCTCAAACGAAAGAGCGAACTTTGCTGCGTTCAAAAGTTTGATTGCCAGACGGCGACCGATTTTCATCTGACCTGTGTCGAAAGCCGCGTCGGTTCCGAGACGAGCAGATGCAGCCCAGTAGCGAACCGCATCGCTGCCGTGTTCTTCGAGCATGTCACTCGGGGTGACAACGTTGCCCTTCGACTTCGACATCTTTTTGCGGTCTGGGTCGAGAATCCAGCCCGAGATCGCAGCGTTCTTCCAAGGCAGCTTGCCTTCTTCTTGTTCGCTGCGAAGCAAGGTTGAGAACAACCAGGTGCGAATGATGTCTTGCCCCTGTGGGCGAAGGTCATAAGGAAAAACCTTTGCAAACAATTCAGGGTCGGCAATCCAACCGCCGGCAAGTTGCGGGGTCAGCGAAGAAGTTGCCCAGGTGTCCATGATGTCCATCTCGCCGACGAAACCATTCGGTTGGTTGCGCTGCGATTCGGTGTAACCGGCAGGAACATCGCTCGATGGGTCAACCGGCAAAAGTGAGTGATCTGGAACAAGCGGTGAGTCAAACTGTGTCTCGCCATTTGCGTCGATCGCATACCAAACTGGAATCGGCACACCGAAGAAACGCTGGCGCGAAATTAGCCAGTCGCCGGTGAGTCCGTTTACCCAGTTCTCAAAACGAACGCGCATGAAGTCAGGGTGAAAGTTCAGCTGCTTGCCAAGAGCGATCAGACGCTCACGCAAGTCGGCATCGCGGCCACCGTTTCTGATGTACCACTGACGGGTCGAAACAATCTCGAGTGGCTTGTCGCCCTTCTCGAAGAACTTAACCGGGTGGGTGATTGGCTTTGGTTCGCCAACCATGTCGCCAGACTCCTGCAGCAACTCAACTATGCGCTGCTTCGCCGAGAACACGGTCTTTCCGGCTAGTTCGGCGAACACCTCTTTGCCGCGAGCGCTGGTGATGACCTCAGGGGCTTCAGCAAGGATGCGGCCATCCCAGCCAATTATTGCGCGGTTTGGCAGGTCAAGCTCGCGCCACCAGATCACGTCGGTTACGTCACCGAAAGTACAAATCATCGCGATGCCAGAGCCCTTGTCGATCTGAGCCAGGCGATGTGCGACAACCGGAACCTCAACGCCAAACAGCGGAGTCTTCACGGTCTTGCCGAAAAGCGGCTGGTAGCGCTCGTCGTCTGGGTGTGCCACAAGAGCGACACATGCAGGCAACAATTCTGGGCGAGTGGTCTCAATAAAAATCTTGCCGCCATCCCAAAGCGAAGCATCGACATCGAAACCGACGCGGTGATAAGCACCTGGCTGATCGCGATCTTCGAGCTCTGCCTGAGCGACGGCTGTTCTGAAGGTGATGTCCCAAAGGGTTGGTGCCATCGACTGGTATGCCTCACCGCGAGCAAGGTTGTTCAAGAACGCCTTCTGCGAAACAGCCTGAGCCGAAGGTGCGATGGTCTGGTAAGTCTGCTTCCAGTCAACTGACAATCCGAGTTGACGCCACAGTGCCTCGAAAACCTTTTCGTCTTCTACGGTCAACTTCTCGCAAAGTTCAATAAAGTTGCGACGCGAAATCGCAATCTGGTCGGCAGCCTTGCTGCTCTTGTTGTCGCCACCTTCGAATGGCGGAACGAAATCGGCCTGATAAGGCAGGGTAGGGTCGCAGCGAACACCGTAGTAGTTCTGAACGCGACGCTCTGTCGGCAGCCCGTTGTCATCCCAGCCCATTGGGTAGAACACTTCGAAACCGTTCATGCGCTTGAAACGAGCGACAACGTCGGTGTGGGTGTAGCTAAAGACGTGACCCACGTGCAGAGAACCAGAAGCGGTAGGTGGCGGGGTGTCGATCGAATAAACCTGGCTGCGGTCAGCCTCGCGGCGAAAGCGGTAGACACCGTCGTTCTCCCAGACCAAGCCCCATTTCTGCTCGAGGCCTTCGACTCCCACCTTTTCAGGTGTGGCGGCAGAAGCGAGCAGGGCGGTCTTGGCAGGCAGGTTCACTAGAAAGTCTCCATAAAACGGGTTTATAACAGGTTAACATTGATGAAGACTTATCGCGCTGAGCCAGAAAGCTATCAATGTATCCAAAGGTCAACGCTGATTCCGCCCGCGATGGCGTGAACCCAAGCCCGAGCTTCCCTGCACTAGAAGAGCAGGTGCTTGCCTATTGGCAGAAAGACGGCACTTTTCAGGCCAGCATCGACCAGCGCAAGGCCGAAAACGCTGAAGAATTCGTCTTTTACGACGGCCCTCCGTTCGCAAACGGCCTTCCTCACTACGGTCACCTGCTTACCGGGTACACCAAAGACATGGTTCCTCGCTACAAGACAATGCGCGGATACCGCGTTGAGCGTCGATTTGGCTGGGACACCCACGGTCTACCTGCTGAGGTAGAGGCAGAGCGCCAACTCAAGATCTCGGGTCGCCCAGAGATCGAGGCATTCGGCATCGACAAGTTCAACGACTACTGCCGCACATCGGTGTTGAAGTACACCGAAGACTGGCGAACCTACGTAACCCGCCAAGCCCGCTGGGTTGACTTCGACAATGACTACAAGACTCTCGACAAGCCGTTTACAGAGAGCGTGCTCTGGGCGTTCAAGCAGTTGCACAACAAGGGGCTTATCTACGAAGGCTTCAAGGTGCTCGCTTATTGCTGGCGCTGTGAGACACCGCTCTCAAACCACGAACTTCGCATGGATGACGACGTCTACAAGACCCGCCAAGACCAGACCGTCACCGTAACCTTCAAAATCACCGATGGCGCGCTCGCGGGAGTCAAGTTGCTCGCCTGGACGACCACCCCGTGGACCCTGCCGACGAACTTCGCGCTCGCGGTAGGCCCAGAGATTGAATATGCGGTCGTTGTAGCCGGCCCGAATGGCGCAGCCGACGGCTCTGTTGCTGGCTCGAAGTTCATGCTTGCAAAGTCGCAGGTTGGCGCATATGCCAAAGACCTCGGCTATGACAGCGCAGAAGATGTAGTCATCGAGAGCACCCAGCTTGGCAAGACCCTCGCCGGCATTCGCTACGAACGACTATTTGATTACTACGCAGACACCGAGAAGTTCGATGTTGCAAACGCATGGCAGGTTTTGGTCGGTGACTACGTTGCAGACAACGAAGGCACCGGCATCGTTCACCAGGCTCCTGCCTATGGTGAAGATGACCAGAATCTCTGCAACGCTGCAAATATTCCGACCTACGTATCTGTTAACGAGCGAGGCGAATTCAATTCGCTAATCACCGACTTCGAAGGTCAGCACGTATTCGAAGCGAACAAGCCGATCACCCAGCGACTAAAGGCAGACGGCCGCTTGCTTCGCCAGGCGTCTTATGACCACCCATACCCGCACTGCTATCGCTGCAAGAACCCGCTGATCTACAAGGCCGTGTCTTCTTGGTTCGTTGAGACCACCAAGTTGCGCGACCGCATGCTCGAACTAAACGAGCAGATCGACTGGACTCCCGAACACACCAAGGATGGCTCGTTCGGCAAGTGGCTCGAAAACGTTCGCGACTGGGCTATCTCGCGCAACCGATTCTGGGGAGCGCCGATTCCGGTATGGAAGTCTGACGACCCGAATTACCCGCGCATCGATGTCTATGGTTCGCTCGAAGAAATGCAACGCGACTTCGGCGTTAGCCCGAGTGACTTTCACCGCCCGGTGATCGACGAACTAACTCGACCAAACCCTGACGACCCAACAGGCAAGTCAATGATGCGTCGCGTTCCTGAAGTTCTCGACTGCTGGTTCGAATCTGGTTCGATGCCATTTGCGCAAGCGCACTATCCGTTTGAAAACCAGGAGTGGTTCGACACTCACAGCCCTGGTGATTTCATCGTCGAATACATCGGCCAGACTCGCGGTTGGTTCTATACCTTGCACGTGCTTTCGACGGCACTGTTCGATCGACCAGCTTTCAAGTCGGCTGTCTCGCACGGAATCATTCTTGGCGACGACGGACAAAAAATGTCTAAGTCGCTTCGCAACTATCCAGACGTAAACGAAGTTTTTGATCGCGATGGCGCTGATGCAATGCGTTGGTTCTTGCTGTCGTCACCAATTCTTCGCGGCGGAAACCTCAGCGTTACCGAGCAAGGAATTCGCGAGGGCATGCGACAGTTCGTGTTGCCACTTTGGAACACCTATTACTTCTTCACTCTCTATGCGAACGCGAGTGGTTACGAGGCAAAGACCTCGTTCGGCAGCACCGATGTGCTCGACCGTTATTTGCTCGCCAAGGTTCGAGTCTTGATCGAAGAGGTCGAAGCTGATTTCGATCGTTACGACTCATATTCGGCAGCTGGTCGTTTGCGCGACTTCGCAGACGTTCTAACTAACTGGTACGTTCGCCGTTCGCGTGACCGTTTCTGGGCCGGCGACCAACAGGCATTCGACACGCTATTCACCGTGCTCGAAATTCTGTGCCGCGTTGCTGCTCCGCTTGCTCCGATGGTCACAGAAGAGATCTGGCGCGGACTAACCGCCGGCCGAAGCGTGCACCTCGAGCGCTGGCCAGACGCGGGTCTCGTGCCTGCAGACCGCAAACTTGCAGAGGCCATGGATGAGGTTCGCTCGGTTGCTTCGGTTGCTCAGAGCCTGCGCAAGCTAAACGGTTTGCGCGTGCGCCTGCCGCTTGCGACCCTGAACGTCGTTACCAAGAACGTTTCTGCGCTTGAAGATTTCGCAGACATCATCGCAGACGAGTTGAACGTCAAGCAGGTCAAGTTGGTCGAGCTTTCACTCGATTCGACAACCGAGTTCGGTGTTATCAAGCGCCTGACTGTCAATGCCCGCGCAGCTGGTCCTCGAATCGGCAAGAGCGTGCAGGCGGTTATTCAAGCTGCTAAGGCCGGCGACTGGAGCGAGAGCAACGGTCAGGTTATTGCCGGTGGCGTCGCTCTAGAAGTTGGCGAATACGAAATCGATTTGGTTGCAGACATGACCGAGGGAGTCGACGAAGCAGAGAAGACCGAGTTCATCGGAATTCTAAGCAGCGGCGGTTTCGTGATTCTCGATGGCAAGGTGACTCCTGCGCTTGCGGCTGAGGGTCTCGCGCGAGATGTTATCCGTGGTGTTCAGCAGGCTCGAAAAGATGCAGACTTCGACGTCAGTGATCGCATTGCGCTAACCGTAGTTGCAGACGCATCTGTAATCGAAGCAGTTCACAATCACGCCGAGCTAATCAAGGGTGAGACGCTTTCACTTGAATTGCACGCGAGCGTCGGCGAAGTTGTCGATGGAGTTGAGGTTGGCGAAGGCCAATCGATTCAGATCTCAGTGGCGAAACTCTAGGAATTCGTGAGCACCGAAAGTTATTGGGCCACTAAGGCCGACGAAGTCATGGATGCGCTGCTTACGCGCATTCCTGAAAACAAATTGCGACCTCGCCTCGAACCGACTCGTCGCGCGGTCGAACTATTGGGCGACCCGCAAAAGTCGTACCGCGTAATTCACGTCACCGGCACAAATGGCAAGACCACAACGACCCGAATCATCGAGCGCATTTTGCGAGAGCTCGGTCTGCGCACGGGCCGATTCACCAGCCCGCATCTTGTTCGCCTTAATGAGCGCATGGCAATCGATGGCGAACCGGTCGGCGACCAGCAGCTTGCAGAGGTTTGGGCAGACATCGAACCGATTCTCGCAATGGTCGATGCCGAGCTCGAAGCAGAGGGCGACACCAAGCTGACATTCTTTGAAGCCCTTGCCGTTCTTGGTTTTGCGGTGTTCGCAGACGCACCAGTCGATGTCTTGGTTCTCGAAGTCGGAATGGGTGGCGAGTGGGATTCGACTAACGTTGCCGATGGTGATGTCGCAGTTTTCACACCGATTTCGATTGATCACGCCGAGCGCCTCGGTTCAACCATCGCCGAAATCGCTAAGACCAAGTCTGGAATCATCAAGCCGGGCGCAATCGTCGTATCGAGCGAGCAGCCGGCAGAAGCCCTAGCCGTGCTCGAGGCAAAGTCCGCAGAGATTGCCGAAAGTTTTGCTATTTATGGTCGCGACTTCGAGATTCTCGATGTCGAGCCAGATGTTGCCGGTCAAAGATTCTCGGTGAAGACATTGACTAGTGAATACCGAGATTTGTTCTTGCCACTTCACGGTGAATACCAAGCCGAAAATGCGGCGCTGGCAATTAGTGCCGTCGAGGCGTTCTTTGGCGTAAGCAATCGTTTGTTTGACGATGTGCTGCGTGTTGCAATTGCCGACTCAACCTCTCCGGGTCGTTTGCAAGTGGTTTCTCGCAAGCCGCTAACAATTCTCGACGCGGCTCACAATCCTGGGGGAGCCGAGTCGCTTGCTCGCGCAATGAAGAAAACTTTCGGCGCGCCAAAGACCGTCGCCGTCATTTCGATTCTTGGCGATAAAGATGCACTTGGATTGTTGCAAGCGCTGAACTCAACCGCAGAAACTTTTGTGGTTACCCAGTCGTCATCGCCGCGCGCTATCGAAGTGCACGAACTCGAGAAGATTGCGATTGAGGTTTTCGGAGAGAGTCGAGTTCGCAGTGCGAGCACTCCATATCGAGCTGTTGAACTTGCTAAAGAGTTGGTTTCTGAAAATGGCGCAATCGTGGTTACCGGTTCGATCACTTTGGTCGGCGATGTTTTGAAAAACATTCAGCTTGGTTCAGACGAAAATGAAGGCGATACCGATGAAAACTAAATCAATAAAGCGAATGCTCGCTTCGATACTTATGGCATTTGAGTCGTTCATTGTCTTCTTCGCGACACTCGCGGGCTTTGGTCTAAAGGTCGCCGACGGACCAGTTGTTTGGGCCGTTGGCCTATCCCTTTCGTTCTTGCTGATCATGACTCCCGCGGTTCTAGGCCGCAAGGGCAGCTATGCCTTCGGCTGGGTGTTGCAAGCTGCCATCGTGGCAATAGGATTCTGGCTTGTGCCAATGTTCTACATCGGCGGCGTATTCGCCTGCATGTATGCCTGGGCAATGATTGCCGGTGGCACCATCGACAAGGCAAAGTTGGCTTTCGAGCGCGCAAATGGCATTGTCGTGCAGACTGAGAGCCAAGAAGTTTTCACAATCGAGAACGACGACAAGAAGGACTAACTATGACTCAGCAAACTTTGGTGCTTATCAAGCCAGACGGTGTCAAGCGAAACCTGATTGGCGAAATAATTTCTCGCATTGAGAAAAAGGGTTACCGCATCGTCGAGATGAAAAAGTTCACTCCGACCAACGACCTGCTGCACGCGCACTACGCCGAGCACGAGGGCAAGCCTTTCTTCGAGCCACTTGTCGAGTTCATGAAGAGTGGCGACGTTGTTGCTCTCTGCGTTGAGGGCGATCGAGTTATCGAAGGTTTTCGCGCGCTAGCCGGTGCGACAGACCCAACAGTTGCTGCGCCTGGCACCATCCGTGGTGATTTGGGTCGTGACTGGGGGCTCAAGGTTCAGCAGAACCTTGTTCACGGATCAGACTCGCCAGAATCTGCATCGCGCGAACTAGGTCTCTGGTTCTAAACCGTTTCTAAGAACTCACTTCTAAAGAATTTGGCCTAGACAATTAGGCCTAAGGAATTAGGCCCCTAGATTAGGCAAGGTTGAAGAACTTCAACCAGAGGCTCCAAAACTGCACCGCAATGACGGTTGCAATTGCAAGCACAGTGATAAGTGAAACTAGCCAAGCCCAGTCATAGGCCTTGAAGAAGAAGTTGATCGACTTAGCTGGAATAGGCAAGTAGCCCTCTCGACCGCCGTGTGCAAGCAACTGCCAGAACATCGGAATCACCGCTGCCCAAGCGACCATGCAGTAAGGGCAAAGAGCGCCAATGTCGAAGATGGCGGTGCTGGCCAGCCAAAGCACAAATGTGAATGCCAGAACCTGGCCCGCGAAGAACAGCTGCCAAAACCAGTTAGCGAATTTGGCACCAGCTAAAACACCAACTCCGACAGCGATTGGTGCCACAAAGGCTGCAAGACCGAGCAGCGGGTTCGGAAAGCCAAAGAGTTTTGCTTCGGGGCTGAGCATTACTGACTTGCACGAAATGAAGCTGGCAACATCGCAACTCAGGGTGGCGTTAGGGTCGCTTGCCACGTGAAAACGCTCGAGAGTGAGCAAGAACGAGGCCAGCCAGCCGGTGATTCCGGCAATAATCAAGAAAATCGCTAGTGGTTTAGATGCCTCAACCGTTGGGGTTTTAGTGCTGGTTTCGCTACTCATAGCACCAAGTCTAGACCCGCGCCTACTGACAATTCAGGGGTCGAGTGCCATACTAGAAAGCAGTTGCTCTAGCCCACACGCTAGGCAGCGCAGATTTCTCGAGCATCCGTGAGATTGCCGCATAAGACCCATCGGGCAGCAGGCGCCACTTAGCAATGACTCGAAAAGGTTTGGTTGGTCACAAAAGTGATCAACATAGGTTTAAAGGTTTCGAACTCGGTGAGTGTGGCCCGAAAGAGAAACAGCTTGGAGTGCACCAGAAATGGTGAAAGAAAATAATTCAGAATCAGTCGAACCTACAACTGAGAAAAAGCCAGCGGCCAAGAAGCCAGCGGCAAAGAAGACAACAGACGCGGCTAAGAAGCCTGCTGCAAAAAAGCCAGCGGCCAAGAAAACCGATGCCGATGCACCGGTAGTCGAAAAGACCGAAGCGAAGAAGCCAGCGGCAAAGAAGCCTGCCGCCAAGAAGAGCGAATCAAAAACTGGCGAAACGGCGAAAGCAGAACCTGCCAAGACCGCTCCGGTTGCCGTTACCGCGACCTCAATGATTTTCATGGCTCCAGATCTTCCGACTCCGGTAATTGACAAAAAGCGCGGTCGCCCGATCGAAGAGAAGAAGTCAAACAACACTGACGGTTCAGACTCGCATGTGCGTCGTCGTTCACGTCGTCGTGAGGGTGAACTTGCAGAAGGTGAGCAACTGCCGCCGAACACCGTTGTAAAGGTGCGAACCCCTCGCGAACCAAAAGAGCCAAGCAACGAACCAACTCGCATCAAGGGCTCGACTCGTCTCGAAGCCAAGAAGCAGCGTCGTCGCGATGGTCGCGATGCTGGGCGTCGTCGCAGCAACACGATCACAGAGTCAGAGTTCTTGGCTCGTCGTGAAGCAGTCGATCGCACGATGGTGGTTCGTTCGAAAGATGGCAAGATTCAGCTTGGCGTTCTTGAAGACAAGATTCTCGTCGAGCACTACGTGGCAAAGGCTTCTGAGGCTTCGCTAATCGGCAACGTTTATCTGGGCAAGGTTCAGAACGTATTGCCTTCAATGGAGGCCGCATTCGTCGACATTGGCCGTGGCCGCAACGCAGTGCTTTATTCGGGTGAAGTCGACTGGGAGCTTGCAGAGACTGGCAACCAGCCTCGCCGCATCGAGCTAGCGCTCAAGAGTGGCGACACCGTTTTGGTTCAGGTAACCAAAGACCCAGTTGGTCAAAAGGGTGCACGTCTAACCTCGCAAGTTTCGCTTCCTGGTCGTTACTTGGTCTATGTGCCTAACGGTTCGATGAACGGAATCTCTCGCAAGCTGCCTGAGTCAGAGCGTTCTCGTCTAAAGAAAATTTTGAAAGAGATTCTTCCTGAAGATGCTGGCGTCATTGTTCGCACAGCCGCTGAGGGTGCAACCGAAGAGCAGCTAACTCTTGATGTTCAGCGCTTGCAAGAGCAGTGGGCTGACATTGAGAAGAAGGTTGAAGTTGGCAATGCGCCTTCACTTCTTCACAGTGAGCCTGACCTTTTGGTCAAGATTGTTCGCGACGTCTTCAACGAAGACTTCAACAAGATGGTCATCTCGGGCGACGATGCTTATCAGGTAATCAGCGAATACCTGCAGGGCGTTGCTCCTGATCTTCTTGAACGAGTCGAAATGTTCAAGGGCGAAAAAGATGTCTTCGATGAATTCCGAATCGGCGAGCAGATTGCAAAGGCTCTCGATCGCAAGGTTTATTTGCCTAGTGGTGGATCTCTAGTTATCGACCGCACAGAAGCTATGACAGTTGTCGATGTGAACACCGGCAAGTTTGTTGGCTCTGGCGGAAACCTCGAAGAGACCGTGACCAAGAACAACCTCGAAGCTGCCGAAGAAATCGTTCGCCAGATGCGTCTTCGCGACATCGGTGGAATCATCGTCATCGACTTCATCGACATGGTTCTCGAATCAAACCGCGATCTCGTTTTGCGTCGATTGATGGAATGCCTAAGTCGCGACCGCACGAAGCACCAGGTTGCTGAAGTTACTTCTCTCGGATTAGTTCAGATGACTCGAAAGAAGCTCGGCATCGGCCTGCTCGAAGCATTTAGCGAACCTTGTGAGGCTTGTGCCTCTCGCGGTGTCATCGTGCACCACGAGCCAATCATGCGCTCAAAGCAGCACGTTGGCGAAGACTCAAAGCCGCAGAAGCAGCAGCAGGGCAAGCAGAAGAACCGCGACAAGAAGCCAGAGGTTGCCAAGGTGGTTACCCCTGAGCGTGCCGTCGAACTCGGAAACGCAATCACCAAGATTGCCGCTTCGACCGTTGCCGCCCATGAGGCAGCCGGAGAGCCGAGCCCAATTGTGGCTCCGGTAATCAAGGATGCTGGCGACAGCGCAGCTTCAGAGGCCGCACAGGCCAACGATTTGCTCGAATCGGTGCTAGAGGCTCTTCCTGAGCCAAAGGCTCCAGGCCAGGGCAGAAGAAAACCTCGAAGCCGTCGGGGTCGCTAGCTAAAAAAGCCGAAAACTAGGGCAAATAGGTTTGACCATAGCCAGATTGGTGGCTAAACTAGAACCTCGTTGCCCGCTGAGTTTTCGCGAATGCAACATTTTCAATTCTTTGAACAAAGGGTAGATCTGTGGTTTACGCAGTAGTCCGCGCAGGCGGCCGTCAAGAGAAGGTGTCAGTCGGCACCATCGTCACGCTCGACCGTATCAAGCAAGACGGCAGTGGCAAGATCGAGCTTCCAGTACTTTTGCTAGTCGACGGTGACAAGGTCACTTCAGACGCAGCAGCTTTGGCAAAGGTGAAGGTTACCGCTGAGGTAATCGGTGACCTTCGTGGCCCAAAGATCATCATTCAGCACTACAAGAACAAGACCGGTTTCAAGCGCCGCATGGGTTTCCGTGCAGAGCTAACCCGTGTCAAGGTCACTGAGATTAAGTAAAGGACTGACACAAAATGGCTTCCAAAAAAGGTGTTAGCTCGACCCGAAACGGTCGCGATTCAAATGCACAGCGTCTTGGCGTAAAGCGTTACGCAGGTCAAGTTGTTAACTCAGGCGAAATCATTGTTCGTCAGCGCGGAACTCACTTTCACCCAGGTGTAAACGTGGGCAAGGGCAAAGACGACACTCTGTTCGCACTTGCTGCAGGCGCAGTTCAGTTCGGCACCAAGGGTGGCCGTCGCGTAGTCAACATTGTTGTTGCTGCTTAACTAACAAAACTCTCAGCGAGGCGAGCCTTTGGCTCGCCTTTGCTGTTTCTAAACGTATCGGGAGGGAATCATGGTTACATTCGTTGATCAAGTCACCCTTCACCTACGCGCCGGAAACGGCGGCGACGGTTGCGTTTCTGTGCACCGCGAAAAATTCAAGCCACTAGCTGGCCCAGATGGCGCTGACGGTGGCAACGGCGGAAGCATCTCGCTAATCGCCGACCCGAACACAACCACTCTTCTTGAATATCACTTTCACCCGCACCGCAGCGGTGGCGACGGTGGCGACGGTGCCGGCGATTTTCGCAATGGCGCAACGGGTGCCGATGTAAAGCTTCCGGTTCCAATTGGAACAGTTGTAAAGAAGGCCAATGGCGACCTAATCGCTGACCTTCTTGAGCCAGGCATGGAGCTCGTTGTCGCTGAAGGCGGCATGGGTGGCAAGGGCAACGCGGCGCTCTCAAGCTCGAAGCGCAAGGCACCAGGTTTCGCTTTGCTTGGCGTTCCTGGTTGGCAGGGCGATGTAATTCTTGAGCTCAAGACTGTTGCTGACGTTGCACTTGTGGGCTATCCGAGTGCTGGCAAATCTAGTTTGATTGCTTCGATGTCAGCCGCTCGACCAAAGATCGCAGACTACCCATTCACAACTTTGCACCCGAACCTTGGCGTGGTTCAGGCTGAACAAACCCGTTATGTAATCGCAGACGTTCCAGGCCTTATCGAGGGCGCGAGCGAGGGCAAGGGTCTTGGTTTGCAGTTCTTGCGTCACGTTGAGCGCTGCTCGGCATTGCTGCACGTTATCGATTGCGCGACACTCGAACCACAGCGTGACCCAATCACAGACCTCGAAAAGATCTTGCACGAACTCGACGCTTATCAGGTTCCTGAAGGTGAGCTTCCGCTGACTCAGCGCCCACAGTTGATTGCTCTGAACAAGGCAGATGTTCCTGATGCTCGCGAGCTTGCCGAATTTGTAAAGCCTGAACTCGAAGCTCGCGGTTATCGTGTGTTTATCGTTTCGGCAGCGAGCCATGAAGGACTTCGCGAACTCAACTTTGCTCTCGCGCAATTGGTTGAGCAAGAGCGCAAGACTCGCGCAGCAATCGCACCGGTGCGCCCACGAATCACTTTGATGCAGTCGCGTCGCGACGAGAGCAAGTTCACCGTAACCAAAGAGAACTCGCACGAAGGCGAGTTCTTCAGAATTCTTGGTGTCAAACCAGAGCGTTGGGTTGCACAAACACAGTTTGGTAACGACGAAGCCGTTGGCTACCTAGGTGACCGACTATTCAAGCTTGGAATCGAAGAGGCCTTGTTCAAGGCTGGCGCTATTGCAGGTTCGACAGTTGTTATTGGCCCAGGTCAGGGTGTTCTCTTCGATTGGGAGCCTTCTATTGCTAGTGCCGGTGAACTAATTGGTGGTCGTCGAGGCGAAGACATTCGAATTGATCAGAACCCACGACGCACTACCAACGACCGCCGCGAAGCTTATAAAGAACGCATGGATCGCAAGGCCGAAATTCGTGCCGAGATGGAGAAAGAGCGCAAGGCCGGAATCTGGTCAAAGCCTTCTGACTTCAAACCCGAGAATCCGGTTGTTAAGGGCGAGAACCAAGATCGCAGCGAGGCTAGCGAGCAGGAGGACTAATGGTTCTTCACAATCAATCAGACTTGACCAGCGCAAAGCGCGTTGTCGTCAAAGTTGGTTCGTCTTCAATCAGTGGCGAAAATCAACACAAGATCGAGAAATTGGTCGACGCCCTCGCAGCTGCACACAAAACCGGCCAAGAGGTTATTTTGGTGACCTCTGGAGCTATCGCAACCGGAATGCCGCTACTGAACCTCGAATCCAAACCTGACGACTTGGCAACATCGCAGGCATTGGCTTCGGTTGGCCAGGGTCGATTGATCTCTCGCTACCAGAGCAGCCTCGAGCGCTACGACCTAATTGCCGGTCAGGTATTGCTAACCGCTCAAGATCTCGAGGGCACAGAAACTCGCGAGAACGCGAAGCGTGCGATGGAGCGCCTAGTCTCGCTTCGAGTGATTCCAATTGTGAACGAGAACGACACCGTTGCCACCGCAGAAATTCGCTTCGGAGATAACGACCGACTCGCAGCTTTAGTCGCCGTTTTGGTCGAAGCCGATGCCCTTATTTTGCTCAGCGATGTCGACGCCCTTTATGACATGCCGCCAACCAAGCCAGGCGCTAGGCGGATCGAGCGAGTTGCCTTCGGCGACGAACTCGCAGAGGTCGAAATTGGTGGCTCTGGCAGCAGTGTGGGCACCGGCGGTGCCGTAACCAAGGTTTCGGCTGCCAAAGTTGCAACAGAGGCCGGAGTTTCGGTTCTGTTGACCAGCTCAGACCTTGTTGCCGAGGCGCTCACTGGGCAAAATGTAGGAACCTGGTTCGAAGCAAAGGAGCACTAATGCTTTCAGCAATCGACAAAATGAATTTGGTCAAGGCCGCCTCGAACGAGTTGGCTCAGGCTAGCTCTGCGAAGCGCGCTCAAGTTCTTCACAACATCGCAGCCTTGTTGCTTGAGCGCACTGACGAGATTATCGCTGCTAACAACAAAGACATTGAGCGCGGTCAAGCGGCAGACATGACTGTAAGCACTCAAGACCGCATTCGCCTCGATGCAAAACGCATTCGTGCGATTTCGGAGTCGGTTAGCAAAATCACGACGTTGCCAGACCCGATTGGTGACGTGATTCGCGGCATGACTTTGCCAAATGGTTTGAAGCTAACTCAGGTGCGTGTTCCGCTCGGAGTCATCGGTGTCATCTATGAGGCTCGCCCTAACGTCACAATCGATATTGCAGTTCTAGCAATCAAGAGCGGCAATGCGGTTGTTTTGCGCGGTGGCCGTGACGCCCAGAGCAGCAACGAAGTTTTGGTCAAGCTATTGCAAGACGCGCTAGCGATGGCGTCGATTAACTCGGATGCAGTGCACACACTCGATGAATTCGGTCGCGAAGGTGGCCAAGAGATGATGAAAGCCGTCGGTCTAATCGACGTTCTGATTCCTCGCGGTGGCGCTGGCTTGATTCAGGCCGTTGTCACCGAATCAAAGGTTCCGGTAATTCAAACAGGTGACGGCGTCGTTCACATCTTTGTCGATGAAACTGCTCGACTCGACTGGGCCGTCGAAATTCTGCACAACGCAAAGGTTCAGCGCCCAAGCGTTTGCAATGCCGTTGAAACCTTGCTTATTCACGAAAGGGCTGCCGAGCGAATCTTGCCTGAGGTGCTAAATCGACTCTCGGCGTCGAACGTTGTCATTCACGGCGATGATCAGACCCAGCGCTTGTTTGCCGGTGCCGTCGCAGCCACCGAAGAAGACTGGAAGACCGAGTACCACGACCTCGATTTGGCGGTCAAAGTTGTCGCAGATCTCGACGAGGCCCTTGCGCACATTGCCAAGTATGGAACCAAGCACACTGAGTCGATCATTACCGAGAACGTTGAGAATGCCGAGCGCTTCTTGGCCGAGGTTGACGCCTCAACCGTCATGGTCAACGCCTCAACCCGTTTCACCGACGGGGGAGAGTTCGGCTTCGGAGCCGAGGTCGGAATCTCGACTCAAAAGTTGCACGCCCGCGGCCCGATGGGCATTCTCGAGCTAACTAGCACCAAATGGTTGGTTCGTGGGGCCGGTCAAACCCGCGCCTAAGGTAGTCTTGACTCGAAGTCTTTAGGAGAAAAATGTTCAAGCAGATGGCAGAAGAAGCCGCGGTTCAGTTGCCTTTTCCTGGCGTAGTCTTTGGCCTAATTGCCATGGGTGTATTCATTTTGCTAGGCGTTGTGACCTGGAGCTACCGCGACGTAGCTAACCGCCACGACCACAAGCAGAGCAACTCAGAAGGTCACCACTAAGCCCTTTCGGCGATATAGGTTTTTATGGCCAAACTTCGACTGGGTGTAATGGGTGGAACCTTCGACCCTATTCACCACGGACACTTGGTTGCGGCCAGTGAAGTCGCTGCCGCATTAAACCTCGATCAGGTTATTTTTGTGCCGACTGGTGAGCCTTGGCAAAAAACTCAGGTCACCAACTCTGAAGATCGCTATCTGATGACGGTTATTGCCACTGCTTCTAACCCGCGATTCAACGTCAGCCGAGTCGACATCGACCGCGATGGTCCGACATACACGGTTGACACCCTTCGCGACATCCAAGCTGCTTACCCAGACGCAGATTTGTTCTTTATTACCGGTGCCGATGCAATCACCCAGATTCTTGCCTGGAAAGACGTCGATCAACTTTGGGGTTCAGCAAAGTTCGTAGCGGTAACCCGCCCTGGTCACGCGATGAAGCTACCCGAGACTGCACCGGCTGGAGCGATCGAAGTTCTAGAAGTTCCGGCGCTTTCAATTTCTTCGACAGACATTCGTCAGCGCTCTGCAAACCAAGAGCCAGTTTGGTATTTGGTTCCTGATGGCGTCGTTCAATACATCAACAAACACAAGCTTTATCGAGGTTCGAATGGCTAGCGCATTCTTCGATCCAGACGATTTCGAAATTCCGGCTCCGGTTGCGGCTCCAGTCGATGTGCAACCGGTGACCACCAAGGTTCAAGAAGACAAGCCAAAGTTCTTCGATTTGAAGCCGGTTGCTCCAGCGCCTTCGATTGCGGTAGCGACGTTGGCAACGCCAGAGCCAGTGGCTGAGTCAGTTGCAGCCCCAGTCGCAGAGCCGATTCGAATGCCTGAGCCACTGAGCTTGCCAACTGAGTTTCCGGCTTTCGAGGCACCTGATGGCTTCAGCGTCGACCTAAGCGACCTCGCAATCGGCAGCAGCGAACCGCTAACTCGCAGGCAGCTGCGAGAGTTGCAGCGACTAACTGGTAGCGATGATATTGCTGCAGCGGTTGAGCCTGCAATCGAAACAGAGCTTCCGTATGAGGGCGACCTCGCTGAGCAGTTGCCTGACCTTGAGCCGACAGACTTCGAAGTCGCGACCGCGACGTCTGACGACTTTAGTTACCTGAACAACCAGGTCGAATCTATGTTCGATGTTTCACCTGGATTAGTCGTCGAGCCAACCACGAACTCGATCATGATTGATCAGGTTCAAGATCTAACCAACTACACAGCAACAATTAGCGAAACCGGCGAAATCTTGACCACCGGTGCAATTCAGTTGCCGATTGAACTAACCGACAACAGCACAGGTGAGATTCAGATTATTCAAGAGGCAGCAGCCCTCGATTCAGCCATCCAAGTTGATAACGCCACTGGTTTTATCAACACAATCGCACCAATGCGCGTGACCGGTGTGGTCAACGCAGTTTCAAAGTTCAAAGTAATTCCAACAAATCTCAAGCGCGGAAGCAGCCACCCATATTTGGTATTGGCAGCTGCAATCGGCATGGTCGCACTCGGCTCGCTTGTCGTCGCAGCTTTCTGGCTCAAAATCATTTAGGAAAAATTGACCGCTACAGCAACCGCAATCAAGCTCACCAACATCGCTGCAAATGCAGCAGCAGACAAGATCGCCGAGAACATCGTTGCGCTTGATGTTTCAGAGCTCATGCCACTCACCGATATCTTTCTGCTCGCATCTGGTCGCAACGAGCGCCAGGTCGCATCGATTGCAGATGAGATTCAAGACAAGATGCTCGAAGCCGGTCACAAGACTCTTCGTCGCGAGGGCAAAGAATTGGGCCGCTGGATTCTTCTCGACTTTGGCGATGTTGTTTGTCACGTGATGCACGAAGAAGACCGCATGTATTACTCGCTAGAGCGTCTCTGGAAAGATTCGCCTGTCATCAAACTCGACATTCCGACAACCTAAAACTGTTATAAACTTAGGGCTAGCAACGAATGGGCCTATGGCGCAGCTGGTAGCGCACCTGCATGGCATGCAGGGGGTCAGGGGTTCAAATCCCCTTAGGTCCACAGATATTCAAGAAAACCGCCTGATGGGCGGTTTTCTTTTTTAAACCTCAACTCGCAGGCGTTTGATGCGCGAGGTGAAGCCCGATTCGATTTCTACGTTGGCTTTGCGAGTGCCAAAGTGCTTGGCTACCACCTCAATGAGCGCGGTGTTGGCTGCACCATCAACGGCTCGCTGCTTGAGAAAGACTGTTAGCGATCCGTCTTCATTTGTTTCGACCAGAGGTCCTTTGGTTGAGCCAGGCTTGACCGTCACATTGATTCGCACAAATCAAATCTAGACTGAAGACATGACTGCAACCTATCGTGGCTACACCTTCGAACAAATCGCCAAGACCCTAGATCACTCTGTGCTTAAGCCAGAGGTCAGGCGCGCCGACATTGAGGCCGGTGCGGCGATTGCCGCCAAATATTCCACGGCGAGTTACTGCGTTCAGGGCGTGAATATCGCTCAGGCCGCAAAGTTGCTCGAAGGCAGCGGTGTTCCGGTTTGTGCAACCGTTGGGTTTCCGCATGGGGCAATCACAACAGCCGCAAAGGCTTTTGAAGCGGCCGAGGCAACCAAGAATGGCGCTAGCGAAGTTGACATGGTCATCAACGTTGGCGGGCTAATCGGCGGCGATGACGAGCTTGTGCTCGAAGACATCCGTGCAGTGGCAAATGCGGCTCACGCCGGTGGAGCGCACCTCAAGGTGATTCTCGAAACCGCCCTGCTGACCGCCGAGCAGATCGTTCGAGGCTGCGAGTTGGCAGAGCAAGCCGGCGCAGACTTCGTAAAGACTTCGACCGGCTTTTCGACAGCAGGTGCAACGCTCGAAAACATTCGCCTAATGAAGGCCACGGTTGGCGATCGTCTTCGCGTGAAGGCAAGCGGAGGAGTGCGAACGGTCGACCAGGTGATTGATTTCATCGAAGCCGGGGTCAGTCGCTGTGGCACTTCAAATGCTGAGGCCATTTTGCTCGAATTCAACGCAAAGGCTGAATAGCCGGAGTTCTTGTCTTTTTTGTCAAGGGGTGCTTTACTTAAGTCATGAACGCAACCCTGCCAAGTCTCTACCTTTCGCACGGCGCACCGCCGCTGCTTGATGACGAGCTCTGGATGAACCAGCTCGCCGCCTGGTCGGGCGAGATAGCAAAACCGAAGGCGATTTTGATCGTGAGCGCTCACTGGGAGAGCGCACCGATTTCGATTTCGGCAACAGCGGCCAAGACTCCGCTGATTTATGACTTCGGCGGTTTTTCACCGCGTTTCTACAACATGAAATATGAGACCCCAGATGCCTCGTGGCTTGGCGAAATGGTCGCCAAACTCATGCCAGACACCGAACCTTTGCACCAGCATCCGAGTCGCGGGTTAGACCACGGTGCTTGGGTTCCGCTAAAGGTCATGTATCCAGATGCAGACATTCCGGTCGTTCAGTTGAGCATGCCAACCAGTGACCCGGTCAAGTTGATTGAACTTGGTCGTCGACTTCGCCCGCTTCGCGAGCATGGTGTCTTGATCATTGGTTCTGGCTTCATGACTCACGGCTTGCCATTCATTCGTGACTGGCGCACAGATGCGGCTGCACCAGGTTGGTCTGCCGAGTTCGACGCTTGGGCAAAAGAGGCGCTTGACCGTGGCGACATTGAGAGTCTCATCAACTACAAGTCGCTCGCTCCTGGAATGCCATATGCGCACCCAACCGTCGAGCACTTCTCTCCGCTGTTCGTCACTCTCGGTGCATCGCTAGATCCAGAGCAAGCTGTTGAAACCAAGATCGATGGCTATTTCATGGGGCTCGCCAAGAGATCATTTCAGGTGGCCTAGTGGCAATCAACGGTCGTGACCTGAGCCGCCCGCACGTATGGCGACCGAGCGACAACCCAGAATCAGTGAAGACGCTTTTGCTTCTGCACGGATCTGGCGCTGACGAACACGACCTGCTGTCACTTGGCAAAGCAATCGACCCGACTGCCAACTTGCTTTCACCGCGAGGTTTGGTGAGAGTCGACGGCGCAAACCGTTTCTTTATGCTTCTCGCCGAGAACGCATATGACGAAGACGAAGTTATTCATAACTCTTCTGAGCTTGCAGATTTCTTGTGGGCAGCCTCTGGCGAATACGGTTTCGATGCAAACAACGTGTATGCGGTTGGTTTTTCGAATGGAGCCAACGCTGCTCACTCGTTGTTGCTCCTTCAGCCAGATAGCCTCGCGGGCGTTGTGGCTTTCGGCACCAATAAAGTTTTCGAGAAGACCCCGTTCAAGCGCTCAGCGCCAAATCTGGCTGGCAAGCGCGTTTGGGTAGCCAACGGCGCTGCCGACCTTTATTCGCCTTCAGATCGGGTTGAGGCGCTTGTTGCAGAGCTTCAAGAGCTCGGTGCCGAGGTGCACTATTCGCTGCATCCCGGTGGCCACACCATTTCGCACGAACAGGTCAGGGCCATCGCAGAGCAGCTGGCCGGCTAACCTCTAGCCCGCTTGTTTCTGCTGCCACTGGCTAAATAGTTCTCGAAGATCCCAAGCGTTTTCGGCCATTATCGAAACACCTCGCACACCGGTGCGTCTGGTCTTGCCAGAAATCAACAGCAGCTTGGTGTTGAACAGAATGTGACTGCAACGCTTTTGCGCCTCATCGAAGAAGGTGCTGTCGCTGCATCCGCTGCCATCGTCGAGGCTAACGAACACCACTCGCTTGCCAGAACGCATTGGCGGGGTTTGCGTAGCAACACGGATGCCGGCAACAAGCACGTCTGTCTTGCTTCGCAACCCGACCAGCTCATCGCTTCGCATCACACCCATTTCGTCGAGCATAGGTCGATATTGTTCGAGGGCATGTTCGGTGTAATCGAGACCGAGAATCTGCAACTCGGCCTCAACCTTTTCTGCGTTGCTCGGTTCGGGCAACCCGACCGGCAGGTCTTTGAAATCGAAATCGAACATCGGTTGGTTCGGGTCGAGATATTTGCGATTCTTGCTCGCGTTGAGTTGTCGAACTCGAGCGAGCACATCGCCTCGTGTGTGCATCGGGCCAAAGTCACCAAGTCGCAATTCGTCTAGACCGCCAACCTGGGCGATTCGTTCGAACGTGCGACGGCTCGGCTTCGCGCGCATGTAGAAATCGCCAACATCGCTGAAAGGTCGTTCGCTCAAAATTCTGCTGACCTCTGCCTCGCTGATGCCTGCGATCTCGTGAATCGCCAACCGCACGGCGAGCCCGTTTTCTGTTTTCTCAACCAGAAACTCATCTGTCGATTTGTTTACGTCGACCGGCAAGATTCTTATGCCAAGCCTTCTGGCCTCTGCCATTAGCAATCGCTTCGGATACATTCCCGGATCGTGTGTGAACAGACCGGCCATGAACTCAACGGGGTAGTGGGTCTTCAACCATGCGCTCTGATAGGTCGGCAGTGCGAACGCCGCCCCGTGAGCCTTGCAGAAGCCGAAGCTGCTGAAGCCCTCGAGAATATCCCAGACTCGCTGAATCACGGCAGCGGGATAGCCGCGCTCTTTTGTGGCCTGCCTAAAGAACTGCTCGATCTTTGGTTTTGCCCGCGGGTCTTCTAGAGAGCGGCGAAGCTCGTCTGCCCTTGCCAGGCTGCAGCCGGTCATCACGTTCAAAATGCGAAGCACGTGTTCGTGAAAGATGACCACGCCGAAGCTTTCTCGCAGAATCGGCTCGAGGTCTTTGTGAATGAAGTCGGCGGTTGCGAATCCGTGTCTGCCGTCTAGGTAGGGGGCAATCATGTTGCCCTTCATCGGCCCAGGTCTGAACAGCGAAATTTGAATGGTCAGGTCGTTGAACTCGGTCGGTTGATGTTTGCCGGTTAGTTCGCGCTGACCGGGGCTCTCGATTTGAAAAATGCCGAGCGTGTTTGTGCTGCGAATGGTTTTGAAGGTTTCATCGTCTGCTCTGTCGATGCCGTCGAGGTCGAGAGTCTCGCCGCGCACGCGAGAGATTTCGCGAACCGCATATGCCATTGCGCTCTGCATGCGAACACCGAGCACGTCGAGTTTGAGCATTCCCATTGGGTCCATGTCGTCTTTGTCGAACTGGCTCATTGGCAGACCCATGCCGCTCTGCTCGATTGAGGTCATTCGCAGCAGATTCGAATCGCCGAGAATCACACCGCACGGATGCATCGAGATGTGTCGCGGCAATCGATTGAGTCGCTCGGTGATGTCGACAAGCAGATTCATCTTGCGGTCGCTCTCGAGGGCCGCTGCGATTTCGCCGAGCTCGGGTTTGCTGCCGACCGCATTTCGAAAACTGCCGGCGCTGAGTCGCCAAACGCTCTTGGCAATCTGATCTATTTCGTCGTCTTCGATGCCGAGCGCGAGGCCGCTGTCGCGCACTGCGCCTCTACCGCGATAGGTGCTCTGCATCGAGAGCAGAGTGACTCGGTTGCTGCCGTAGCGCCTGAAGATGCTTCGGTAGATGTCGTGCCTTCTGGCCGACTCAACGTCGATGTCGATGTCTGGCAGGCTCGAACGCTCGGTGCTCAAGAATCGCTCGAACAGCAGGTCGTGTTCAATTGGGTCGACACCACTGATGCCGAGCAGGTAGTTGACGAGCGAGCCGGCGCCAGAGCCGCGGGCAGCAATGCGAATGTTCATGTCTCGAATCATTTGGGCAACATCGGCAACGGTCAAAAAGTATGTCGCGAATTCGAGCTTGTTGATTGTGATCAGCTCTTGGTTCAATCGCTTGCGCACCTTGGCTAGAGTTGCCTCGCTTGCCCCCGGATAGCGCCAGTGCATGCCGGTCTCGGCCTTTTGCCACAGCACCTCAAAGGGGTTGCCGTCGATGCCGAGCGCTGACTTCTCGGGGGTTTTGGGCTTGCCCCAGCCGCAATCGCTTGTTGGATCAAGGCGACAGCGGTCGGCAAGCAGTGCGGTGTCGCGAAGCAGTCGGTTCGCACGTTCGTTGTCTTCGCAGATCTCCTCTGCAAGAGATTGCATCATTGCCGTTGGCTTTAGCCACGCCTGGGCGTTCGGTTGCACCTGAAAGAATCCGAGTGGTTCTAAAAATCTTGCCGAGTCTAGAACGTCTGCCGTGAGCGCATCGTCTGGTGTCAGGTAGCGAACCGAGTTGGTCAGAATCGCGGGCAATTTTGCGGCATCTGCAAGTTGCAACATGCGGTTCGCCTGAAGCACCGATGAGTCTGTGCCCGGCTCGGTGAGCAGACTGCTGACTTCGATTGCGAGTGAATTCGGAATCGCAAACAGTTCTTGCCACGGAGCAAGCAGTGCGATTGCTTCATCGCGTGAACCGCGCAATACAGATCTACCAACGTCACTATCGCTTCCGAGAAGCAGGGTGCAAGCACCGATGTTCTCGCCAATCAGTTTGGCTAGCTCGCCGCGGCGAATCGAAACGCTTTCGCTTTTTCGAAGTCGTTGCAATTTCTTTGGGCGTTCGCCGAGCGCTTCGCCGATGTTGTATCCGTGAGCGGCAGAGACGATTGAACACAGGGTAGACCAGCCGATTCCGCGGTCATGCCCACGAGCCAAGATCACAGCGCGAGCGAGTTGTTCGCCAGCGTCGTCGACAATCGATAGCTCGACACCGACAATCGGCGAGATGCCTAGAGTCAGGCAGGCTCCGATGTGTTTCACGGCACCATAGAGACCATCGCGATCGGTGATGGCAAGTGCCGTCATCTTTTGCGCGGCTGCTGCCTCTGCGAGCAGCTCTGGTCTCGTCACTCCAAAGTGTGACGAGAACGCAGAAGCCACGTGCAGGTGGGTGAACTCAGTCATTTGCTAGTCGAAAATGGCTGGGGCAGTGGTTAGTTGAAGATGCGATTGAGTCGCCAGACGTTCTTGTCGCCGACGAATGAATGCACCAATTCGAATTGCTGCTTCTCTTCGTTGCAGCTTGCGACAAGTCGCCACATTTCGACCTCGAGCACGCCGGCGCCAATGCCGCGTTGCACCCGAGATGCCTCGACCCACCACTCACGCCTTGCGAACCAGCGCACCGGCTTGTTTAGCACCCGGTATGCACCGTCGCGCCAGCTGAAGCCGATCGGCTCACCCTTGGGGTTGACCGACACGGCAACCATTTCATCTACTCGAACCATCTCGAGCCCCTCCTAAACGTCTGTCGAAACAGAAAAACATTCGAACAAATGTTCGAATGTTAAGAATGTAGGCAGAGCCACCGACAAAGCAAATTGCGGCGGCGTGGCGAGTTAAACCATTGGTTGAGGGTTTGCGAAAAAGCCCTAAATTGCGGGCTTAGAGCGGGCGAATCAGGTCGCTTGAGTTGTTTCTAACGGCTCCGACCGCCGAATCGACCTTGAAGAATTCAACCTCGGCGGCAACCAGGTCGCTCTCGGCTGAAAGTGCGTCAAGCAGGCTCTGGTCGCCAACGATGTTCGGGTCTATCCAGGCATCAAGGGTCTCAGGAGTTAGCAGCACCGGGTTGCGGTCGTGAATGTGGGCAAGTTCTGGCGCTGTGTCTTTGGTCAGCGTCGTCGCAGACAACAGCCAGCGCGAAGGGTCATTGTCGGCCTTGCTCGGATCACGCCACCACTCATAGAGGCCAGCGAGCGCAAGCATGCCGTCTTCTCCAGCTGAGATATAAAACGGCTGCTTGGTTCCGTCAGCTGCAACATGCCACTCGTAATAGCCGCTAGCCGGAATCACGCAGCGACGGCGAACAACTGAGTCTTTAAACGAAGGCTTTTCTAGGATGCTTTCGATGCGCCCGTTGATCAAAGGCGAAGAGTTGCCCGGCCCATCTTTGCTCCAACGAGGAACAAGGCCCCAGCGAGCCGAGTGAATCTCGCGGTGCAGGTCTCCGAGTGGTGAACCGTCTTCGGCTTTCTCATCTGCTCGCTCAACGATTATCGAAATCTGGTGGGTGGGGGCGACGTTGTAGCTAAGCCCTGGTTGATCGCCAACGATTTCGTCGACTTCAAAAATGTTCATGATTTCGCCAACAGTTTTGGCGACTACAAAACGACCGCACATTAGAAGCTCAAATCGACAGCGCGCAGGTCTGGGGCCGGCGGGAGGGCGGAGTCTTTCACCTAACAATCTTCACACGTTAGAGCAGGAATGCCGCGACACGTTAGGTGAGCCTTAGTTGATTTGGCAAAGTCGTTAGGATACGAATGATTATGAGGAACACACCTCAGAAAGAGAGGCAACAATGCACTCAACGCATTTGTTGAACGAGCTCAGCGCTTTAGACCTGTCGCGCTGGCAATTCGGCCTAACCACCGTCTATCACTTCTTGTTTGTGCCATTGACTATCGGAATGGTCTTGCTGGTCGCAATCATGCAAACCATTTGGTACAAAACAGACAACGAAAAGTGGCTAAAGCTGACCAAGCTCTTCGGAAAGCTGTTTCTCATTAACTTTGCTCTCGGTGTCGTAACTGGCATAGTGCAGGAATTCCAGTTCGGAATGAACTGGTCTGCCTATTCTCGATTCGTTGGTGACATCTTCGGAGCGCCGCTTGCTATGGAGGGGTTGCTCGCGTTCTTCTTCGAATCGACGTTTATCGGTCTATGGATCTTCGGTTGGGATCGACTATCGAAGAAACTTCACCTGGTGACAATTTGGATGACAGCACTTGGAGTGATTCTCTCTGCGTACTTCATTCTTGCCGCCAATTCATTCATGCAGAACCCGGTTGGCTTCGAATTCAACGAGGCTAAGAACCGAGCCGAGCTCGTAGACATCGGGGCTGTGCTCACTAACATCGTTGCCCTAAACCAATTTCCGCACACAATCACCGCATCGATCATGTTTGCCGGTGCAGTCATGGTCGGAGTGTCGGCCTACCACCTTAAGAGATTGCAATTCGTTGACACAATGCGCACAAGCCTTCGATTCGGACTTTGGACCGTTATCGCTGGTGGGGCCGGAACCGTTTTGACAGGTGATGGACTCGGATTGGCGATGGTTCAGACTCAGCCAATGAAAATGGCCGCTGCTGAAGCCCTTTACAACACCAGCAATAACGCAAGTTTCTCGATTTTCACGCTTGGCACACCAGACGGAAAAAGCGAATTGTTTTCAATTCGAATTCCAAACCTGCTTTCTTTCTTGTCTACCCACACTTTTGATGGTCAAGTAGAGGGCCTAAATGATCTTCAAGCTCAATACACGGCAGCTTTCGGTGCTGGCGACTACATGCCAGTTATCTGGATCACATACTGGGCATTCCGCTGGATGATTGGTCTAGGTTTCCTATCGGTCATAATCGCCGCCGTTGGCCTCTGGATGACTCGCAAGGGCAACCTCAACCTGCCTAAGTGGGCTTGGAATGTCGCAATTTGGGCATCACCGATTCCGGTTCTTGCAATCTCACTCGGCTGGATGTTCACCGAGATGGGTCGCCAGCCATGGATCGTTTTTAGCTTGCTCAAAACTGCAGACGCTGTATCGCCAGGCATCAACGGTGTCGATGTGTTGATTTCGTTGATCGCTTTCACCGCCATCTATGGAGTTCTGGCAATTATCGAACTCAAGTTGTTCTTGAAGGCCGCGCAAACTGGCCCTGTTTCAGAAGTTTCTGAGAAGAGCGACTCTGAACAATTGACCGTGGCTTACTAAGAAACCAGGAGATAACAATGCAAATTCAAGATATTTGGTTCCTAATTGTTGGGTTCCTTTTCATTGGCTACTTCGTGCTCGATGGTTTCGACTTCGGTGTCGGAATGTCACTTCCGTTTCTTGGCAAAGATGACACAGACCGTCGTGTGCTGATCAACACAATCGGCCCGGTTTGGGATCTCAACGAAACTTGGGTGCTTGTTGCGGGTGCAAGCCTGTTCGCCGCTTTTCCTGAGTGGTATGCGTCGCTATTCAGCGGCTTCTATTTGCCGCTGTTGCTCATTTTGCTTGCGCTCATCGCTCGCGGTGTTGCTTTTGAATATCGCGGCAAGGGGCAAACATTGCGATGGAAGTCAACATTCGACTGGATGATTGTCGTCGGCTCAGTTGTTCCGGCGCTGCTCTGGGGTGTTGCTTTCGCAAACATCGTTCAGGGTGTTCCTTTGAATGAAGACCACATTTACACCGGAACGCTCTTCACCCTGCTGAACCCATACGGGTTGCTTGGTGGTTTGGTAACTCTTATCTTGTTCTGGTTGCACGGGTTGATTTTCATAACGCTAAAGACCGAAGGTGACATCAAGGCTCGTGCTCGCGCAATAGCCATCAAGGTTGGTGTGGTCTGCACTGTTCTAGCTGCGACATTCTTGCTCTGGACAGTCTTTGCTCACTTCTCAATTCTTGGATTGGCTTTGACGGCTGTGGCAGCGCTCTCGCTGGTCGCCGCTCAGGTTGCCAACATCAAGAATCGCGATGGAATTGCCTTTGCTCTGCTCGTGGTGACAATCATTACGGCGGTTGGATCTTTGTTCGCAGCGTTGTTTCCAAACGTGTTTCCTTCAACGACCAACGCGGCTTTCAGCCTGACTGTCGACAACGCTCGGTCGAGTGATTACACCCTCGGAGTCATGAGTTGGGTGGCTGCCATTATGTTGCCTTTGGTGCTTGCCTATCAAGGTTGGACATACTGGGTATTCAAGAAGCGCGTAAGCCGCAAGTCGATTCCTGCTGGTTCGCACTAGGTTGAATCTGAAGCGCGACAGACAAGGGAGCAAGCATTAAGCCGTTTGACCCTCGTCTGTTGCGCGAAGCAAAGGCGGCCCGTTGGTTTTTTGCCGGCGTGGTCGTCTTTGCCTTGCTAGGCACTTTGAGCACAATCGGCTTTGCATTTGAGTTAACCCAGCTGGTTGTGAATTCGCCCGCTGCGAATGGCTGGTTGGCTCTAGGTGCGGCAGCGGTTAAAGCCGCAAGCATGATTGGCCAGGAGTGGTTCTCGGCAATCGCTGCCAACCGCGTGAAGTCCCAGCTTCGCTCTCGGCTGCTGGATCAAATAACAGAAGCAAACAGCACGTGGATTTCTAGGCAGAACACTTCAGAGTTGCAACTTCTACTGACGACCGGTCTCGATTCTCTCGACGCATATTTCGCGAAGTTCTTGCCGCAAATTGTTTATACCGCGTTTGCAATGCCTATCTATGTTCTCGTCATCTTCACTCAGGATGCACTAAGCGCTTTAACAATTCTGGTCACGATGCCACTAATTCCGCTTTTTATGGTCTTTATCGGTTGGGCTACAGCGAAGGTTCAAGCCAGGCAATTGGCCTCGCTCACTGCTCTTTCGGCACACTTCGCAGACGCGATTCGAGGCATAACAACTCTCAGGGTGTTTGGCAGGGCAGAGGCCCAGGTTGAGATCATGCGCGCAAACAGCGAGCAACATCGAAAGCGAACAATGAAGGTTCTCTCGGTGTCATTTCTTTCAGGTTTTGCTCTCGAATTGATTGCGAGTCTGGCGGTTGCTCTAGTCGCAGTGTCTATCGGGCTTCGACTTATCGATGGCACCATCACGCTGGCTGCCGGCCTTCTCGTGCTTGTTCTCGCCCCCGACGCTTACTTGCCACTTCGCATGATTGGTGCCAATTTTCACGCTTCGGCCGATGGCGTTGCAGCGATTCAGCGAACTTTTGTGCTCATCGATTCTCTTGCTGAAACGAATTCGCTGCGAACGGCTCAGAAAGTTCAGCCCATCCCTGGTCAATTGCTCGTGCTGAGTGGCCCATCGGGCTCGGGAAAGACAACAGCTCTGAAGGCACTGATAAATCAAAAGACCGCTTGGATGCCCCAGGGTTCGGTTTTGCTTGAAGGCACAGTGCGCTCAAACATCGTCGGCCCTGGCTCTTATGATCAAGATTTGCTCGAACGGGCAACACGGCTTGCTGTGCTCGATGATCTCGATTTCGAACTCGAAGTGGGCGCGAGCTTCGCAAACATTTCAGGTGGGCAATTGCAACGTGTGGCCCTTGCCCGCGCGTTCTACCGGGCGTTAGCGAAGGAATGTTCGACCATTCTGCTAGACGAACCTAGCTCGGCGATTGACTCAGGGAGAGCAGAGCGGGTAGCCAACGCATTGGCAGAGCTAGCTCGCGAAGGCTTCGCTGTTGTCGTCGTTTCTCACCAGAGCAATTTGATTCAAGCCGCAGACAAAGTAATCGAGCTGGCCAAGTGAAGAAACAAATCGAATTTGGGTTGCCAAGAAGCCAGAAGTATCTAACCTCGCTTCTAGTGTCAGTCGTGCAAGGCCTCTCGGCGGTTGCTTTGCTCGCGACTTCAGCTTGGTTGATTTCTAGGGCAGCGCAGCAGCCCGCAATTATGTATCTCTCGATTGCAATTGTTGGCGTCAGAACTTTTGCCCTTGCCCGCGCAAGTCTTCGATATGCAGAGCGCTGGCTCTCGCACGATGCAGTATTGCGCGAGACCGGCAATCGTCGAGCAGCGGTCTTTAGTCGCATGATTGACTTTGCTCCAGCAGGCTTCGGCAAGCAGTCGATTTCTGATCTTGGCACTCGAGTTGTTGCCGATGTCGAAGAGACTCAGAATCTAGGGCTGCGTGTGATCTCGCCCCTAATTCAATCTGTTGTTGTGTCATTGATTTCGACAATTGTTTTCGCATTTATGCTTCCTGCAGCGGCCGGGGTAATGAGCTCTCTGCTACTGCTCGCGTTCGTGGTGGCCTTGCCATTGTCTGCGCTAATTGCTGGACGGGCAGATTCACAGAGCGCCAGTGAGCGGGCACAGTTGGCCACAAAGACTGGGCGGCTGCTCGAAAACTTGGAATTATTGAACGCCTATGGCTGGACGCCCCATGCATTCGAAGACATTGAATCGGCCCAAACCGCTTTGGCCAAATCGTCGCGACTTCAAGCTATTTCGCTGGGTTTTGCGCAAGCGATCTTTAGTTTCGGTGCAGCGGCTTCGGCGGTGGTGGCGGCCGTCATAGGCGCTTCCGAGATTGCAAACAATCATTACGATGCGGTTATGTTGGCGGTTTTTGCTTTGCTACCGTTAGCCGTTTTTGACGTCGCATCGGCAGCGCAGCCAATAATTGGTGTCTGGCAGCGCTACCGAGCCAGTGCCGACCGGTTGATTGAGGTTGTCGAGCGCGAGCTGCCAGACGAGCTTAAGTTCGCTGGCACAAACGACATGGCTGAGTTAAAAACGTTGGAGTTAATTGGTGCTGAGGCGGGTTATCCGGGCAGTGAAAGTGTGCTTCGAAACTTCAGTCTCAAGATCAAACGCGGCGAGGTAATTGCTTTAGTTGGGCCGAGCGGTTCAGGCAAGAGCACGATTGCTTTGCTGATGGCTGGCTTGCTCAAATTGCGCATGGGAGATCTAAAACTGAATGGAATCTCGGCCGATGACTTGTCTGTAGCTTCGATTCGCAAACAAGTTGGTTACCTCGAACAGAATGCAGCGATCTTTAACTCGTCGGTTCGGGTTAATCTCAAAATCGCAAATCCAGATGCGACAGATGATGAGTTGATTTCTGTCTTGAGAAGTGTTTCGCTTTGGTCGATGTTCTCGAAGCGTGAAGGTCTAGACACGGTCGTTGGTGAGCGTGGCGTGCTGATCTCTGGCGGCGAAGCACAGCGACTCGCTTTGGCTAGAGCGCTGCTTGCTGACTTCACGCTTATCTTGCTCGACGAGCCAACCGCAAATGTTGACGAAGCTCAGAGCATGAGCCTGGTCAAAGAACTCATCGAAGTCGCCAAAGGTAACCAACGCATGCTGGTCTTGATAACGCACGACAACAAGCTGGCAGAACTTGCAGATCGAAAAATTGAGCTCTAACGAATTGGCGAGCTAAGCAGACGCAGTCTTTTGCTAAATGCTTCAACGTGTGTAGCGGGTGCAAGAGGCCCGCCGAGGTCTATCCATGATTCAACAGGTCGAATCGCCTGCAGGCTGCTGAGCATCCAAACCTCGGTTTCAACTAGATCTGCCGGCTTCGCCTTTTCGATTCTGGTCTGCAAGCCCATTTGCTCTGCGATTGAAAAAACTTCGCGCCTGGTCACGCTATCTAGCCAGGTTGTCTCTGGCCCCGGTGCGCAGAGCACATCGCCTCGCCACCAGACAATTGCACTGAGCGCACCTTCGGCGATGTGGCCAGAGTCGCTCAAGAGCACGGCTTCGTCTGCACCGAGCATGTTGGCGCGTCGTCTAAGTTGCAGGCCGAGGCTAAGGTCTGGGCCCTTAACTAGCGGGTTAGCGCGAGGGTCTGCCTCAGGAAACGTCCAGAGCACGGCAGGACCGAGAGCCTCGGGAGCCTCGCGCAATCTGAGGTGCAACTGAGCGCCAACCGGCTGGTCGGTGTGCAGCTCAATTCGAGGAAACCAGCGGCCTTCAAGTGGCAGTTCGGCGATGACCAGTTCGAAGAACGGCTGCAGTTCAGAGGTTTGATCTGGCGAGAGATTGCTAACCCAGGCGCTGAAACGGTCGAAGTGCAGATCCAGATTTCTGGCCCGGCCGTCTTCAACTAAGAAGCTATCGGCGACAGCGAGTTGAGTGCCAAGGCTAATCGGCACTTCAAAAAGGCCCTGCGACCCGAATCGCATTAGTTCGCTTGTCATCTCACTCCTTTCGCCTGTTGTCTAATCTAATAGTCGTGCCAATCTTCGTTGCCGACCTTAACGGTTGGGTGCATCCAGCAGATGTTTTCATCTCGCTGCACTCAAGCGACGAAAACGCATTTTGGCTAGATCGTGAGATTCACGCGACCGAGCCATTCAGCGTCATCGGAGCATCTTCTGAAGTGCTCAGCGATGACCAAGATTTTTCAGTGCTAAGGGCGGCGTTGAAGCCGCAAATTCAAGTTGAGCTGCCGTTCGCATTTAGACCCGGATTAGTTGGCTACGTGAGCTATGACGGAATATCTAAATTTCTGCAAATAGACCGAGCAATGGTTTTCGATCACGAAAACAAGATGATGTATTTCATCGGCGAGTTTGAAACTCAAGAACAGTTTGATGCTTGGCACCATGCCGCACTGCTCAGGCTCGCACTCTGCGGAGGCGAGCAGGCGGCCTATCGAATGAACAACCAGCCGCTTGCAGCTAGTTCTAGTCGAGTGCGTCATCTTGACGAGGAGTATCTCGCTCTCATCGAAGCCGCGCAATCGCACATTGCTTCTGGCGATGTTTATCAGCTGTGCCTCACCAACCAAATTGAAATGCAAGTCAACGGTGACTCGCTTCTGACTTTCTTGCAACTGCGCGAAATCAACCCGGCACCATTTGCTGCTTATCTAAAATTTGGCGACCAGAAGATTATTTCTTCTTCACCCGAGCAGTTCATCCGTGTTGATGAAAGCAATTTGATTTCGTCAAAGCCAATCAAGGGCACCCGTCGCCGTGATGCCGACCCTGCCATCGATAAGCAGCTTGCCGAGGAGCTGCGAAATGACGAAAAGGAACGCGCCGAGAATCTGATGATTGTCGACTTGATGAGAAACGATTTCGGCAGGGTGGCAGAGCCCGATTCGGTTCAGGTTGAGAAACTTTTCGATGTCGAAAGTTATGCCTCGGTTCACCAGCTGGTGAGCACTGTAAAAGCCAAGCTTGCGCAGGGTTTCACAGCGGTTGATGCCTTCGCAGCGGCTTTTCCGGGTGGGTCGATGACCGGAGCGCCGAAACACAGGGCCATGCAAATCATCGAGCAGCTCGAGGTAAAAGGCGCAGAGACCGGTCGTGGCGTCTACTCTGGCGCAATTGGCTATCTCACTCACGCGGGCGTTGCCGACTTCTCGATGACCATTCGAACCCTGGTTGTAGAGGGGCTGAATGCAACCATCGGCGTGGGTGGAGGCATCACAATCGATAGCGTTGCTGAACTAGAGCTAGAAGAGACCAAGTTGAAGGCCGCCGCTCTGCTTCGCGTGCTCGGCTCGCCAGATCCGTGGGCTAAGGGCTAATAACCCACAGTGCCAGATTCGCGGGCTCAGGGCCATTCGCCCACGGTGCTCGGTGCGATTGGTAATCTTGACCAGATGTCTGAGCAAACAAACAACAACGAGTCTGAATACGACGTATTCGCCATTCAAGAGCGATGGCTTCCGGTCTGGGACGAGCTAAAGCCGTTCAATTCTGGAATTGAGGGCGACCCACGCCCGAAGAAATATGTTCTCGACATGTTTCCTTACCCATCTGGCGACCTGCACATGGGGCACGCAGAGGCCTATGCACTTGGCGACGTAATCTCGCGCTACTGGGCGCAAAAAGGCTTCAACGTCATGCACCCGATTGGCTGGGACTCATTTGGTCTGCCAGCCGAAAACGCGGCAATCAAGCGTGGCCTCGACCCAAAGGGTTGGACATACGACAACATCGCTCAGCAGCGCGCTTCAATGCGCCGTTATGCGTGCTCGTTCGACTGGGATCGCGTCTTGGTCACAAGCGACCCGATCTATTACCGCTGGAACCAGTGGCTCTTTCTTGAGTTCTATAACAAGGGTCTTGCATACCGCAAAAACTCGAACGTGAACTGGTGCCCAAGTTGCCAAACCGTTCTTGCAAACGAGCAGGTTGTTCAAGGTCTTTGCGAGCGCTGTGACAGCGTCGTAACCAAGAAAGCGCTGACTCAGTGGTATTTCAAAGTCACCGACTATGCAGATCGTCTCTTGGATGATCTCGACACTCTTGAGGGCAGCTGGCCGTCAAAGGTGCTCACGATGCAGCGCAACTGGATCGGCCGCTCAAGGGGTGCAGAAGTTCAGTTTGAAATCGAAGGTCGCAGCGAACCGGTTTCTGTTTATACAACTCGACCAGACACGCTTTATGGTGCGACCTTCATGGTCGTTGCTGCAGACAGCGATCTTGCCGCCGAACTCGCAGCGATGTCTTCGCCAGAAGTGCGCATGCAGTTTCAGGCTTACCTAGACGAGGTCAAGAAGTCGAACGACATTGAGCGTCTGGCCACAGACCGCAAGAAGACCGGCATTGAACTAGGCATGCACGCCATCAACCCGCTGAGCGGCGAGCGTTTGCCAATCTGGGCCTCTGACTATGTGCTTGCCGACTACGGCACCGGCGCGATCATGGCTGTTCCGGCCCACGACGACCGCGACTACGAGTTCGCAAAGGCCTTCGACCTGCCGATTCGCCAGGTTGTCGACACTGGCGAGGGCAACCCATCGGTGATTGGTTTTGCAACCGTCGGCGAAGGAACCCTGGTCAACTCAGGCCCGCTCGATGGGCTCGGCAAGAAAGACGCAATCGCCAAGGCGATCGAGATTTTGGCGCAGCAGGGCAAGGGCAAAGCGGCCAAGAACTTTAGATTGCGCGACTGGCTAATCTCACGTCAGCGTTACTGGGGAACCCCGATTCCGATCATTCACTGCGACAGCTGCGGCGAAGTGCCTGTACCAGCAGATCAGTTGCCGGTCGAATTGCCTTCGGCCGAAGGTCTAGACCTAAAGCCAAAGGGAACCTCGCCGCTCGGTGGAGCAGTCGACTGGGTAAACGTGAAGTGCCCGAAGTGCGGTGCTGACGCAAAGCGCGACACAGACACCATGGATACCTTCGTTGATTCGTCTTGGTACTTCTTGCGTTTCTTGTCACCAAAGTCTGAAGAAGTTGCCTTTCCGAAAGACGCGGCAGGCGAGTGGGCTCCGGTTGACCAGTATGTCGGTGGAGTGACCCACGCAATTCTGCACCTTTTGTATGCACGCTTCTTCACAAAGGTTCTGCATGACCTAGGTCACGTCGATTTCGAAGAACCATTCACTCGATTACTTAACCAGGGCATGGTTCTCATGAATGGTTCGGCAATGTCTAAGTCGCGCGGAAACCTCGTGACTCTTAGCAGCCAGCTTGATGAGCACGGCGTTGACGCAATTCGTCTAACCATGGCTTTTGCTGGCCCACCAGAAGACGACATCGACTGGGCTGACGTTTCACCGGCCGGCTCGGCAAAGTTCTTGGCTCGCGCCTGGCGTGCGGCAAACGACGTTGAATCTGCGGTTGGCGTCGACTTCTCTGCCGGAAACAAAGAACTTCGCAAGGCGACCCACTCGTTCTTGCGCGATTTCGCACCGGCTATCGAAGGTTTCAAGTTCAACGTCGGTGTTGCCAAGATCATGGAGCTTGTCAACGCGCTGCGCAAGGCTATCGACGGCGCTGCCGGCGCTGCAGACCCAGCTGTTCGCGAAGCTGCTGAAGTTGTGGCTAAGGCTCTGTCACTGTTTGCGCCTTATACGGCAGAAGACATGTGGGCGAAGCTAGGTCATCAACCAGGCGTCGCTCTCGCCGGATTACAAGAGGCCGACACTTCACTTCTCGTCGAGAGCTCAGTTACGGCCGTTGTTCAGGTTGACGGAAAACTTCGCGACAAGTTTGAGGTTTCTGTCGATGTGACCGAAGCAGAGTTGCGCGAATTGGCCTTCGAATCTGAAAACGTCAAACGTGCGATCGGCGACAAAGAAGTAGCGAACGTCATTATTCGGGCGCCAAAACTTGTAAACATCGCAACCAAGTAATTAGTTTTCAACAGAACTAGCAAGCCACCTCATACAGGATTGAGGTGGCTCTAGTTTTTTGTGATGAATTCTTTGCGAGAAAGAGCCCTTGCTGCGTTGGCAACCGCATCAACTCTCAATCGCAAAATCATGCTGTTGCTATTTCTGATTTTGGTTGCCATTGGTGCGATTCTCATCGCTCTGAATTCACCAAAGCCCTATGCAAATGCTTCAGGGTTGCAAACTCCGCAAGCAACAGAGTCAACGCTTTCGATTAGCGTCGCAGAAAACTTTGTGCATCTAGTTGGCGAGGTAGCCAACCCCGGAATCTACAAATTGCCCTCGGGTTCACGACTGTTCGACGCAGTTCTTGCCGCCGGGGGTTTCACCGAGCTGGCAGATCAATCAAGTGTGAACCTAGCTCGCGAGATTTCAGATGGTGAGCAGATTGTTGTTCTGGCATCTGGAGTTAGTCAATCGATTGGTCAAACTGGTTCAACGACAAGTCAGACAAAACAAATTTCGCTGAATCGCGCTTCGCAGTTAGAACTCGAGTCGCTTCCGGGAGTAGGCCCCGCGCTTGCTGGCCGAATGGTCGACTGGCGCGCCGCCAACGGTGGCTTCAAGAAGAAGCAAGACCTGATGAAAGTCAGCGGAATCGGTCAAAAGCTGTTCGCTGGCATAGAGGCTCTGGTGACACTTTGATTCTGGTGAAACTTTGAGTTTGGTGGCGTTGGCCGCATTCAGCTGGTGTCTGGCACTGGGGCTCGAAACAGCTAATTGGTGGCCGTTGTGCACGCTTGCCTCGGTTTGCGCAGTTATCTTGGGCTTTTTGCGCCTGCCGCTTCGGGCTCTAGCGCAAGCGGCTCTGCTGATCGTGGGCACCGCAGCCTTGGTTGTGCTTAGTTGGTGGTTGCACCAAGGCTCGGCTAGTTCTGTCAATCCCGTGCAGCCAAACTTTGGTTGGCCGTTCAATGAGTTGCGGCGCTTATCGCAGGCGGCAAATGTTGGTGTTTCACCTGACGCCCAAGCCCTGACTCTTGGCCTAGCCATCGGTGATTCATCGCAAGCCAGCCAGCAACTTATCGCCGACATGAAGATTGTGTCGTTGACCCACCTTGTTGCAGTTTCGGGGGCGAACTGCGCAATCGTTGTCGGAGCTGTTTATCTTTTGCTTCGAAAATTCGGGCTTCGCACGCGCGTTTTCTCTTCAATCGCAGTTCTTATCTTTTACGTGTTCTTGGTGGGAGCGCAGGCGAGCGTTCTCAGAGCCGCTGTCATGGCGGGGGCGGTTATGCTCTCGATCCTTTTTGGTCGAAAGACGAATCCGGTCGTCATTCTCTCGCTTGCGGCGACAGCATTGCTGGTTGCTGACACTAGGCAGGCGACTAGCTTTTCTTTTGCCTTGTCTGTTGCCGCTACCGCCGGAATTCTCGTTCTTGCGCCCTCACTTTACGAAAGACTTAAGAAGCGACTTTTCAAGCCGATCGCGCTCGCGCTTGCAGTGAGCATTGCCTCGCAACTCATGTGCTTTCCGATTCTCTTGCAACTTCAAGATGGGCTTGCAACCTACTCGCTAATCGCGAACCTTCTCTGCGAGCCGCTTGTCGCTCAGATTACCGTGCTCTCACTCATTGCAGTTTCTGTTTCATGGGTTACCCCTGTGTCATCGGTCATTTTCTATCTCGCCTCGCTTGCGTCTGCGCTAATTGCGTCGGTAACTCACCTCTTCGCGAACCTTCCGCTAGCCACGGCAAGCTGGTTGCCAGGCACTCTCGGCACTCTGCTAGCAATTCTGCTTGCTGCAAGTTCGGCAGTTTGGCTGAAAGCGAAGAGTGCCAGCTCACGCTTCAGCGCTGGCACGGTTGCACTGCTTTGCCTAACGGCATCCTTTGCTGGGCTAGCTAATTCGGCTGTTCAGCTGTCGAGCTGGCCTCAGCAAGATTGGCAAATCGCAAGTTGCGACGTAGGGCAGGGCGATGCAACGGTTGTGCGCTCAAACGAGAAGGTTGCCCTTATCGACGTTGGCAGGTTCGACCCGAAAATCGATACCTGCTTGAACCAATTGGGGGTCAACCGAATTGATCTATTGGTTCTTACCCACTTCGACTTTGACCATGTGGGCGGATTGGCTGGGGCACTGAGTGGGCGCAGCGTTGACATCGCATTGCTTTCGCCTTTCGAAGACCTCAGACCCGCAGTTAACAAAACCCGCGAGATGTTGAACCAAGCCCAGGCAAAAACCGTTTTTGCAGAACGCGGAATGTCTGGTTCGGTTGGCAGGGTCGAGTGGAGCGTGCTTTCTCCGAGCAAGACTGCTTCTGAGGCTGAAGACTCGAACGACGCCAGCATCACGATGTTGTTTCGCTTCGAAGACTTCTCGCTGTTGACGCTCGCCGATCTGGGTGAGAAGGGGCAAATGCGCATTGCAAGCGAAAACTCCGGCTGGCTAAGCCCTTGGGTGCGAAGCCACGAGCTGGTCATGAAGGTTTCACACCACGGCTCGGCAGATCAATATGCCGAGTTCATTGAATATCTGAAGCCAGAAGTGGCGCTGATCTCGGTTGGCCGGTCTAACGGCTATGGGCATCCAACAAAGCGCACGCTCAACCTGCTTTCTCGCACCTCGAGCATCATCTGTCGAACTGACCTGCTCGGGTCAATAGGTGTTAGTCGAAGTTCAGATGGCTTCAGCTTCGCTGCTTCGGGTGCAAGTTAGGCTTGTCGGGTGGCAAAGTCAAAGCAAATCGAGTGGCGCAAGATAACGCCACATCCGGTGATTTTGGCTTTCGGCCCTGAAGACTATTTGACTTCTCGAACCATTCGCTCGGTGCGCGAACAACTTCGAGCAGCAGACCAAAATCTCGACGTTCAAGAAATCGACGCAAGCGACTACTACGCCGGTCAGCTAGCAGATCTCACGAGCCCTTCGTTATTTGCCGAGCCAAAGTTGCTCATAATTAGAGCTACCGAACGCTGCACCGACGAACTCATTGCAGACGGCATTGCCTATTTAGAAGCACCAACGCCCGATGCCGCTGTGATCTTCGTGCACAGCGGTGCAACCGTTCGAGGCAAGAAGCTTCTTGATGCAATTAGGGCAACAGCTCAAGCGGCCGAAGTTCTGTGCCCAAAGATCAAAAAAGAAGCAGAGCGAGCCGCCTTCATAAATGCCGAGTTTGCCACCGAGGGTCGTCAAATCACCGCAGGTGCAGTTCGCGCACTGCTTGATGCCTTTAGCGAAGGATTGGCCGAGTTAGCGGCAGCCTGCAGTCAGTTGCTGCAAGATTCAGCGCTAACCATCAACGAAGAAATCGTTGATGCTTACTATGGCGGCAGGGTAGAGACCACTTCTTGGAAAATTAGCGACGCAGCGATGGCTGCAAGACCAGCCGAAGCGCTCTCGCAGTTGCGACACGCCCTATCAACTGGAATCGACCCGGTTCCGATCGTTTCAACTCTTGCCAGCACGCTTAGGCAGTCTGCCAAAATCTTTGGCAATCGTTCAGTAACCGCGGTTTCGCTCGGCGTAGAGCCTTGGAAATTCGAGAAGATGCGCAACAGCATCGCCGGCTGGACAGAAGATGGTTTAGCCCGCGCAATTAATGCCTGCGTAGAGGCAGACGCGGCGGCAAAGGGTGCCGAGCGAGATGCCGATTATTCGCTTGAGAAGTTGGTATTGCTAATCGCTACTAAGGGAGTCAAGTGAAACGCCGAGTAGCAGTCTCTAGTTTTCTAGCTTTGATATTTATTTCGCTAATCTTGCGTCCGCCGATCGCGCAGATTGGCCCGCTGCTTCAAGAGATAACCGCAAGCCTGTCGTTGACCCCAGCAGAGGCTTCTTTCTTGACTGCAATTCCCGTTTTTTGTTTTGGGCTTGGTGCCTTCTTGAGCCCCTGGATGATGCGCAGATTCGGCTTGAACCACAGCATGTTTGCGGTCTTGCTCATTCTCGCGGTCAGCGTCGCGGCCAGAGTTTGGTTCGGCTTTTCTGGTCTGCTGCTCGGCACTGTCTTGGTCGGCCTTGCCATTGCCGTTTCCAACGTGCTGTTGCCAATCTTTGTGCGAAACGACTTTGGCGAGCGTGCATCGATGGTGACATCTATTTACACAACTTTGCTTGCAATCGCGGCTAGCTTCACAGCAGCCGTCGCTGTTCTGTTCAGTGACAGCCTTGGCGGATGGCAAAATGCAACACTGGTCGTTCTCTTGCCAGCGGTGCTAGCAATTTTGTTCTGGATTCCGAGACTGCGAACTGCCGAGCCGCACATCCAGGTGACTGCGCACTCGGCAAAGAGCGAGGCCAGAGCGGTTTATCGTTCACCATTGGCCTGGGCAATTCTCGGTTTCTTCGGTTTTCAATCTCTAGGTTTCTATGCACTGCTCGGCTGGTTGCCATCGATGCTTATTTCGACCGGAATGCAACCGGCTGCCGCTGGTGCTTACCTCGGCTTGGCAACGGCAATCGGCATTCCAAGCGGATTCGCTCTCGCTCCGCTTATTTCTAAACTTAAGAACCTTTCTTGGTTGGCAGCTGGAGCTTCGGCTGTCACAACTTCAGGATTCTCGGTTCTCGCTTTTATTTTGGCCACAGATTCTGCAGACAACGCTGCGTTCTTGATCTTGGCAAGCGTTCTAATTTCAGTCGGTCAAACGGCGACTTTTCCGGTGTCGCTATCGCTAGTTGCCACTCGCGCATCGACCCACGCGCAAACCACGGTGCTCTCGGCATTCAGTCAAGGCTGGGGTTATCTAATCTCTGGTTTCGGCACATTCGCATTTGGTGCGATGGCAGCAGCTTTCGCAAGTTGGACTGTTGTCGCATTCACCATTGCAGGCATTAGTGCCGCACAAATTGCGATCGGTTTCTATGCCGGTCGCGATTCAAAAATTGCAGCCTAGTTAAACAAAGAACCCCGCCGATAAACGACGGGGTTCTTATAAAGAATTGACTACTTTAGGTCAGCTGCCTTCTTAGCAATTGCTGACTTGCGGTTAGCGGCCTGGTTCTTGTGGATTACTCCCTTTGATACGGCCTTGTCTAGCTTCTTGGTAGCGGTCTTGACTGCCTCGGCTGCTTTCGCCTTGTCTCCGGCTGCAACTGCTTCGCGAGCTGCACGGATAGCGGTCTTGAGCTCGCTCTTAACTGCCTTGTTGCGCTCAGCTGCCTTTGCGTTGGTGCCAATTCGCTTAATCTGCGACTTGATGTTTGCCATGTTTCACTTTCGTTTTTAGCCGTTCGCGCGAACGACTGAAGCGTTTATGTTTGGGGGATTAGATGGAGACACTCATCTGAACCGAGTTAAACCCTACCAGCGACCGCTATTTATAGGCAACTATGCGACAATAGAGTTACCGAAATCGGTCATTTTTCTCAAATATCGAGGTTTATCTTGTCGCCACGCGCTACCAGCCGTCTTGAACCGGCCAAGACCGACCCGAGCATGATTCGCAATTTCTGCATCATTGCCCACATTGACCACGGAAAATCTACCCTCGCAGACCGCATGCTGCAGCTAACCGGCGTTGTTGACGACCGAGCTATGCGTGCGCAATACCTAGACCGCATGGATATCGAGCGCGAGCGTGGCATCACCATCAAGTCGCAGGCCGTGCGCATGCCGTGGGAGGTCGACAAGCAGGTCTATGCCCTGAACATGATTGACACTCCTGGGCACGTTGACTTCACCTACGAGGTTTCTCGGTCGCTTGCCGCCTGTGAAGGCGCAGTCTTGCTTGTTGACGCAGCTCAGGGCATTGAAGCGCAGACCCTTGCAAACCTCTATCTAGCGATGGAGAACGACCTCGAGATCATCCCAGTTCTAAACAAGATCGACCTGCCGGCTGCGCAGCCTGAAAAATACGCAGAAGAGCTTGCAAACCTAATTGGCGGAAACCCTGAAGATTGCCTTCGCGTCTCTGGCAAGACCGGTGTTGGTGTCGACGCGCTTCTAGACAAAATCGTCGCGACTATTCCGCACCCGGTCGGTGACCCAAACGCACCAGCGCGCGCCATGATTTTTGACTCGGTCTATGACTCTTATCGTGGCGTCGTTACCTACGTGCGCATGATCGACGGAAAACTCTCGCCTCGCGAGCGAATTCAGATGATGTCGACCAAGGCAGTTCACGAACTACTCGAGATCGGTGTCTCGTCGCCAGAACCTGAACCAACAAAGGGCCTCGGAGTTGGCGAAGTGGGTTACCTAATCACTGGCGTGAAAGACGTTCGTCAATCTAAGGTTGGCGACACCGTCACCAACGCCATGAAGCCAGCTGCCGACGCGCTCACCGGATACAAAGATCCTTTGCCGATGGTTTATTCGGGAATCTATCCGATTGACGGAAGTGACTATCCGAACCTTCGTGAGGCGCTAGACAAGTTGAAACTTAGTGACGCCGCTCTTGCCTATGAGCCAGAAACTTCTGTTGCTCTCGGTTTTGGTTTTCGCTGCGGCTTTTTGGGTTTGCTTCACCTCGAAATTGTCACCGAGCGTCTCGAACGTGAATTCGGTCTTGACCTGATTGCCACGGCTCCATCTGTGGTCTATGAAGTCACCATGGATGACGGCAAAGAGATCACAGTCACCAACCCGAGCGAGTTTCCGAGCGGAAAAGTTAAGACCGTTCTAGAGCCGATGGTTCGAGCAACAATCTTGGCTCCGAAAGACTATGTTGGCGTGATCATGGAACTTTGCCAGAGTCGTCGCGGAATCATGATTGACATGCAGTATCTCGGTGAAGACCGCGTTCAGCTGCGCTATACCTTGCCGCTAGCCGAAATCGTCTTTGACTTCTTCGACCAGTTGAAGAGCAAGACCCAGGGCTACGGTTCGCTCGACTATGAAGAGATTGGTCTTGCTCAGGGCGACTTGGTTAAGGTAGACCTTTTGCTTCAGGGTGAACAGGTCGATGCTTTTAGCGCCATTGTTCACAAAGACAAGGCATACGCATACGGTGTGATGATCACCGGCAAACTGCGCGAACTGATTCCTCGCCAGCAGTTCGAGGTGCCAATTCAGGCGGCTATCGGTGCCCGCATCATCGCTCGCGAATCAATTCGTGCAATGCGAAAAGACGTTCTTGCAAAGTGTTACGGCGGTGACATCAGTCGAAAGCGCAAACTTCTAGAGAAGCAAAAAGAAGGAAAGAAGCGCATGAAGATGGTTGGTCGCGTCGAGGTTCCTCAAGAGGCATTCATTGCTGCGCTATCAACCGATGGTGAGAAAAAGGGCGAGAAGAAGGGCAAGTAATGGCCCAGTTGCCCGATGGCGATGTTGCTCCGCTCGACGGTGCTCTGCCTGCTTCGGTTCTTGCGAATAGTTCAAACAAAACTCTTCACGCATATCTGCACATTCCGTTTTGTCGCGTGCGTTGCGGATACTGCGATTTCAATACCTACACGTCGAGCGAATTGCGCGGCGTAACTCAAAGCTCTTTACTTGACGACCTGTTAGCCGAAATTCGATTCAGTCGCCAAGTGCTTGCAAACGCCGGTCTGCCGAAACGCGAATTCTCGACCGTTTTCTTTGGCGGAGGAACACCAACGCAACTCTCTGCTGCGCAACTTGTTGAGGCGTTGTCTGTGTTGCGATATGAGATCGGCATTGCGGCCGGCGCAGAGATAACCACAGAAGCAAACCCAGACAACGTAGACGACGCCTATCTTGCAGAGCTTGCAGCAGGTGGCTTCACTCGAATCTCTCTCGGCATGCAATCAGCGGTTGACAGTGTTCTGAAGGTGCTCGATAGGACTCATAACCCGGCAAATGTTGCAAAGGCGGTGGCCGCCGCCAAGTCTGCCGGCCTTCAGGTGTCTGTTGACCTGATTTATGGAGCCCCTGGTGAAACGGTTGAACAGTGGCGAGAGTCATTAGAGACGGCTATCGCACTAGAACCAGATCACATCAGCGCGTATTCGCTGATTGTTGAAGATGGCACAAAACTTGCACGTCAAATTCGCGGCGGCGATTTGCGTCAGCCTGACGAAGACGAACAAGCTGAAAAATACGAGTTGGCAGACGAACTGCTATCTAAGGCTGGTTTCGGTTGGTACGAAGTGAGCAACTTCAGTCGCACGCCTGAGACGCGCTCTGCGCACAACCTTGCTTATTGGCGAAGCAACGACTGGTGGGGTTATGGGCCAGGAGCGCACTCTCACATCGGGGGAGTTCGCTGGTGGAATGTGAAGCATCCCGCGACTTTTGCTCAGAAAATCGCTGACGGCGTTTCGCCAGCGCTTGCACGCGAGGTTCTCTCAGACGAAACCCGAATTACAGAGAGAATCTTGCTCGAAGTTCGAATCAAGGATGGCCTCGCCATTGAAGTGGTCAAGACGTTGAACCCAGAAGCTGCGAAGCCAATTAGTCAGGCGATTGCAGATGGCCTTATCGAAGCCGACGCTGCGCTGCGAGGCAACTTGCACCTGACACTCAAAGGCAGGTTGCTAGCAGATGCCCTGGTTCGCGACCTGCTTGGCTAAGAGTTACTTGATGAATCGAATGGTCAGCGGAAACTTATAGAAGTTGCCCTGAGATGCCTGAGCCGCAGCAATGATGCGAAAGACGGTTGCGTAAACCGGCACAACCCAGAAAATTAGCCAGCCCACGATGCTGATTGCTAGCGCCGCATAAATGATCAAGATGGTTAGGGCAAAGTTCAGCTGTTCCTTCGCGTGGTGCTGAATGAACGGCCCTTTGTCTTTCAAAATCGCATAACCAGCGATAGGTGCAATCAGTTCAAGAACAATCGAAACCGCGTGCAGCACGACTGCCGCGCTTTTCTCTTCATTAGGAGCCCAGTCGCGCCCCGACGCATATGGATTAGTCATATCTAGAGCATAGCCAGCGACACGGGCTAAAATTGGCACTCAGATAGTGCGAGTGCTAACGAGGTGAATATGATTCCAGAACGCAGTCTTGAGGTGCTTCGAGCAATCGTTCACGATTACATCGAGACCAATCAGCCGGTCGGCAGCAAGTCTTTGGTCGAACGTCACTCTTTCGGAGTCTCATCGGCCACAATCAGAAACGAAATGGCGCTTCTCGAAGAAGAGCAGCTAATCGTTGCACCGCACACCTCTAGCGGGCGCGTTCCGACTGACAAGGGTTATCGACTTTTTGTCGATCGCCTCGGAGAAGTAAAGCCGCTTAGCATTCCTGAGCGTTCAGCAATCGAAACCTTCATGCAAGGAAGCTCAGATCTCGACGAGGTTCTCGGTCGCACAGTTCGTTTGCTTTCGCAGCTCACTAACCAGGTGGCCATGGTGCAGTATCCGAGTCTTGAAAAAGGTTCTGTGAAGAGCGTCGAACTCTTGAAGGTTGGCGACAAGCAAGCGCTGCTCATTTTGGTCACCGACATCAGTCGAATTCAGCAACACCTGATTCACTTTGAGCAAGACCTCGACGACGAGTTCATTGCAAACCTTCGCGCTCAGATGATTGCAACGTTGCAGGGCGCTTCGCTCTCTCAAGTTTCAAGTCGTATCGAAGACTTCGCCAAGAAGTTTGCAGACAATCGCCGTGCCGAAGTCAGCTTGGTGCTCGACAACCTGCTCGAACAAGTCGACGCAAACCGTCAAGACAAAATCATTCTCGCTGGCACGGCAAACCTGGCACGACGCGAAGATGACTTCAAAGGAAGCATCTCGCCAATGCTTGAGGCAATCGAAGAGCAGGTTGTTCTGCTTAAGCTCATTCAAGAGATGCAGGCAGAGCAGCACGGAGTATCGCTTTTGATTGGCTCTGAAAACGAAATCGAGCAGTTCTCGTCTAGTTCGGTTGTTATCACCGGCTATGAAAAAGAAGGTGCCGAAGTGGCAAAGCTTGGCGTGCTTGGGCCAACCCGCATGCACTACGCAAACAACATCGCTGCAGTTCGCGCCGTTTCACGCTATCTAACTCAGGCTCTCGGAGGGTTCTAACTTGGCTGACCACTATGACGTTCTAGGTGTCTCTCGCGACGCCAGTGAAGATCAAATCAAAAAGGCCTATCGCAAGCTAGCCCGTGAACTGCACCCAGACGTGAACGATTCGCCTGATGCCCAAGAGCGCTTCAAGTTGGTAACTCACGCCTATGAGGTCTTGAGCAATTCTGACGAACGTCGCAAATACGATATGGGTGGCGGCGACCCGTTTGGCGCTGGCGGCTTCGGCTTCGGCGACATCTTCGACACTTTCTTTGGCGGATCAGCTGCCCGTGGGCCTCGCAGCCGCGCAGAACGTGGGCAAGATGCGCTTATTCGTGTTGACATGACGCTCGACGAGGTTGTCTTTGGGGCTGCCAAGTCAATCGAAATCGACACCGCGGTGCTGTGCGAGACCTGTTCGGGCAGTTGCTGCAGACCGGGCACTTCGCCTGCCGTTTGCGACATTTGCCGAGGTTCGGGTTCGATTCAGCGACAGGTTCGTTCGCTTCTAGGCAACGTCATGACTTCGCAGCCATGTGGAGCGTGTCGTGGGTTCGGTCAGGTTATCTCTGACCCTTGTTCGTCGTGTCGCGGTCAGGGGCGCGTTCGTGCTCGTCGCTCACTCGACCTCAACATTCCGGCCGGAGTCGAAGACGGACTTCGCTTGCAACTAACTGGCCAGGGTGAAGTTGGTTTTGCCGGTGGCCCGCAGGGTGACATCTATGTCGACATCTCGGTGCGCGCTCATGACATTTATTCGCGTCAGGGTGATGATTTGCACTGCACGCTCGAGGTTCCGTTGCACGACGCTGTGCTTGGCAACCGCGCAAAGATTGAAACTTTTGATGGCGAAGTCGAAGTGCAAATCGAAGCCGGTTCACAGAGTGGTCAGCAAATTCACCTAAAGAACAAAGGTGTTACGCACCTGCGTGGTTCTGGCCGCGGCGACCTTTATGTCACGCTTCAGGTGCAGACACCAGAGAAGCTCGACTCGAAGCAAAAAGAAATCTTTAGACAACTTGCATCGCTGCGAAAGTCAGATGAAATCAAACTGACAAAGCACACGCAGGGGCACTACTCGAAGCGCAAGAATAAATAATGGTCGAGCCGTTATTTAGAAAAGACTTCGCTGCCGCTCCAACAGTTGGAGATTCGGTCATTCTCGATGGCGACGAGGGCAAACACGCCACCTCGGTTCGACGCATGCGCGCAGCCGAAGTGATTCAGTTCTCAAATGGTCAAGGTTTGCGAGTTCGTGCCGAAATCACCTCTGTTAGCCCAAAGTCGCTCACTGCGAAAGTTCTTGAAGTTTCAAATGAGCCAAAACCTGCGCTCGACATCACGTTGATTCAGGCGCTTGCCAAGGGTGACCGCGATGAATTGGCGATTCAGGCAGCTACTGAATTGGGTGCGCTAGGCATAATTCCCTGGCAGGCCGAACGTTCAATTTCTCGCTGGGATGAAGCCAAGGCAGCAAAGGGCCAGGCACGATGGCAGTCAATTTGTGATGAGGCTGCAAAGCAGTCACTCAGGGTCTGGCATCCGAGGGTTGCCGAGGTGCTTTCTTCACAGACTTTGGCTAAGGCGTTCGCTCAATTCGACAAGGTTTTGGTGCTTGACCCGACGGCAGCCGTCGGCATCGCCCAGGTTTCAGAAATCAGCGGTCGGGTGGCCTTGATCGTTGGCCCAGAGGGCGGCATCGATGACAGTGAACTTGATATGTTCGAAGCCGCTGGGGCGATTCGAGTGCGTCTGGGGCAGTCAATACTGCGAACGTCGACGGCTGGAATCGTTGCCATTTCGGCTCTTCAGTATGCATCGGGCGATTTTGCCTAGTCTGGCGAAACTAAACTGGTCTCGGAGGCAAATTGACCACTGAGAATTGCATTTTTTGCAAGATTATCTCCGGAGAGATTCCGGCAACGCTCGTCGCTGAGTCGACTCATGCCATTGCATTCAACGACATCGCACCAAAGCAGCCGGTTCACGTGCTTGTTGTGCCAAGAGAGCACCACTCGAATGTTGCAGAGTTGGCTTTTGAGAATCCAGAAGCACTCATTGACCTGGTTCAGCTCGGCAGCAGGGTAGCAAGCGAACTTTCAACAGGTTCATTTAGATTCACTTTCAATACTGGCGAGGCCGCCGGTCAGACAGTGTTTCATGCTCACGGGCACATCACGAGTAGGACGCCAAAAAACTAATGGCAACAAACCCCAACTTCAAACGGAAGATCGAAGTGACCCAGGTTCCGATGGTCAACCTGCTCGGCACCAATGATGGTTTGCTCAGAACTCTCGAGGCAACTTTTTCGACCGTCGAGGTCTTGGCCCGAGGCAACACGTTGACTTTCTCTGGCCCTCAAGACGATGTTGAACGCGCGGCAAACCTAGTTTCTGAGATGGTTGAACTTATCGCCGGTGGTCAGCAACTGGCACCTCAAGACCTCACACGCTCGGCCAAAATGCTCGATGAAACCGCCGCACGCCCAGTCGATGTGTTGAGCCAAAGCATTCTCTCTTCACGGGGCAAAAGCATCAGACCCAAGACTCTCGGGCAGAAGCTCTATGTAGATGCCATTGATGAAAACACCATCGTCTTCGGAATCGGCCCTGCCGGAACTGGCAAGACTTATCTCGCTATGGCTAAGGCCGTGCAGGCGCTGCAGCGCAAAGAAGTAAGCCGCATTATTTTGACTCGACCAGCGGTAGAGGCAGGCGAGCGACTTGGTTTCTTACCCGGATCGCTCAACGACAAGATCGACCCATACCTGCGCCCGCTTTTCGATGCGCTTCACGAAATGCTTGACCCAGAGACCGTGCCAAAACTAATGGCAAGCGGAACTATCGAAGTTGCGCCACTTGCATACATGCGTGGCCGCACACTGAACGACTCGTTCATAATCTTGGATGAAGCTCAAAACACGACTCCTGAGCAAATGAAGATGTTCTTGACCAGACTCGGATTCAACTCTCGAATGGTGATCACCGGCGATGTCACACAGATAGACCTTCCTACCGGAACATCGGGGTTGCGCACAGCGCTCGAAGTGCTAGATGACGTAGAAGGCATGAACATCAGTTACTTGACCTCTGACGATGTTGTTCGACACTCACTAGTGGCTCGAATTATCGATGCCTATTCAAAGTTCGAAGAGAAGCGAGGTCGACGATGAGCATCGAAATTAATAACGAAACCGAATTCAAGATCGACCACGAGCGAGTGTTGCGCCTTGCCGAGCACGCGCTAGACAAGATGAACATTCATCCGGCTGCCGAACTCGCAATTCAGTTTGTTGACGAAGAGCCAATGACCGAGCTTCACGTTCAGTGGATGGACGAGCCGGGGCCAACAGATGTTCTAAGTTTTCCGATGGATGAACTGAGGCCTGGCGCTGAGGGTGAACTCACGCCGCCCGGATTGCTCGGCGACATAGTCGTCTGCCCTTCATTTGCCGAGAAGCAGGCAGAAGTTGCGGGCCACGAACTAATCAACGAGATTCTGTTATTGGTCACGCACGGCGTGCTGCATCTGCTCGGTTATGACCACGCAGAACCAGATGAAGAGCGAGAGATGTTTGGCATTCAAAAAGACATTCTCGAATCGTTCTACGCAGGCGAAAAGGTTGCCTAGTTGCTTATTGTTGCCTTCTGGATTTCACTCGCGCTCGCTCTGCTAACGGTGGGCTCGGCCATCGTAAAGGCGGCACTCGAAGTAGAGAGCGACAACGCCGATAAGGCAGAAACCATGAGCTTCGTTCGAATGACGCTCACCGGCATCTTCGGCGTGACCATTGGCCAAAGTCTTGTTCCACTTGGATTCGCCTGGTGGCTGACCGCGTTGGTTTCTGTTGTGCTGATGCTGACCTTGCTGATCACTTCGCAGTTAGCTGCGAGACAATTTGGCCACGTCAAATTCGGTCAACGATTGCTTGCCATGGTCGAACCAGGGGTGCGTTCGCTTCACATGCTGTTTACGCCGCTCTCTCTTCCGAAAGAAGACGAGCCAGAGGAATTTGAGCAAGAGCTAATCGATTCAGTAGAAGAGTTTGGCGAAACCATCATTCGCGAAATCATGGTGCCCCGCGTTGACATGGCGACTATCCGTGATGATTCGACGCTTGAAGCAGCAATGCAGTTCTTTCTCAAGAGTGGCTTCTCGCGTCTGCCTGTGGTCGGCAAGACTGTCGACGAGGTCACGGGAATTCTTTATCTGAAAGACCTGACCCGTGTTTTGCACGAGGGTGACAAAAAGTCGAGCAAGCGATTGGTTTCAGAGATCGTGCGCAAAGTTGTGTTCATGCCCGAATCTCTGCCGGTAGACGACCTGCTGCAGGCCATGCAGAGCAACTCGACTCACATTGCGATTGTTATTGACGAATACGGTGGCGTAGCCGGGCTCGTGACCATGGAAGACGTCATCGAAGAACTTGTCGGCGAGATTGCAGACGAGTATGACGAAGACGAAAATGAAGTCGTGCAGCTCGACGATGGCGGCTATCGAGTTGCCGCTCGCTATTCGCTTGAAGATCTAGGTGAGTTGTTTGAGCTTGAGCTCGACGACGAAGATGTCGATAGCGTTGGCGGGTTGCTTGCCAAGCAGCTTGGTCGACTTCCGTTGCGCGGCGACGAAATTAGTTTTTCTGGCTTGAATTTCAAGGCAGACCGCATTGAGGGCCGCCGCAAGCGCCTTGTTTCTGTGCTCGTGCACCGCGATGCCGAATTGGCTGATGCAATCGAAGCGTTTGGAGCAGGCGAAGATGAATAACCCATACCGCGCGGGATTCGTCTCGTTTGTTGGTCGACCTAACGTTGGCAAATCGACACTCACCAACGCATTGGTAGGTGAGAAAGTCGCCATCACAAGCTCCAAGCCGCAGACCACTCGACGAGCCATCCGTGGAATCGTGCACAGAGACTTCGGTCAGTTGATCATCGTTGACACGCCGGGTCTGCACAGGCCAAGAACTTTGCTGGGACAACGCCTGAACGATTTGGTCGAGAGCACACTTGGCGATGTTGACGTCATCGGTTTTTGCATCCCGGCTAACGAAAAAATCGGCGTCGGCGACACATTCATCAACGAGCAACTCAACAATTACCGCAGAGCCAAACTCGTTGCCATCGTCACCAAAAGCGAATTGGTCTCAAAAGAGCAGATGGCTAAGCAGCTTCTAGCCGTTCAGGGCCTGCGCGAATGGGCTGCAATCATTCCGGTTTCTGCCGTGGCCGAAGACCAGCTCGAAGAGATCACCTCGCTTCTGATTAGTTTGATGCCAGTTTCAGAGCAGCTCTACCCAGACGAGGCCGTCACAGACGAGTCAATCGAGATGCGCATCTGCGAGCTCGTTCGCGAAGCAGCGCTTGAGGGAGTGCGCGATGAGTTGCCGCACTCGCTAGCTGTAACCCTCGATGAAATGAATCAACGTGAGGGCAAAGACCTCATGGATGTTCACGTGAACGTGTGGGTCGAGCGCGATAGCCAAAAAGCGATCATCATTGGGCACAAGGGTTCTCGACTTAGTGACGTTGGTCGCCGTGCTCGCCTAGAAATCGAGAAGTTGCTAGGCCAGCGTGTCTTCTTATCTATCCGTGTCAAAGTGGCCCCGGATTGGCAGCGCGACCCAAAGCAGCTGGGCCGACTAGGTTTCTAGGCTTGCTTGGTCTGCAACCGCTGGGCTACTCTAAAAGGGTGTTGAACGGTCTCCTTCTTAGTGGCCGCGACGAGGCCTAAACCGGCCCCCTCGTCGCGGAGATTGCCGCCACCCGCAACCCCTCGACGATTTAGCCCAACTGGGCACAGGAGACAATCATGAAGAACACCCAAAAACCATCTGGAATGCCGGTTCATAAGTACCAGCCTTTTCACGAGCAGATCAGCGTTGAACTGCAAGATCGCACCTGGCCAGCCAAGCGCATAACCGAGGCACCTCGCTGGTGTGCCGTTGACCTTCGCGATGGCAACCAAGCACTGATTGACCCGATGAGCCCAGAGCGCAAACTCAAGATGTTCCAGTTGCTCGTCAAGATGGGCTACAAAGAGATCGAAGTTGGTTTTCCGTCAGCGAGCCAAACCGACTTTGATTTTGTTCGCCTTCTTATCGAAGACGGGCACATTCCGGCCGACGTAACCATTCAGGTTCTAACTCAAGCTCGCAACGAACTAATCGAGCGCACCTACGAGTCACTTCGAGGCGCAAAGCAAGCGATTGTTCACTTCTATAACTCAACCTCTGTGCTTCAGCGCCGTGTTGTTTTCAATCAAGATAAAGACGGCATTCTTAACATTGCGCTAAACGGTGCACGCAAGTGCAAAGAGATGGAAAGCACCATCGCTGACACCAAAGTGTTCTACGAGTACTCGCCAGAGTCTTATACCGGCACCGAACTCGAATATGCACTTGAGGTTTGCAACGCGGTCATCGCCGTGCTCGAGCCGACACCAGATCACAAGATGGTCATCAACCTTCCGGCAACTGTCGAGATGGCAACGCCAAATGTTTATGCAGACTCAATCGAATGGATGAGTCGAAACCTAGACCGCAGAGACAGCGTGTTGCTTTCACTTCACCCGCACAATGACCGCGGTACTGCGGTTGCCGCTGCCGAGCTCGGCTATCTCGCGGGCGCAGATCGCATCGAGGGCTGTCTGTTCGGCAACGGTGAGCGCACCGGAAACGTCGACCTAGTAACCCTTGGCCTTAACCTGTTCAGCCAGGGCATCGACCCACACATTGACTTCAGCAACCTAGATGAAATCAAGCGCACTGTTGAGTACTGCAACCAGCTGCCGGTTCACGAGCGCAGCCCATATGGCGGCGACCTGGTTTACACGGCGTTCAGCGGTTCGCACCAGGACGCAATCAAAAAAGGCTTCGAGCTAATGCACAAAGAGGCCGACGCAAAGGGCGTTCACATCGATGATTTGGTCTGGGCCGTGCCTTATCTGCCAATCGACCCGAAAGACGTCGGTCGCTCGTATGAGGCAGTTATCCGTGTGAACTCGCAGTCTGGCAAGGGTGGCGTGGCCTACCTGCTCAAGACCGACCACAACCTTGACCTGCCGCGCAAACTTCAGATCGAGTTCTCTCGAGTTGTGCAGAACGTCACCGATTCAAGTGGCGGTGAGGTTTCTAGCGAAAAGCTTTGGGACATCTTTATCGACGAGTACCTTCCGGCAGTTGAAGCCGATCGCAAGTGGGGTCGCTTTGAACTCAAGAAGCTTCGCACCGAAAGCGACATGGATGGCGTCGTAAACATCGAAGTTGTGTTGCGCGATACCGCTAGCGAAGTATCGCTAAGCGGAACTGGCAACGGCCCGATTTCGGCTTTCATGAACGTACTTGGCAAGCAGGGCGTAAACGCTGAGGTTCTCGACTATGTCGAGCACACGCTTAGCGCTGGTGGAGACGCGCAGGCTGCAGCTTATGTTGAGTTGAATGTGGCCGGTCAAACGCTTTGGGGTGTTGGCATCGATGGCGACATCGCGACGGCTTCGTTGAAGGCAATCATCTCTGGTGTGAACCGAGCGATTCGCTGAGTCGAATTACTTGACGCCTAGCTCTTTGAAGTAGCAAACCGGGCAAAGTGATTCGTAGGTGACATCGACACCGTCGATAGCAACTTGTTCGCCGTCGAAAATAAACTTGCCGTCAACCTTGCGACCATTGAACATCGCCTTGCGTCCGCAGCGGCAAATTGTCTTCAACTCTTCAAGGCTGTGTGCAATCTCGAGCAAGCGGATGCTTCCCGGAAACCCATTAGTCAAAAAGTCTGTGCGAATTCCATATGCCAAGACCGGCACGCCATCTAGCACCGCAATTTGAAGTGCTTGGTCGACCTGTGCAGGGGTTAGAAATTGCGACTCGTCAATCAGCAGGCAGGCAATGTCGTTGCCGGTGGTTTTCTTGAATTCGCTTTGGTGAAATGCGAAAAGCGCGCGCAGGTTTTGCTCTGGGGTTACCAAGAAATCGATTTCGCGGGTGACACCGAGGCGCGAGACGATCTGGGTGTTGCCTTTGGTGTCTACTGCCGGCTTAGCAAGCAATACGTGCTGGTCACGCTCTTCATAGTTGTGAGCCGCCTGCAGAAGTGCGGTCGATTTTCCGCTGTTCATAGCGCCGTGTCTGAAATAAAGCTTGCTCACGCAGACAATGCTAACCGCGGTCTTGGCTCGCGATTGCCACTCTGTCAGCGACAATTGAACAGTGCCTACCTATCGAGATGAAGCGGTTATCTTGCGCACCCACAAATTGGGTGAAGCTGACCGCATCGTCACCGTGCTGACCAGATATCACGGTCAGGTTAGGGCAGTGGCAAAGGGCGTGCGCCGCACGGCATCAAAGTTCGGAGCCAGACTCGAACCCTTCATGGTTGCCGATATTCAGTTTTATGAAGGTCGAAACCTCGACACGGTCAGTCAGGCCGAGTCGATTGGTGCCTATGGCAAGCAAATCATCGAAGACTATTCGGCTTACACCGCGGCCACAGCCATGGTCGAGACTGCCGAACGACTAACTGGCGAGATGGCGACGCCTCAGCAATATCTGCTTCTTGTCGGAGCGCTCAGATCGCTTGCAAATAAAGAGCACCTGCCGGCCCACGTGCTCGACAGCTACTTGCTTAGAGCTTTATCGGTTGCGGGTTGGGCACCCAACTTTGACAGTTGCGTTCGCTGCGAACTGCCTGGCCCACACAGAGCCTTTGTAATGCAAGTGGGTGGTGTTGTCTGTGACGACTGCAGACCACCTGGAGCAGCAGTCATCGACATCGAAACGTCGTTGTTGCTTGCCGCTTTGTTGACCGGTGACTGGGATGTCGTCGATGCCTCATCTGAAAAGAGCACGCTATCGGCGAGCGGAATTGTCTCGGCGTACTGTCAATGGCATATTGAACGAGGACTCAAATCACTTCAACACGTGGAGCGCACATGACGCAGGCCTTTCAACCAGTTTCAAAACCCGGCGTTCGCGTTCCAAAATTCTCGTCAGTTCCAAATCACGTAGCAATCGTCATGGATGGCAACGGGCGCTGGGCCAACCAACGAGGGCTGACCAGAATCGAAGGCCACAAGGCGGGCGAGGCTGCGCTACTTGACGTTGTTGCCGGTGCCATCGAAGCCGGAGTCTCGCACCTGACCGTTTATGCCTTCTCGACCGAAAACTGGAAGCGCTCACCAGAAGAGGTGAAATTTCTGATGGGCTTCAATCGTGAGGTTCTTCGCCGTCGTCGAGACCAACTCAACGAGTGGGGAGTGCGAATTCGATGGGCCGGTCGTCGCCCAAAACTTTGGGCAAGCGTCATTGACGACCTCGAAGAAGCTGAGCGTCTAACCGCCAAAAACAAGACTCTGACTTTGACAATGTGTGTCAATTACGGATCGCGCATTGAGATCACAGACGCTGTGAACAGTTTGGCCGCGAGGGTCGCTTCGGGTGACCTAAAGCCTGGTGCGATATCAGAGAAGACAATTGCAAAGGCGCTGCAGAGCAATTGGCTGCCCGATGTTGATTTATTCGTTCGTTCTTCGGGCGAGCAGCGCACCTCAAATTTCTTACTCTGGCAGTCTGCCTATGCCGAATTCGTTTTTCTAGACACCCTTTGGCCAGATTTCGACCGAACTGATCTTTGGAATGCCATCGATCATTTCGGCGGGCGAAGCCGACGTTTCGGCGCAGCCGAAGATAAACCTAAGGCTAAACGAGCGTCATCAAAGTAGAATTGAGCTCTCGCGCTCAACCAGCACTGCATCCAGCAGCGCCTCGAGATTGACCGCCCGAAAGGCAAGCTCATGGCTACCCCAAACCGTCTTGATTCAGTTATTTCACTCGCAAAGCGCCGCGGATTCGTGTTTCCGGCTGGCGAAATCTATGGTGGAACCCGCTCGGCCTGGGATTACGGGCCTCTCGGAGTTGAACTCAAAGAGAACATCAAGCGTCAGTGGTGGCGAACCGTCGTCAACAGCCGTGAAGACGTTGTCGGCCTCGACTCATCTGTGATTCTGCCTCGCAAGGTTTGGGAGACCAGCGGTCACGTTCGAGAGTTCGTAGACCCGCTTATCGAGTGCACCTCTTGTCACAAGCGTTACCGCGCTGACCACCTCGAAGAAGCCTTCGAAGAGAAGAAGGGTCGCGCGCCTCAGTCAATGAGCGAGATCGCTTGCCCTGCCTGTGGCGGAAAAGACATCTGGACAGAACCAAAGTTGTTCAACGGTCTGCTCAAGACCTACCTGGGCCCAATTGAAGACGAATCGGGCCTTCACTATCTGCGCCCAGAGACTGCACAGGGAATCTTCGTGAACTTCGCAAACGTTCTTGGTGCAGCTCGCATGAAACCACCGTTCGGCATCGGCCAGATCGGCAAGTCTTTTAGAAACGAAATCACTCCCGGAAACTTCATCTTCAGAACTCGCGAGTTCGAGCAGATGGAGATGGAGTTTTTCGTTGAACCTGGAACAGACGAAGAGTGGCACGACTACTGGATCGAACAGCGTCTGAACTGGTATTTAGATTTGGGAATCAAGCGCGAAAACTTGCGCCTATTTGAACACCCGAAAGAGAAGCTCTCGCACTATTCAAAGCGCACCGTCGACATCGAATACAAGTTCGGTTTTCAAGGCAGCGAGTTCGGTGAGCTCGAAGGAATCGCAAACCGCACTGACTATGACCTAACCGTTCACTCAAAAGAGTCAGGCGTTGACCTTAGCTACTTCGATCAGGCAAAGGGTGAGCGTTGGACGCCTTATGTGATTGAGCCTGCCGCAGGTTTGACTCGCTCGTTGATGGCTTTCTTGGTTGATGCGTATGCCGAAGACGAAGCCCCAAACACCAAGGGTGGGGTAGATGTTAGAACCGTGCTTCGCCTCGACTATCGACTAGCGCCTATTAAGGCCGCGGTCTTGCCGCTTTCTCGCAACGAAGACCTATCGCCAATGGCTAGAAACTTGGCGCAAGACCTTCGTGGGCACTGGAACATCGACTTCGATGACTCAGGCGCGATTGGTCGACGCTACCGCCGCCAAGACGAAATCGGAACACCGTTCTGCATCACGGTTGACTTCGATTCGCTAGAAGACCAGGCCGTTACCGTGCGCGAACGCGACACCATGTCACAAGAGCGTGTATCGCTAACCAAACTAAAGGGCTACTTGGCAGAGAAGTTGGTCGGCTAGTCGAATGACGGGCACTGCCAGCCGCCAACCTGCACTGCAGTACGGCAAAATCGCGATTGACACTCCTGTGGTGTTAGCGCCGATGGCTGGCATCACCAACACCGCATTTCGCAGGCTCTGCCGTGAGTTCGGAGGCGGTTTATACGTTTCAGAAATGGTCACCTCGCGTGCTTTGGTCGAACAGACCGAGGGTTCGCTTCGCATCATTGGGCATCACGAAAGCGAAGACATTCGAAGCGTTCAGCTCTATGGTGTTGACCCGCTGACAATTTCGAGAGCAATCAAACTGCTTGTTGATGAAGACAAAGCAGATCATATCGATTTGAACTTTGGTTGCCCTGTTCCAAAAGTAACTCGCAAAGGTGGTGGCGCGGCTCTTCCGTGGAAGCGCGATCTTTTCGAAGCAATCGTCACCTCTGCGGTGAAAGCTGCTGGTGAACTGCCGGTGACAGTGAAGATGCGAAAAGGAATTGACGCCGAGCACCTGACTTTTCTAGATGCTGGCAAAACCGCTAGAGACGCGGGGGTTGCGGCAATCGCGTTGCACGGCAGGACCGCTAGCGACTACTACTCGGGCACCGCAGACTGGAATTCGATTGCAGAACTTCGTGAATCTCTGCCAGATGTTCAAATTTTGGGCAACGGTGACATTTGGTCGGCTGCAGATGCGATTCGAATGATGCGAGAAACCGGCGTTGACGGTGTCGTTGTTGGCCGCGGTTGTCTCGGCAGGCCTTGGTTGTTCGGAGATTTGCAGCAGGCATTTGATGAATACCGCAGAGACCCGAATTCAAATGCAGCAATCAATTTGATTCAGCCAAATCTCGGTGAAGTAGCAGATGCATTCAAACGCCACGCAGAGTTGCTTGTTGAGTATTTCGAGAACGAAGACCACGCTTGTCGCGACATTCGAAAGCACGTGGCTTGGTACTTCAAGGGATACCCGGTTGGTGGCGAGTTCAGAGCTCGACTAGCTCAGGTGCAAAGCCTTCAACACATGGATGAAATTCTCGGCGAACTCGATCGCTCAGCACCGTATCCGGGTGAAGAGGCCGAAGGCCCTCGCGGCAGACTCGGCGGGGCAAAGACAACCTCGTTGCCCGAAGGGTGGCTCAACTCGCAGCAACTTGTCGGCGACGACCGCACTATGTTGTTAGAGGCCGAACTGAATGTGTCTGGGGGATAGCATGGCGAATCAAGAAACCGGCTATACCGACTTTGATCGAGAGCGCTTCGAGCCAGAGGTCAGAAAGTCAAACGCTCAGCGCGGAGAATTTGCTCGCGATCGTGCCCGTGTTTTGCACTCGAGTGCATTGCGCCGGCTGGGTGCTAAGACCCAGGTGCTCTCACCGAGCAATGGAGACTTTGCCCGAACCAGGCTGACGCACTCGTTAGAGGTAGCTCAGGTTGGACGCGAAATGGCGTCAGAGCTTTCGCTCAACCCTGATGTTGTCGACATGGCTTGCTTGGCGCACGACCTGGGTCACCCGCCTTTTGGTCACAACGGCGAAACCGCGCTCAACGCTTGGGCCGAGTCAATTGGCGGTTTCGAAGGCAACGCGCAAACCCTGCGTCTGCTCGTGCGAATCGAACCAAAAGTCTTCAGCACCGATGGCACCAGCCGCGGGCTAAACCTAACTCGTGCGAGTCTCGATGCCACCTGCAAGTATCCATGGACTGTTGAAGACTCTGTGCGCGATTCAGGAGCTGGCAAAACCGCAAAGTTCGGCGTCTATGCAGATGACGTAGAAGTTTTCACCTGGTTGCGCGACGGAGCACCGGCAAAACAGAAGTGCATTGAAGCACAGGTAATGGACTTCGCCGACGACGTCGCCTATTCGGTGCACGACTTCGAAGACGCAATCGTATCTGGGTTCATTAATCCTCGAGACCTAGCAGATCGTGGTTCTCGCGAAAGCCTTATTGACAAGATTTCAATTTGGAACGGTGGCGAACTAGATCGTTCTCAACTATCAGAGGCATTTCAAACCTTAGAGGCCAACGAGTTTTGGCTGACTTCATTTAGCGGTGACGCCCGAGACCTTGCGACACTCAAGAACCTTAGTTCTGCCTTGATTGGTGAATTCGTTCAGGCCTCAACCAAACGCACGCTTCAATCGGCAGGCGACGAAGTTACTAGGTTCCAGTCGCAGCTGTTGATTCCTTCATCGGTTCGCGCACAGATCAGCGTTCTCAAGGGGCTCGTATCGGCTTTTTTGATGTCACACGATTCACGCAGACCCTTCTATGAATGGCAACGAGCATTGCTGCTTGAACTTAGCGACGCCTTGCTTGCTCAAAACGGCAAAGAGCTCGATGCCTATTGCAGTTCGTCTTGGCGTTTGGCAAAAGACGAGCAGGCGCAACGTCGAGTAATCGTTGATCAGGTGGCATCGCTCACAGACCAGAGCGCTCTAGCGCTGCATAACCGCTTGGTCGGCGGCCGGTCAGTATCGGTCTAGAACTTAGGATTATTGGCATGGCAGGCAGAATTCGCGCGAGAGACATCGAAGAGGTGAAAGCCCGCCTAAACATTGCCGATGTGGTCAGTGACTACGTTGCATTGAAGCCCGCCGGCGTCGGCTCTCTCAAGGGACTCTGCCCGTTTCACGACGAGAAATCGCCTTCGTTTACGGTCAAGCCAAATGATGGCTTCTACAAGTGCTTCGGATGCGGCGAGGGCGGCGACGTATACAAGTTCGTGCAGCAACTCGACCACCTCAGCTTCTACGAGGCGGTTGAGAAGCTCGCGGCACGCATTAGTTTCACTCTCACCTATGAAGAGGGCAGTGGTCCATCGGTTGATCACGGATTGCGCAACCGCATTCTCGAAGCTAACAACGCCGCAGCGACTTTTTATCAGTCTCAACTCATGACCGATGGGGCAGAGGCGGGCCGCGAGTTTCTAAAGGGCCGTGGCTTCGACAAAGCAGCTGCAGATCACTTCTCGATTGGTTTTGCTCCAAAGGCTTGGGCCGAACTCTATAACCACCTGAAATCTGCGGGGTTTACCGACGACGAACTCGTCGCAGCTGCTCTGGTCACAAAGGGCGACAAGGGAACATTCGATAAATTTCGCGGTCGCCTGATTTGGCCAATCAAAGATTCAACCGGGCAAGTGATTGGCTTCGGAGCGCGCAAGTTATTTGACGATGACAACGGTCCGAAATATTTGAACTCAAGCGACACGTTGGTTTATCACAAGTCACAAGTTCTCTATGGAATCGATCTGGCTAAAAAAGACATAACCAAGAAACAGCAGGTTGTGGTTGTCGAAGGTTACACCGATGTCATGGCCTGCCACTTGGCTGGCATCACCACAGCGGTTGCAACCTGTGGAACAGCATTTGGTGATGACCACATTAGAACTTTGAATCGAATGCTTTCGAGCGAAATTGATTCTCCGGCAGAGGTGATTTTTACCTTTGATCCAGATGCGGCTGGCCAAAAGGCTGCCATGCGTGCATATAACGACTCAAATAAATTCAATGCACAGACTTTTGTTGCTGTTGGTCCAGAAGGGCTCGACCCCTGCGACTTGCGAAGCCAAAAGGGCGATGAGGCTGTTGTCGCCATGATCGCCAATCGAAAGCCGATTTTCGAATTTGCCATCAAGCAAAAGATCGCAAAGTTCGATTTGAGCTCAATTGAAGGTCGCGTAGCCGCTGCTCGAGCCGCGGCGCCAGTGGTTGCCGGCATTCGTGACGCCGCGCTTCGCCCGGCATATACCCGTGAGTTGGCCGGCTGGGTGAGCCTCGAGGGCAACGAGGTTGCAGCGCTAGTAGATGTAGCTCTCAAGCAAGCGCGAAATGAGGGTGTCGCTCAGATGCGCCGCGACACTACCGCGGCCGCAGAAGTTCCTCCAGAATTCGACCCAGAGGCTGAGCCGTCTGCCTATCCGGCAATCAACTTGAACGATCCAATAATGCGATTCGAGCGACAGCTGCTCGAAGTCTTGGTTCAGGTGCCTGCAGCCTTTGACAAGGCAACCGCCGCCAGAATCTGCAAGTCTGCCTTTAGCGCTCCTTCGCACATCGCGGTTGCAACGGCTATCGAGGCCGCCATCGATTTGATTGGTCAGCACGAATTCTTGCCAACTCTTGCGGTCTCGGTTCCTCCAGAGGTGCAGGGCGTGCTCTTTGAGATTGCCGGGCAGGTTTTGCCTGCTCGAACCGAAGCCGAGCTATTGGTCTACGGTCAAGGAGTGATCGCTCGCGGAATTGCTGCTTTGCTAGCCCGCGAAAAGAACGAACTGCTTGCTGCGCTTCGAAGAGTTGACCCTGTGACTGAGCCCGACGCTCATAAAGAAATTCAGCAGAAGCTTGTTGCCCTTGAGGCCGAACGCAGATCGGTCGCCGGCAACTAATGACAGTCGATCGTCGCAAGGTGAGCATCGAGCCAAAGTCTTTCGTTGAATACGAACAGGCGGTTCGCGATGCTGGTGCAGAACTTTCTGAGTTTGGCAGCGATGTTGCCGCACTTATCTGGACAGACTACGCAAGACCAGACGCTCTTGCTGATTTGCTCAAGGCAAACCCTCAGGTCGAATGGGTGCAATTGCCGTTCGCTGGAGTAGATGCCTTTGCAGACATTTTGAAACATCCGGTGAAATTCACTTCGGCTAAAGGTTCTTATCGAGAGCCAGTTGCCGAGCACGCCTTAGCTTTGTGCCTCGCTCTTGCAAGAAAGCTGCCCGAACGTGTCACTGCGAAATCATGGGGCAAGAAGTTCGCCGTAAGTCTCTATGACTCACACATTGTGATTGTTGGCGGTGGCGGCATTACTGAGGAGTTGCTGCTCTTGCTTGCACCGTTCAAGACTCGTGTCTCTGTGGTTCGCAAGCATGCTGTTGATCTCGAGGGAGCAACAGAGACTGTCGGTTTTGAACAGCTCGATAACTATCTAGCGATGGCCGATTTCGTTATTCTTGCCGCAGCGCTCACAGACGAAACCCTCTATCTCATGAATGATCGCCGGTTCGAATTGATGAAGCCCACTGCCTATCTTGTGAACATCGCGAGAGGCAAAATGGTTGACCAACAAGCTTTGGTGAGAGCACTCGAAGGTTCAGTCATCGCGGGCGCTGCCACCGATGTGACATACCCAGAGCCTCTGCCCGATGGTCACGAACTCTGGCATGCCCCCAATCTGATTATTACCCCGCACACCGCAGACACTAATGCGCAGGTGATTCGCCTCTTCTGCAAGCGAATCGACGAGAACGTGAAGGCTTGGCTTGGTAAATCGCAGTGGGTTGGCGAAGTAGACCCGAATCTTGGTTACTAGTCAGTCGGTTTGGTGATTTTTAGCCTTTTTTGCTAGGGTTAGAGGCTGCGAAAGCATTCCTCGGTAGCTCAATTGGCAGAGCAATCGGCTGTTAACCGATAGGTTCTTGGTTCGAGTCCAAGCCGGGGAGCCACTGTCTTCAGGAGGCCAACATGATTAGTTGGATCCAATCTCACAAATGGCAAGCAAGCTCACTGTTAGCCGGCTTTTCGCTGCTTCTCTTCGGTGGCACCGACCTCTTTGTGTCCGGTTTCAACAGCCTTGCGATCTCGGTTCTTTTTGCCTGCGGCGTTCTCTTTTCTGTCAGGTTTGCTTGGCTAACCGTTGCCTCAATTGTGATTGCAACGCTTGCCGCAGTAGCTCTCGACGTTAGACCCGGCGCGAATGGCCTGACTGTCGTGCTTAGTCTCGTTTTAGTGTCGGCTTTTGGTCGAGTGGGGCAGCGTCTGACTGCCGTAGTCGCGGCAATTACATCGGGCACTTTGTTGGTTGCCAATACTGTCTTTTTGTCAGACCACCTTCTCGCAACCTTCGGTGTGACGGCATTTTCGTTCAGCTCAAAGTTCACACTTTTTCTTCTAGGCTTCGCGCTAGTTCTAAGCGTCAATTTGCTTGCCTGGCTGCTGGGGCGTTTGTTGATGACGCGTTCTCGACACGTTGGAACTGTTTTTGACAGGGCAGTTGCCGAAAGAACCCAGGCAAAGCTAGCGCTCGAGGTTGCAGAACAGAATGAGAGATTCGAAATCGCTCGTGACATTAGCGAACTCGTAATTCAACGAGTCTCTGCTGCAATCAGCATTGCTGAGGGCGGTGTCTATGCAACCAAATCAGATCCGAATTCTGCACCCCGAATCTTGGAACAGACAGCAGAGAGCGCACGCTCGGCTCACGCAGAATTGCGACGCTTGTTCGACATGCTAAACAAACTTCATGAAGTTGGCGCGGCTCCACCGAAGATCGACGATCTTGAAACGCTCGTCATTGCCTTTAGAGAGCTTGGTTACAACATCTACCTCAAGCACGACGGCAAGCGCTTTGACATTAGCGAGGGTGCCGAGCTAGCTGTTTATCGAATCGCATTCGATGCCCTTGAGAACATCAAGAGCCACGCACCACTGGGCACCGATGTCTCAATCGACTTTTCATGGACCCAAACCGGAATGCAGCTGCTTGTCAAAGACAACGGCACAGAGGTCTCAAACCGTGGTCTGTCGCTCGAGCAACTTGCTTACACTGCAGAAGAAGATCGACGTGCCCTAACCGAGACCATCAAGGGCGCGGGCATCACGGCAATGGGCGAGCGGGCGGCGCTTTATGGCGGCTCGATTGAGGCAACTCGTGTTCCGGGGGTTGGCTTCACAGTGTCAGCGATTTTTCCAAACTTGAGAGACACAGCGAGCGAATAAGTGTCAAGCCATGACTTCAGAATTGCTCTGATCGATGGCGATCCGGCAATTCGAGCCGGAAGGAGATTGCTTCTCGATTCTCAGCCCGACATGAAAGTTGTCTATGAGCAGTCGCAGGCGCTCGTAGCTCTTGATGAGATTGAAGATCAACTCATCGATGTATTGATCATTGACCATCGCCTGCAAGGAACCGATGGCGTCACTCTTGCGAAACGACTGGTCGAAAGGCTAAATCAACTAGAGCAAGTTGTTCCGGCTGTAATTATTACGGGCAGCTATTTCACCTTTGAACTTCTCATGGCGAGCATCAGGGCTGGCGCGACAGAACTGGTAACTCAAGATTCTCCAAGCTCTGAACTTCTAGATGCCATTCGAAAGAGCCGAAGGGCAATGGCAGACGTGAAGCTAGCGCCATTCAAGGCTTTCTTAGACTCCCGCGAGTACACCCCAGAACCTGATGTGAATTTTCTTTTGAAGTTGACGGCGCTTTCTGCTGAAGAGCGAGACCTGGTTGATTTGCTCGCCGAAGCTCGCGACATTATCGAAATTTCAGCCATGCTTGGTGTCTCGCCTTCAAGAATTCGAGAGATGGTTGATCGGGTCATTCGCGCTTTCGGCTGTGCCACAATTGAGCAATTATTCCTGCTCATAAGAGATTCGAGACAGCATGGCTAGACGTCAGGTTGACACCATGTCGCTTGGCGTTGGAATCGCCACGGGTCTATATGGAATTTCTTTTGGCGCTCTGGCGGTTGCTTCAGGCTTAGACCTATGGCAAACACAACTATTAAGCCTGCTAATGTTCAGCGGCGGTTCTCAGTTCGCTTTTATCGGTGTCTTTGCCAGCGGGGGATTAGCCTCGCTACCGGCAGCCATTACTTCGGCCTGGATGCTTGGTGTCAGAAATGGTTTCTATGCACTGCAAATGAAACCGTTGCTTGAGCATTTGGGTTTCAAAATGCCAGTTGCCGCGCAATTGACGATTGATGAATCGACTGGCGTAGCGACAGCGCAAGCTAACTCAGAAGATACGAAGCGAGGCTTCTGGCTGACCGGAGCTGCTGTCTTCGTTTTCTGGAACTCGCTTACTTTCGCCGGAGCGCTGCTTGGCAGTGCATTGGCAGATCCAAGTGTTTACGGCCTCGATGCCGCAGCGGCGGCGGCGTTTCTCGCTTTGCTTTGGCCAAGGCTCAAGCAACGCCAGCCTCTAATCGTCGCAGCGGCCGCAGCTTTTGTTGCAGTCGTCTTGACCCCGGTCTTGCCTTCTGGGCTGCCGATTCTTTTGGCTGCGGTCATCGCATTTGTAATTGGTGGCTTGAATCTGTTTAAGCCAAGAGCCCAAGCCGGTGATCGCAGATGACGTTGACGATTGCGATTTTGTTAGCCTCAGCCGCGGTTTACTCTTGGAAATTCTTTGGCTACCTAGTGCCAGAGCAATTTCTCGAGAAGCCTTTGGTTTCTCGAGTTGCCGCACTGCTCACGGTTTCATTGTTGTCAGCCCTAATGGCAACGCAAGCGCTGACCAAGGGCTCAGAGATTCAATTTGACTCAAGAGTTCCAAGCCTCTTGGTTGCGGCGGTTCTCTTGCGTTTCAAGGCGCCGTTTCTGTTGGTGGTGCTAGCAGCAGCTGGCGTTGCGGCCTTGCTGAGGTTCTTCGGCTTTTAGGCGTCGAGGTCGTCTCGACCAGGCAGCCAACTCAAGCCGTCTACGCCCCAACCCTCATCTTCTTTTATTTCTAGTACTTCAGGCTGAAACTCATCGTTGAGTTTGTCGACATAGAGAATGCCATCGAGGTGGTCATATTCGTGTTGAAAGATTCTTGCGAACCAGCCCTCGGCTTCAATGCCAAGCGGGTTCTGCTCGAGATCAACGCCGGTAACAGTTGCGGTTAGCGCGCGCTTCAACGGAAAGCGGTAGCCCGGAAAACTGAGGCAGCCTTCGCTTTCAGATTCTTCGTCTGGCTCTTCGGCGCTGATCGCACCGATTTCGAGCACTGGATTGATTACGACGCCGCGTTTGAGGGTTCCGTCATCTTCGGTCCAGGTATAAGTGAAAATGCGCTTGGCGACGCCAATCTGAGGTGCGGCTAGCCCGACGCCAGGAGCTTCATCCATGGTTTCGAACATGTCGGCAACGAGAGTGCGAAGCTCATCGTCAAACACGGTCACTTCTGCGGCGGGGGTGTGCAAAACAGGGTTGCCAGAGATGCAGATTGGGCGAATTGTCATGAGACAAATTTAGCCGATTGGCTTAGGGCAATCTCAGCGAGGCCGCAGGTAGCCTGTTATCTAGTTAGTCAAAGGAAGTCATGCAGCAAATTATTGGCCCGGCAGAGCAGTTGCGATATTTCGCAATTTTTCTGGCAGTGTTGGCAGCTGTCGCGCTTGCTTTCGGTGCACAATTTCAAAACAACGCAGTTGGTCAGGGCGATCCAAAAACCAAAGATGGCCGCGGCGGGCTCGGCCTCAGGCAGCTCGCGCGTCTAATCATTCGCCCGCAATGGATTTCTGGACTCGGCCTTATGGGCGTCGGAATGGTTTTGCAACTAGCGGCCCTGTCTCTCGCTCCGCTAATAGTTGTTCAGCCGATCGGCGCAATCGCTTTAGTCGTTACCTCGTTGCTTAACGCGCGAGCCACCAAGACCAAACTCAATCGCGGAACCATAATTGCAATTGCCCTATGCACGCTTGGCATCTTCGCTTTCGTGGGCATGGCATCTGGAGTTGCTCACGCAAATGAACTAACCGATACGGATGTCGCGACAGTTTTGTTTATTTTGCTTGCCTTGCTCATCGTTTTTGCAGTGCTCTTCTTCGCTTCAAAGCGTTCTGCGAAGCCACTGACATTCATTGTTGGTGCGGGTGTTCTCTATGGCTTTGTTGCCACGCTCGCCAAGGTCGTTATTCAGCGCATGTACCAGTTGCAATTTGATTGGCTCACCATTCTCTGTCTGATTGCGCTGGTTGCGGCCGTTGTCTTGGGCGGTTGGTTTGTGCAGAACGCCTATTCGTCTGGCCCACCAGACCTTGTTATTGCCGGCCTCACTGTTATCGACCCGCTTGTCGCGGTTACGGTGGCAATCGCAATCCTTGGCGAAGCAAAGGCGGCTACGCCGTTGGTAGCAGTTGGCTTTAGTTTCTCGGCCATCTTGGCTATTGCCGGCGTTGTGTTGCTCTCAAAGGTTCATCCCGAGTTAGCGGCTAAAAAGGTCGCCAGAAGGTAAAATTGCCCTAGGCCGCATTCGGCCATAGATCTAAAGAGGGTTGTTTATTGTCTGCTGCTAAGACCAAAAACCCGCCGCTGAAGCTTGTAATCGCGTCGGACACGTTTCCGCCTGATATCAACGGCGCTGCTCGTTTTGCTGAGCGTCTAGCCAGTGGCCTGGTAAGACATGGTCACGATGTGCACATCATCGCACCTGCCTACAGCGCAGAGCACGGCACTTTCATCGAGACTCACGACGGTGCCAAAATGACCGTTCACCGCATCAAGAGCTACCGTCTGCTGCAGCACAAAACTCTAAGGTTTGTCTGGCCCTTCACGCTAAGGCGCAAAACCGACGAAATTCTAGATCTTGTCTCACCAGACGCCGTGCACATCCAGTCTCACTTGATCATGGGTCGTTACCTAATCAAGAGCGCTAAGCAGCGCGCGATTCGCCTTGTTGCAACGAACCACATCATGCCCGAGAACCTGATTCGCTACTCAGTGATTATTCCTAAGTGGTTCGAGAAGACCGCAATGAAACTTGCTTGGCGCGATGCCGGCCGCATTCTGCGACAGGTCGATTTCATTACAACGCCAACCCGTCGAGCTGCCGAGCTTCTTGAGGCAGCAGCTGGGGTTTCTGACGTGCTTGCAATCTCTTGCGGAATCGAAGCATCAAAGTTTGCCAACGCGACACCGACTAGCAACAAGGTTCCTAGAATTTTGTTTCTCGGAAGACTCGATTACGAGAAGCACATTCACAATTTGCTTCAGGCCGTTGCCAAACTGCCAGCCTCGCTAAACACCCAGGTTGAAATTGTTGGCGATGGTGGCGAGCGCAAGAGTCTCGAAGAATTGGCAATCACGCTAGGCATCAAAGACCAAGTGAAGTTTCTTGGCCACATCACCGAAGAAGAGTTGCCTAAGGCTTACGAGCGAGCAACACTCTTCGCAATGCCTTCGATTGCAGAGCTTCAGTCAATCGCGACAATGGAGGCAATGGCCTCGGGTCGACCTGTGGTTGCCGCTGATGCGATGGCACTTCCGCACCTAGTGCACGACGGCGATAACGGTTATTTGTTTCCTCCAGACGACGTAGATGCATTTGCAGATCGACTTCTCAAAGTCTTAACCGCAGACAAGAAAGAGCTCGCTCGCCTAAGCGAGAACTCTCTCTACCTGATTCAGTCGCACGACATCGAACGCACACTGAAGATCTTTGAGGGTCTCTATCGCGGAGACCAAGACGCAGAGCGCACGTCAGACGACAACCGTGAAGAATACCGCGAGCCAATCGGCCTATTGAATGCTCGTTTGCACGCACAGGTGCTCAAGATGCGCAAGCAGGCAATCGCATTGCGCGAGGCATCGCTAAACCTTGTCGACAAGGCCGAGGAGCTTCGAGAAGATGCCGTCAAGCGAGCCAAGAAGGCAAACGCTCGAGTCAAGAAAACCGCAGCAAAAACCGCCAAGAAGGCAAAGTCGGCAGTCAAGGATGTTGCCGAGCGCCTCAAGGCAGACGATTAGTTCACCTAGAATCGTCAAGCGGGGGAGTTAGCTCAGCTGGTTAGAGCAGCGGACTCATAATCCGTCGGTCACGGGTTCAAGTCCCGTACTCCCCACCACCGGTTTTTTTGAACGGTCCTTTAGAAAGCCGCATAACCGCGCCTTTCCCGTGCTCCCCACCACCACATTTAGTAACGGTTTCATAGCGGTAAACGCTTTCAAACCCTCGTTTCACAGTTGCCTAGTTAGACTTGCCAAAGTTCTATAGAAACGGATACCAATGAAGCTGTCGACTCTAAATCAGCGTTTTCTTCTCGCATTCTTCGCAGTAATTGCGGTCCTTGCATCACAGTTCTCGGCTGCTCCGGCGAAGGCTTTGTCATCTGACAATCTTTCGATCACAGTTCACTATCACCGCACCGCAGGTGACTACGACAACTGGAATCTCTGGATCTGGAAGAACATGGATACCGGCACCGATGGTGCTGGCTATAGCTTCAACTTCGATGGCGAAGACGCCTACGGAAAGAAAGTAACTTTCACACTCGACGGCATGAAGTCTTATGACAACGTCGGAATCATCGCTCGCTTGGGCAACTGGTCTAAGAAAGACACCGGCGCAAACTGGCCAAACGGCGGAGACCGTTTCATCAAGACTTTTGACTCATCTGGAAAAGCCGAAATTTGGTTGGTCGAGGGAGACCAGACCTTATACACGGCTGAACCAAATGTCGGCGCACCAACCCCAAAAATCAACTCGGCTGTCTTGAATGACTTCAAAGCGGTAACCGTGACTCTAAACAGCGCTTACACGCTCAAGGGCACCCCAACTGAAGATTTCTCAATCAAAAACGCAGCGGGAACAGCGCTCACGATTAGCTCAGTAACTTTGCCGGCAGGCAAGAGCTCATCGAACCTCGTCACGCTGAATCTTGCTGCAACTGTCGACATCTCTTCGGCATACACGGTCAGCCACCCAACCTGGGGTTCGGCATCAGTAACAGTTGGAGCAATCATGGATAGTCAGCCTTTCGCAGATGCATACACCTACACTGGTGAAGATCTAGGAAACACCTACACCGCCGCTAAGACAGACTTCAGAGTTTGGGCTCCAACCGCAACGGCAGTTAAGTTGTTGACCTACGTATCTGCATCTGCACGCACTGGCACCGAGCTTGCAATGACCAAGTCAGACAAGGGCACCTGGACGGCTACGCTGAACGGTGACCAGCACGGCACGATCTACACCTACCAGGCAACCGTTGGTGGGGTAGCCCGCGAAGCGGTCGACCCATATGTGCGCGCAACCACCATCGAAGGTGATCGCGGCGTCGTAGTTGACCTTGCAAAGACCAACCCTGAAAAGTGGACTCCTGGTGCATCGAGCAAGCCTGCCTTCAGTGGCAAGCCAACCGATGCAATCGTTTATGAGACCCACGTTCGTGACCTTTCTATCGATGCGTACAGCGGCATCCCTGTAGCTCACAAGGGCAAGTTCTTGGCGTTTACTGACTGGAACACCACAACCACTCAGTTGGTCGTGAATCCAAAGACCAAGAAGAAGTCAGTCGTAAAGACCAAGAATGTTTCGGGCGTTAGCGCAATCAAAGACACCGGCATCACTCACGTTCAGCTTTTGCCGATCTATGACTACGCATCTGTCACAGAAGCGAAGCCTTCGTTCAACTGGGGTTATGACCCTAAGAACTACAACGTGCCTGAGGGTTCTTATGCAACAAAGCCTGCAGAGCCAACCAACCGAATTGTCGAGCTAAAGACCGCTGTTCAGTCGCTGCACGACAATGGTTTGCGCGTGATTATGGACGTCGTTTACAACCACGTCTATGACGCAAGTTCGTTCAGTCAGGAACAGCTCGTTCCTGGTTACTTCTTCAGAACCACCGCCGAAGGCTTCTTGGCCAACGGCACTGGCTGTGGCAACGAAGTTGCTTCTGAGCGCAGCATGGTTCGCAAGTTCATCGTTGACTCGGTCAAGTACTGGGCAAAGGAATACAACCTCGATGGCTTCCGCTTTGACCTTATGGGCATCATGGATTACACCACCATGCAGCAGATTCGTTCAGAGCTAAACAAGATTGATCCGACAATCGTTCTTCTCGGTGAAGGCTGGAACATGGGCGAGGTACTTCCTGAAGCGCAGCGCGGCAGCCAGATCAATGCCTCAAAGCTTGCCGGAATCTCGATGTTCAACGACCAGATTCGTGATGGTCTGAAAGGTTCAGTGTTCGATTCGAACGACAAGGGATGGGCAACTGGAAAGACAACCGCAATCGATGCGGTCAAGCCGGGAATTGTCGGAAACATCTTCTTCGACCGTTTCGTGAACGGAGCGTGGACGACTCTCGATCCAGGGCAGTCAGTTAACTACGTTGAAGCTCACGACAACCTGACGCTCTTCGACAAGTTGAAAGCAAGCAAGCGTGGAGCAACCGCAGCACAGCTCGGCAGCTACCACCGTCTAGCAACTTCAGTTATCTTGCTAGCTCAAGGCATGCCATTCATTCAGGCTGGCCAGGAGTTCATGCGAACCAAGGGTGGCGACGACAACAGTTACAAGTCGAGCGATGCCGTCAACTCTTTGAAGTGGAACTCACGTGCAGCCAACATTGCAACCGTGAACTACTACAAGGGCTTGATCGCAATTCGCAAGGCTCACCCGGCCTTCCGTTTGAGCACCGCCGCTGAAGTTCAGGCAAAGTTCAAGTTCTTGAACGTCGCTGAGCCTTTGATTGCATACTCAATCGATGGAAAGGCAGCGGGCGACAGCTGGAACGACGTAGTCGTGATTCACAACCCAACTGCAACTGCAGCCAAGGTCACCTTGCCAAGCACTTCAGACTGGCAGGTTGTAGTGCAGGGTTCAAAGGCTTCTTTGACCACGATCACTACCCTGAAGGGCGCAAGCACTGTTTCGGTGCCTGCCCTCAGCACCCTGGTAGTTCACAACTAGCAGCACTTAGGTTCAAAGGCCGGTCGAAAGATCGGCCTTTGACATTTAAGCCAGTTCGGGCGTAATCTAATCGCCTGCCTCGTTTCACAGGTCGTTGGGGAAGACGTACCTAGGTTCTGGAGGCAAAAATGAACGGTATTTCAACCCACGGCATGGTGTTTATTCACTCGGCCCCGAGGGCTCTGTTGCCACACGTGGAGTGGGCAATTGGCCGCCTGCTAGGTGGCCCGACTGGCATGAGTTGGACTCGCCAGTCTTTGACGAACGCCGAATATCGCACTGAATACTGTTGGGCTGCCGACGAGTCTTTTGCTGCGGTTCTCGCCTCAGAGCTGATGGGCTGGGGCTCGCTCAGGTTCGAAATCACGCAGGAGCAAAGCAACACTCTCGAAGCCTGGCGCTGGGCCTATACGCCCCGTCTGGGGCTATTTCAGGGGCAAATGGACTCCATGGGCAGTGTCTTGGTTAGCGAGCACAGAATGCGGGCCATCCTTGCTGAGAACGGCTCAAACATTAGTCAATTGAAGCGTGAGGTTCGCGCTGCATTAGGCGAACCCTGGGATGAAGAGCTCGAACCATATCGAGTTGCGGGAGCAGACGCCCCGGTGATCTGGTTGAGATCTGTAGGAAACTAGCGAACTAGTTTGCGCTCTTGAACGCGACTACCGCGTTGTGACCGCCAAAGCCGAATGAGTTTGAAATCGCCAAGATTTCACCTTCAGGCAGTTTGCGCGGTGAGGTAACCACGTCTAGTGGAATCTCTGGGTCTTGGTTGTCCAAGTTGATTGTCGGTGGGGCAGTGCGTTCGTGCAAAGCCAAAACAGTGAAGATTGCTTCGATAGCGCCAGCACCGCCGAGTAGGTGACCGGTTGAAGACTTGGTTGCCGAAACGCAAATCTTCTCTAGGTGATCGCCGAAAACTCGCTTTAGTGCTGTGTATTCAGCCACGTCGCCAACCGGAGTTGAAGTCGCGTGTGCGTTGATGTGAACAACGTCTTCAATGTTTGCGCCTGCCTGCTTTAGGGCCGCGATGACCGCGCGAGCAGCTCCGGTTCCTTCAGGGTCTGGCGCTGTGATGTGGTGGGCGTCGCTAGTTACCGCTCCGCCAACCAAGTATGCATAAATCTTTGCGCCGCGTGCCTTTGCGTGCTCTTCGGTCTCGATAACCAAAGCACCAGCACCTTCACCCATGACGAAACCATCACGTGCGGTGTCATAAGGGCGGCTTGCTTGAGCAGGGTTTTCGTTGTTGCGAGATACGGCGTGCATTGACGCGAACGCTGCAATCGGAAGCGGGTGAATCGCTGCTTCGCAGCCACCAGCAACGACAACATCAATGTCGCCACTCTGCAGGCGAGTGATTGCGTTTGCGATTGCTTCTGTGCTCGATGCACACGCCGATACGGCAGTGCGAACGCCCCCTCGAGCTGCGATGTCCATGCCGATTGCCGCGGCTGGGCCGTTCGGCATAAGCATCGGAACAGTCATTGGCAAAACGCGACGAGGTCCGTTTGCGTTCAAGTTGTCATATGCGTCGAGAAGAGTCCAGACGCCGCCGATGCCGGTGGCAAACTCAACTGCTAGGCGCTCAGGGTCTACGTCTGGAGTGCCGGCGTCTGCCCAAGCCTCTCGCGCTGCGATCAGAGCAAACTGGCTCGATGGGTCAAGGCGCTTGGTTTCAGGAACCGAGAGCACATCCTTGGCGCTTACTTTTGCCTGACCCGCAAAGGTAACTGGCAAACCGTGCCGGGCAACCCACTCCTGTTCGAGAGTGGTGATGCCAGACTCACCAGCGAGCAATGCCCGCCAGGTGGTCTGCACGTCGCCACCGAGCGGGGTAGTAGCACCCAGCCCTGTGACAACGAGTTTGCGAGTCAAGCTAATGCCTTACTGTGCGTCGGTGATGAAGTTGACTGCGTCGCCAACGGTCTTTAGGTCGGCAACCTTCTCTTCTGGAATGGTTACGCCGAACTTGCCTTCAGCGTTCATCACGATGGTAAGCATTGAGATCGAGTCGATGTCTAGGTCGTCTACGAATGACTTGTCCATCTGAACCGAGCTGGTGTCGATTCCGGTCTCTTCGTTAACGATTTCTGCTAGGCCGGCTAGTACTTCGGTCTGCGATAGTGCCATGGGTGATTCTCCTTATTGGGCGATTACGACTGCTCTAATTTTAGGGCAGAACAACTACTTGGGCGGCGAAGGCAAGGCCTGCGCCAAAGCCAATTTGCAAGGCTAATCCGCCAGATTTGACCTCTCCCGATGTGAGCAGGGCATCCATGGCTAGAGGCACCGATGCCGCCGAGGTGTTTCCGGTGTAAATGATGTCTCGAGCGATAACTACGCCCTCAGGAACTGCCAATTGCTTAGCCAATTCGTCGATGATTCGAATGTTTGCCTGGTGGGTGACGATTGCTGCAAGGTCTTCGGCCTTTACGCCAGCGACTTCGAGTGCTTCTTTGGCAACCTTGACCATTTCCCAAACTGCCCACTTGAACACGGTCGCTCCGTCTTGAACCAACGTTGGCCAGCCGGCTTCGCCATCGCGAAGTTCGAGCAGCGACGCGGTCATGCCAACTGCGCTCCAGTGTGAGCCGTCTGTTCCCCAAACGGTCGGGCTAATGCCAGGTGTGTCGCTCGGGCCGACGATTGCCGCGCCCGCACCATCGGCAAGCAAGAAGCTAATCGTTCTGTCGGTCGGGTCAATGAAGTCGCTCAACTTTTCGCCACCGACAACCAAGACGTATTTAGCCATGCCAGAACGCACGAGCGCATCTGCCTGAGCAATGCCGTAGCAGTAACCAGCGCAAGCGGCAGAAACGTCATAGGCAGGTGCAGGGTTTGCGCCAATTTTGTCTGCGAGCAGAGCAGCGGCAGATGGAGTTTGGTGTGGGTGAGTGATCGTGCTGAAAATAACGGCACCAATTTCACTTGGATCGATTCCCGCTCGCTTGATTGCGATGTTCGAGGCCTCGACGGCCATATCCATGAGGCTTACGTCTTTGCTTGCACGGCGTCGACTGATGATTCCGGTGCGTCGTTGAATCCACTCGTCGCTTGAGTCAATCGGCCCGGCGATGTCGTCGTTAGTCACGACCAAATCTCCTCGGGCAGCGCCGAGTGCATAGATGCGTGAGAATTTCACTGCCGAATACTGATTAAGGGTTGGTTGACTCACTGGTCCTCAATTCGTTGATTGCTACAAATCTACCCGTTGCTGCTTATCGGTGATTGTTGATAAGTGACAATGCTGCTTCGATATTTTCGGGAGTCTTCACTGCGACGGCTTCGATGCCCGGCATCGATCGCTTCGCGAGACCAACAAGAGTGCCAGCGGGGGCGACCTCAATTAAGCCCGTGACGCCTGCTTCTAGCATGGCTGCCATGCAGAGATCCCAGCGAACCGGGTTTGAAACCTGCTTCACGAGAAGCTCGACAAATTGGGTTCCGCTAGTGATCTCAACACCACCTGCGTTAGTCCAAAGTTTCGTGACCGGGTCTTTAGGTTCTGTCTGAGTTGCGAAGTCGCTAAGTTCGGCAACCGCTGGCTGCATGTAACGAGTGTGAAAAGCTCCAGCCACCTGAAGCGGAATCACGCGCGAACCCGCAGGTGCATTTGCCTGCAACTCAGCAATTGCGCTTGCTGCACCAGCCGCAACGATCTGACCACCGCCGTTGTAATTGGCAGGCTCGAGGTCGAGCGCACGAAGCGACTCTTCAATGACGCTTTGCTCTCCGCCAACAATCGCAGCCATAGATGTGTGCTCGATGGCGGCGGCGCTTGCCATCGCTTCGCCACGCTTTTTTACGAAGTTGATAGCGGTGGCTGAGTCGAAGACGCCTGAAATGGCAGCTGCTGTGATTTCGCCAACAGAGTGACCCGCGACTCCTGCAACTCCGGCAGCGTGTGCTCCTGCAGAGCCGAAGAGTGCCGCTGCGGTTGCGATTCCGGCAGAGACAATCAATGGCTGTGCAATAGCAGTGTCTCTGATTGTGTCTGCATCGCTCAAGGTGCCGTGCTTGATGAGATCAATGCCCGATGCGCTCTGCATCTGCTCTATTGCTGCTTTGAAGTCTGGCAGCTCCAACCAAGGAGAGAAGAAGCCTGGTGTTTGAGCGCCCTGGCCTGGGCAAAGTACAACGATCATTTTGTCTCCCTATTTTGAAATGTCAGATTCAGTTGATTGCATGTTTCCGAGCACCATTGCAACCTGCAACACGAATGCCTCGTGCGCACCGGTTGGATCCCAGCCGATTACATCTGAGATTCGCTTTAGTCGATAGCGCACTGTGTTGGCGTGAACAAAAAGTTTCTTGGCTGTTGCCTCGAGCGAGCGCCCGCATTCCAAATATGCTTCGAGCGTCTCAAGAAGTTCAATCGAATTGCTTGCCAGCGGCTTATAAATTTTGTCGACGAGAGTTTGCTTGGCAAGCGCATCTCCGGCTAGAGCTCTTTCGGCCAGCACGTCGTCTGCGTGCAGCACGCGCTCGGTCTTCGAATTGCGAACAACAGCGAATGCCGAAAGGGCAGCGCGGGCAGACACGTTTGCAGAGCTAACATCGCGAACCGTTGGGCCAATGACGACAGGCCCTTGACCAAACGATGATTCGAGAGACGCAACAATTTGACTGAATCCGACATTGACTCTTGGAGCATTGCTCTTGGTGACAATGCCGACAACGACAATAAGACGATCTCCGTGCACGCCGATGAGCACATCGGTGTCTGCTTTGCGAGCAAGGCGACGAAGTTGATCTGCATCTAGATGTTCTGGTGTGTTGCCGATTAGAACAACGACAGAACCGTTTGCTCGCCAACCGAGGGCAGCAACGCGTGAAGCGATTTCATCTGTGTGCTCGCCGCTCAAAATCGAGTCAACGACTAGAGCTTCAAGGCGGGCATCCCAGAGGCCTCGAGCCTCAGCAGCCTTCGCATAAACGTCGGCGGCGCTGAATGCAATTTCACGAGAGTAAAGCAGAACTGCTTCACGCATCTCTGGGTCTTCGCGAACGACACGCTCTTCAACAACCTGAACCACGACACGAATTAGCTGCAGTGTCTGCTGCAGTGAGATTGATCTGAGCAACTCGCGAGGTGCAACACCGAAAACGTCTGCAGCCACCCAAGGCTGTGACTTTGGGTTGTCATACCAGGCAAGAAACGAGCTGATGCCCGATTGAGCTACAACGCCAACCGAAGCTCGACGACCCGCAGGCATCTCGCGATACCAAACCAGCGTCTCTTCTAGTTTGCGAAGAGTCTCACTATTCAGTTCGCCAGCAATTGAGGCGAGCCAAGCGAGAGTCTCTTTCTTAGGCCTCGCCACCGGCAGATCCAGAGGTTCCGGCGGTCACATCGTGCAGGCGGTAACGTTCGATTGCCTGCTGTGGAGCGTCTGCCGACATTTCGCCACGCTCAACCAGCTGTTCTAGAACGCGAACCACGATTGATGGTCCGTCAATCTTGAAGAAGCGACGAGCCGCAGCACGGGTGTCTGAGAAGCCGAAACCGTCTGCACCAAGGGTCGCGTAGTCGCCAGGCACCCAAGGGCGAATCTGGTCTTGAACCGCGTGCATGTAGTCGCTCACGCCCAAGAACGGTCCCTTGGCATCAGCGAGCTTGTGGGTTACATAGGCATCAGGAACCTCAGCCGATGGGTTCAAGAACTTGAACTCGTCTCGCTTCAGACCGTTTCGACGAAGCTCAGTCCATGAAGTCACCGACCAGATGTCGGCTGAAACTCCCCAGTCATCTTGCAATAGCTTCTGCGCCTCGTAAGCCCATGGCACTGCAACTCCCGATGCGAGAATCTGTGCTTTGGTGCCTTCAAAGTGGTTTTCGCTAACGCGGTGAATTCCACGGATGATTCCGTCAACGTCGACGTTCTCAGGTTCAGCCGGCTGAACGATCGGCTCGTTGTAGACGGTTAGGTAGTACATCACGTTCGGATCCTTGTGAGCGCCGCCATACATGCGCTCGATTCCGCTGCGAATGATGTGAGCAATCTCGTATCCGTATGCCGGGTCATAAGAAATTACTGCGGTGTTAGTAGATGCAAGAAGAGGAGAGTGGCCGTCAGCGTGCTGCAAGCCTTCACCGGTAAGAGTGGTGCGACCTGCGGTAGCACCAATCATGAATCCGCGAGAAAGTTGATCTGTTGCGGCCCAGATCGAGTCTGCTGTTCTTTGGAAACCGAACATCGAATAGAAAACGTAGAACGGAATCATCGGCTGACCCTGAGTTGCATAACTTGTTGCAGCTGCGGTTAGGGCGGCGATTGATCCGGCTTCGTTAATTCCGGTGTGCAGAATCTGACCAGCTGCTGACTCTTTGTATGAAAGCAAGAGTTCGCGGTCTACAGAGATGTAGTGCTGACCGTTCGGGTTATAAATTTTCGCAGTCGGAAAGAATGCATCCATACCGAATGTGCGCGCTTCGTCAGGAATGATCGGAACAATTCGCTCACCGAATTCTGGTGCGCGCAAGAGATCTTTCATCAAACGAACGAACGCCATGGTGGTAGCGATTTCTTGAGTGCCCGAGCCACCCTTTGCAACCTTGTATGCATCTTCTGCTGGAAGTTTGAAGTCGACATATTTGCTGCGACGCTCAGGCAGGTAGCCACCGAGTGCTCGACGACGCTCGTGCATGTACTGAATTTCTGGAGCGTCTTGACCAGGGTGGAAGTAAGGAGGCTCGTATGGGTTCTCTTCGAGCTGCGCATCGGTGATTGGAATGCGAAGTTCATCCCTGAAGCCCTTGAGGTTGTCTAGGGTTAGCTTCTTCATTTGGTGGGTTGCGTTGCGACCCTCAAATGACTTGCCAAGGGTGAAGCCCTTGATGGTCTTTGCCAAGATGACCGTCGGCTGGCCCTTGTGCTCAACAGCGGCCTTGTATGCCGCATAAACCTTGCGGTAGTCGTGACCGCCTCGCTTCAAGCCCCAGATCTCGTCGTCAGTCATCGACTCGACTAACTTGGCTGTGCGTGGGTCGCGGCCGAAGAAGTTCTCGCGAACAAATGCGCCGTCTTCGGTCTTGTAAGTCTGGTAATCGCCGTCAGGTGTCTTGTTCATCAAGTCGACAAGCGCGCCATCGTGATCGTTTGCAAGAAGTGAATCCCACTCGCGACCCCAAACAACCTTGATGACATTCCAGCCAGCGCCTCTGAAGAAGCTTTCTAGTTCTTGAATGATTTTTCCGTTGCCTCGCACCGGACCATCGAGACGCTGAAGGTTGCAGTTAACAACAAAAGTTAGGTTGTCGAGTTGGTCGTTTGCCGCAAGCTGCAGCGCACCGCGTGACTCTACTTCGTCAAGCTCGCCATCGCCCAAGAAAGCCCAGACGTGCTGTTCGCTTGTGTCTTTGAAACCTCGACCGGCTAGGTAGCGGTTGAACTGCGCCTGATAGATCGCGTTGATCGGGCCGATACCCATCGAAACAGTTGGAAACTGCCAAAAGTCTGGCATCAAGCGTGGGTGCGGGTAAGAAGAAAGCCCGCCACCTGCGTGAGACTTCTCTTGACGGAATCCGTTGAGTTGGTTTTCGCTCAGGCGACCCTCAAGAAATGCGCGAGCATATGGGCCAGGCGATGCGTGTCCCTGAATAAAAATCTGGTCGCCACCGCTCGGGTGGTCTTGACCTTTGAAGAAGTGGTTGAAGCCAACTTCATAAAGCGAAGCTGATGAAGCGAAGGTAGAGATGTGTCCACCGACTCCGATGCCAGGTCGCTGCGCGCGGTGAACAAGCATTGCTGCGTTCCAGCGCATCCATGCGCGATAGGTGCGCTCGATTTTCTCGTCACCCGGAAACTCGGCTTCGTTTTCAGGTGCGATGGTGTTGATGTAGTCGGTGGTTGGAATCGAAGGAACATTGAGTTGCAGGTCGTGTGAGCGACGCAACAGGTTGAGCATGATCTCGCGAGCTCGACCACGGCCGTGAACTCTAGCGACGGCGTCAAGTGACTCAAGCCACTCGCGAGTCTCTTCAGGGTCTTGGTCTGGAGTGTTGACCGCGAATGCATCCTGGTTGTTAATTGACACCGACATCCTCTTTCGTGGGGGATGGAACTGCTTGGGTTCGGGTTTGAACCAAAGCCAAGTTTATTCTGTGATTTAACGGAAGTATTGACCTAATGACTTTGTTAGGTCAGTTATTGGACCATTTAGAAAGAGAGACCCAATGAGCTTGATCATCGGTGATGACGCCCCAGACTTTTCACTAGTCAACCAATTCGGTGAGACCGTGGCACTTTCAGATTTTCGCGGCAAGAAGCCGGTCGTCGTAGTTTTCTATCCGCTCTCGTTTTCAGGCATCTGCACCGGCGAACTTTGCGAACTTCGCGACAACTTCGGCCGATTTGAGCGCGACAACGTTGAACTTTTGGCCATTTCTGTAGACAGCAAGTACGTTCAGAAGCAGTTTGCCGAGCACGAGGGCTATAAATTCTCGGTTTTGGCCGATTTCTGGCCACACGGCGGGGTAGCCAAGCAATACGGCGTATTTCTTGAAGAAGCGGGCATTTCGAACCGTGCAACCTTCGTTATCGACAAGGATGGCAAGCTTGCCGCGAAGTTCGTCACGGCACCAGGCCAGGCCAGAAGCCTTGACGAGTATGACAAAGCGCTAGACACTCTTCACGCTTAGCCGCTCAGGTTTGGCAGATAGGGCGTTCTTGTATTACGCTCTTTCGAGGAGGGCCTTTAGCTCAGTTGGTAGAGCGCCACGCTTACACCGTGGATGTCATCGGTTCGAGCCCGGTAGGGCCCACTGTTCTCATTAGAGAATATGAATGCCGCGTCAGAAATGGCGCGGCATTAGTATTTTCGGTATGACTAACCCCTTTGACCCACCGAAGAAGCTTGCCCTCGGCGATGCCGAATTGGCTGAAGCTCTAGAACTCGCGGGTCAAGGCGAAAACGGCGCTCTCGACGCAATGGCCGTTCTCGAGGAGCAGTCGAGACTTCGCGCAGAAGATGCCAATGCCTACGTTGCTTGGGTGCGTGCCATGGAGGCCGACGGCAGTTCAGAGGCAAAGAATGCCCTCGCCAACGCCCGTCGTTCAAGTGCCGGCATGTCAATCGATCCAGTTGAGACCCCAAGCGCAGAAGAGCCGACTGAAGATTCTTGGAAGTCCCTGGTTCCAGACTGGGATGAACGCCAGCACCTAATCGCTGAAGCCAAAGAGAAAGCAATCGCTGACGCACTTCTGCTCGCTGCCGAGAAGGCTGAACGCGAAATTGAGAGTGCGGTCGCGGCAGCTGTTGCCGAGGCAGAGTTCGAGGCAGAGCTTCGCCGCGAAGAGGCAGTAGCCGCTGCCAAAGCTGAGGCCGAACGCATTGAGGCCGAGCGACTCGAGCTCGAACGCATTCGACAAGAAGAATTGCAAGAGCAGCAGCGCTTAGAGGAACTTGAACGCGAGCGCATCGAAGCCGAACGTATTGAGGCCGAAAGAGTAGAAGCTGAGCGGCTCGAGACAGAGCGAGCAGAGGCAGAGCGGCTCGAGGCCGAGCGTGCAGAGACCGAGCGCTTAGAGGCAGAAAAGGTTGCCGCTGAAAAACTTGAGGCAGAACTTGCCGAAGCTGAGCGCCTAGAAGTTGAACGCCTAGAAGCTGAGCGAATCGCCGAACAAGAGGCAAACATCAGAATTGAAATCGAAAATGCAGAGCGCGCAGCTGCTGAAGCGCTAGAACTCGCTGAACTCGAAGCTGCAGAGCGAGCTGATGCCGCTGAAAAAGCTCGACTCGAAGCAGATCAGGCAGTAGCTGAAGAGCTTGCCGCAGAATTGGCTGAGCCTGAAGAGACACCAGAGCCGGTGCGAGCAAGCGATTTTGCAACCGGAAGTTTTGACATCATCGAATCGGTTGAGCAAGCCGCAACTGAAGAGTTCGACGAAGAGAATTTCGAAGTTTTGCTCTCAGACGGTGAACTTGGTTTTGCTAGAGACCCGAAGAGTGCAACACGTGAGCGACCTATCTCGACTATTGAACGTCGAGCAAAACCAATTTCTCAACTATATGTTTGGTCAAGCCTCACCGTCGGTGTAGCACCAATTTTGCTTGGCTACCTATCGCTTTCTTTCAAGCTAACGGCGCTAGACCGAATCGTTTCATTTGCGATCGCATTCGCACTATCAGCACTTCTTATGACTGTGGTGGCCATCGGAGGCAAGCGCAGTGGCTTATCAACACTCTTCTTATCGCGAGCGGCATTTGGTGTAACGGCAAACATTTTTCCTGCAATTGCGCAGGTTCTCGCAAAACTGGCTATCGGATCGGCGCTAGTCATCTCGGCGGTGGCTCTGTTCAATTCAAATATTGCTGGACTGCCTGGCTTCAGCGAAACTGCTCTTAGCGCGGGTGCCTTTGACATCTCATGGTCGTTTGTCTTTGCTGGTGTGCTGTTGATTTTGGGCAGCGTTTTGGCGCTGCTTGGCGGCAAGATTCTTTATTGGGGGCAACTATCGGTTGCTGCAATCGCAGCCTTGACCACGCTGCTATTCATTGGCTTCGCCGCCGGAGGCATTCAGCTCGATGCTCGCGAGATGACCATGTCTGGCAATTGGCTAGAGATGTTCAGCCTGATTGTTCTCGTGCTGGTCTTCTTTGCCGCGCTCTGGGTTAACGCCGTCGCTGACTTCACTCGCAAAATTGCAATGGCTGAATCAGGCAAGGCGGTTGCGCTTTATGTTTCTCTTGCAGTCGGTGTTGTGCCGTTTGTTATTTCCATCTTCTCGGTTTTGCTGTCTTCATCGCTAAGCGCAAACTTCAGATTGGTTGCTGTTAGCGATCCGCTGGGTGCAATTTTCGGAGTGATTCCTGCATGGCTAGCTTCAATGGTTCTTGTCAGTGCCGCGATTTCACTGTTGGCTTGGGCTGCGAGCTGGCTCTACTCAATGAGCGTTGGTCTTGCCGCCATCTCGATTAAGTTGCGTCGATACGTTAGCCAGCCAATCGTTCTTATTCTCGCGTTGGCGAGCACGTTCGCTTTAACTCAACTCTCGACACTTTTGTCGGTCAAGTTGCTGCTAACGGTGTCTGTAATCGCAGCAGTTCTGGTCTTCTCGTGGGCAGGAATCTTTGTTTCTGACGTTGCGCTTCGACGCATCGCGTATCACGAGGTCAGTCTCACGCGCGATTATGGTTTCTACCGCGCAATCAATGTGGTCAATCTTGTCGGTTTCGTTTTGGCAGCAACTCTCGGTCTCGCCTTCGTTTCGTCTGAAACTCCTGGTTTCGAGTGGTTAGGTTTCATTGCTAAACCAATCGGAGCTGGCGACTGGGCAACCACAAATATTGGCGTGCTTCTGGCTCTCGGTTTTGCATGCTTGTTTCCGCTGCTATTTGGCAGAAAGCGCATCAAAGATCAAGAGCTCGAAGTTTTGAAAATCGAAGCACGCAAAAACGATCTTGACGGCGTAGATTTCGGCGAGGCGATTTAGTGTCGTCAATTTTTGACGTCACCGCAGCAGCACAGGTTCTTTGGCCTGAACACCGTGCCGATGAGTGGGATAGACCGGGGTTAATTGCGGGTCAAACCTTTGCAGAATGCAAGAAAGCCTTATTGAGTGTTGACGTTTCAAGCGACGTTTTAGAAGAGGCGATTGCAGGCAATTTTGACCTGATCATCTCGCATCACCCGTTCTTGCTCGGTTCAGATCACGAGCTGTCGGCTCAATCGGCCAAAGGCGCGGTTTTGCTTTCCGCAATCAAGAACGACGTGGCATTGTTCTCGGCACATACAAATGCCGACATCGTGACCGATGGTGTTTCTGACGTCTTGGCGAAAGCTCTCGGGCTAATCGACCCAAAGCCGCTCGTGGCCATTGAGGGCACCATCATGGGTCACGGCCGTATTGCCGAGCTGTCTCAGCCGATGACTTTGCTCGATTTTGCTCGCCATGTGTCTCGCTGCATTGCACCAACTGCTGGTGGCGTACGCGTGGCAGGAGACCCCGAGCAGAGAATCAGCACCGTTGCGTTGTGTGCCGGCTCTGGTGGGTCGTTTTTGGATGAAGCAATAAATCACGGTGCAGATGTCTTTGTGACCTCAGACCTGCGACACCACACCGCCTCAGATGCCATAGAACGAGCACGAGCTCTTGGCCGCAGCTTTGCACTAATCGACATCTCGCACTGGGCAGCGGAGGCTCTTTGGCTTGAAGTCGCGGCAAAACAGCTTGCTGAAGCCGTGCCTGATGTTAAGTTTGTAGTTAGCGACCTGCGAACTGATCCGTGGGATTTCGCGGTAACTCAATAACGACTCGAAAGAAGTTATGAAGGCATCCTCACAGCACCAAGAGACATTGCTTGACCTGAGTCGAATTGACCTGCAATTGCGAAGAAACCAGCGACTTATCGCTGACATAGAAGCTGGTGCAGAGGTTCAGGCCGCGCGACAGAATCTTTTGGTCAACTCAGAGCAATTGCTCTCGGTTCGAAACGATCTAGATGCGTTGCAACTCGAGTTGCGCAGAGCCGAAACCGACCTCGAATTGGTCGAGGGTCGAATCGAAAAAGATCAGGTCAGAATTCAGCAGAGCAGCTCTCAAAAAGACATTCAAGGCATGCAAAACGAGCTGCAGTCATTGCTGAAACGCAAGGGTGAGCTTGAAGAGGCAGAGATTGTTCTGCTCGACCGCGTGCAGCTCTTGAATGAGAAGCTTTCGGTGATTCAGATAGAGCGAGAGGAGCTTCAAAAGAAGCTCGCCGTTCTCGAAAACGAACAGACCGCAGGCCTTGCAAAACTGAACTCGGGTCAGCAATTGCTCAGAGAGAACCGTGCTCGCGATTTGCAGAACTTGAGCCCAGAACTTGCAGAGCACTACGAAAAGCTGTTTGCCAAGGGCATCGGTGTTGGCAAGCTTTCAGGCTTGGTTTGCGACGCCTGCGGCATGACGCTAAGTGGCGATTCGCTCGACTCAGTTAGAAACACTCCGATGGACGAACTAGCTCACTGCGGCGAGTGCGGCGCGATCTTGGTTCGCTAATGGCGCGTTTGCTGATTATTGAAGCCGACGGTGGCTCAAGAGGAAACCCTGGCACCGCAGGCTCTGGTGCTGTTGTTATTGACGCATCAAATGGTTTAGTCATTCGTGAGATCGCTCGCTATATCGGTGTTGCCACAAATAACGTTGCCGAATACATTGCATTGATTGCCGGTCTTCAGGCCGCAATCGATATTGACCCAGACGCAGAAATATCTGTGCGCATGGATAGCAAGCTAGTTATCGAGCAAATGTCTGGTGGCTGGAAGATCAAACACCCAGACATGATTGCTCTCGGCAAACAGGTGCAAGAGCTGGTGCGCGGCAAGAAGGTTGATTGGCAGTGGATTCCACGCGAGAAGAACTTCAGAGCTGACGCTTTAGCTAACAAGGCCATGGATGACCTTGCGGATTCAGAAGCCTCGGGGGTGAATGCCGAACCGGGGGAGCCAAATCGACTCTCTGCCTCTGTAACTGAATTCAACGAAAGTGCGCCCAGTTCGGTTAGGGCGCCGGGCAACGTTACTGAACCGCTAACCACCATCATTCTCGTGCGACACGGACGCACGGCTCTGACCGAGGCAAGAAAAATCTCTGGTGGCGACGGCGACGACCCTGACTTGAGCGAGGCCGGAATCGCGGATGCGAATGCCGTTGCTAATGCTTTGAAGCAAATCGGATCAACCGGGCCTTGGCAACGAATCGCACCAATATCTGCAGTTGTAGCCTCGCCAATGAAACGAACAAGACAGACTGCAGAAATTATCGCGAAGCAGTTCGGTCTAAACACTTTTGAAAACGAAAACCTAAGAGAAATAGGCTTTGGCGACTGGGATGGACTGACCAACGAAGAAGCCGCGTCAGCCGACCCAGAAGCTTGGCAGAACTGGCGCGGATCATGGACGGTCGCTCCGCCGAATGGCGAGTCGCTCGAAGTTTTTGACGCGCGTCTGCAACTTGCGCGCAAGCAGATCACGGCGCAGCACTCAGGCAAGACCGTAGTTGTCGTTGCGCACGTGATGCCTATCCGTGGTTTCTTGCGCTGGGCCTTTGATGCTGCAACAGCCGCATACTGGCGACCACAAATCGCACCGTGCTCGATCACAATCGTGCGCGTCTGGGGCGATGACGCCGCCGAAATCGTCACAGCAAACTACACGGCGCATCTCTAGGTCTTTTCACCAAGTCGTTTCACCGCTAGCCTTATTCACGGATGGGTCGGCCAGACGATCGCGGCACGCAAGTGACGAGGAACGTCCGGGCTCCATAGAGCAAGGTGGTGGGTAACACCCACCCGGGGAAACCCGCGAGAAAGTGCAACAGAGAGCAAACCGCCACGCAAGTGGTAAGGCTGAAACGGTGGTGTAAGAGACCACCAGCGGGGCGTGTGAGCGCTTCGGCTAGGTAAACCTCACCTGGAGCAAGGCCAGATAGTGTGCGCCTTAGTCGGCTCGGCTATGCACACGGGTAGGCTGCTCGAGCCTAACGGCAACGTTAGGCCTAGATAGATGATCGTCACCCGAAAGGGTACAAAACCCGGCGTATCGGCCGGCCCTTCCAATTCTTAGTCTTTATTCGCAAGTCTGAATGCGAGACGGGCAGCGCCCAGAATTCCGGCGTTGTTTCGCATTTCTGCAGGAACAATTTCACAGTCGATGTCTAGCAGCGGAAGAAACTCTTCGTGCTGCTTTGAGACGCCACCACCAACGATGATCATGTCTGGCGAGAAGAGACGCTGAAGCGTCGAATAGTACTTTTGAAGACGCTCGGCCCACTGCTGCCAACTCAAGTCTTCTCGTTCTTTGGCCGAGAAAGCTGCCATGCTCTCATAGTCGACACCGTCGATCTCGATGTGCCCGAGTTCTGCGTTAGGAATCAACTTCTGGTCAAAAAAGAGCGCAGTGCCGATTCCGGTGCCGAGAGTTGTCATGATCACGAGACCGCGTTCGGCGCGACCAGCACCGAAACGCATTTCGGCAAGACCTGCTGCGTCTGCGTCATTCACCAGGTGAACTTCGCGATTGAGAGCTTTTGTGAATGCCTTGTCTGCGTCGAAGCCAATCCACTTCTTAGAAATGTTTGCTGCAGATTTGGTTACTCCGTGCTGAACTACCGCCGGAAAACAGATGCCAATTGGCGTGTCTGCTGGTGCTGCCGGCAGTTTCTTGATGAGAGCTTTGACGGTTGCGATGATGTCGTCAGTAGAGCCGCCCTCGGGAGTTTCGACGCGAACGCGATCGCCAATCATCTCGCCGTTCTTTACGTCAACCAAAGCGCCTTTGATTCCGGTTCCGCCGATGTCGATTCCGATTGCGATTTTCTTAGCCATGATTTCTTTCGTAACTAGGGGAGAGTCAAAATGTCTGCACCGGTTTCGGTGACTACCAGGGTGTGCTCAAACTGAGCGGTGATGCTTTTATCTCTTGTGACGACAGTCCAGTCATCTTTCCACATGTCCCACTGATGGGTTCCAAGGGTAAGCATCGGCTCGATTGTGAAAACCATGCCCACCTGCATCTCTTGCGAATAGGCCGGTGCTGCGTCGTAGTGGGGAATCACCAGGCCGCTGTGAAAGGCCTTGCCAATGCCGTGACCGGTGAAGTCGCGAACAACGCCGTAGTCAAAGCGTCTTGCGAATGATTCGATGGTGCGCCCGATTGTGTTGATTTGTCTGCCGGGTGCGACCGCTGCGATTGCTCGATTTAGCGACTCACGAGTGCGCTCGACAAGCAGGCGAACTTCGTCTTTGACCTCGCCAACCATGAAGGTCTGGTTGCTGTCTCCGTGAAAACCGTTCTTGAAGGCGGTGATGTCAATGTTCACGATGTCACCCTCTAAGAGCACTGTGTCATCGGGAATGCCGTGGCAAATAACCTCGTTCACCGAGGTGCAAATCGATTTAGGAAATCCGCGATAGAGCAGCGCAGAAGGGTAGGCATCGTGGTCTAGCAAGAACTCGTGCCCAATTCGGTCGAGCTCGTCTGTGGTCACGCCGGGCTTGCAGTTTTCACCAACGAGGGCAATCGCCTGTGCGGCAATCTTGCCAGCCGCGCGAATTAGTTCAACTTCTTCTGAGCCCCAAATGTCGCCCTCGGTGTATTTCGCAGGGGCCTTTTTGCCGACATACTCTGGCTGCATTATGTGTTTAGGGACCGAGCGCAAAGGCGACAGGTTTCCGGCGGTTAAGAATCCGGTTTTCGGGTCGCGAGGCATGCGTCTAGTCTAAGAGAGAGCAAAGGAACGACCTTGGATAACGAGCCGAAGGAGTATTGGTTCAACACCAACACCAACGAAGTCGAGGTGGGCAAGCAAGTTGCTGCCATCTATCGAATCGGTCCGTTTTCAGACTATGCGAGCGCAGCACGTGCCTTAGAGATTCTGAAAGATCGAGCTAAGGCTTGGCGAGAAGAAGACGAGCGACGAGATTAGTCGCTGAAGGATTCTGCTTCATTCGGAAAGTTCGAAGACTCAACGTCAGCAACATATTGGCTCGCAGCCGAAAGCAATTGCTCGCGCAGGTTCACATACTGGCGAACAAACTTGCGAGGCTTGCCCTGAGTTAGCCCAGCGAAGTCGGTCCAGACCAAGATCTGGCCGTCGGTTTCTGAACCAGCGCCAATGCCAATTGTTGGAATAGCCAAAGTCTGGGTTATTTTGGCGGCTAGGTCTGCAGGAACGAGTTCGAGCACGACGGCAAAAGCGCCTGCCTCTTGAACTGATAAGGCCTCAGCCATAACCTGATCTGCCGAGTCGCCGCGGCCTTGAACTTTGAAGCCGCCCAGGGCGTGAACGCTCTGCGGGGTGAAACCGATGTGGCCCATAACAGGAATTCCAGCTTCAACAATTGCTTTGATCTGTTCTGAGCTGCGCTTGCCACCTTCGAGCTTCACGGCAGCCGCACCGGTTTCTTTCATGATCTTGATTGCGTTGCGCACCGCGTCGGCTGGCTCTGCCTCATAGCTGCCAAACGGCATGTCTACAACGACAAGTGCTCGCGACGCTGCCTTAGCAACAGCTCGCCCCAGTGGAATGATTTCATCAACGGTGATGGCAAGAACGCTGTCGTGCGCGAGTGCGTTTTCGGCCGCAGAGTCTCCGACTAACAGAACATTGATTCCTGCCTCATCAAAGATCTCGGCGGTGAACTGGTCATATGAGGTGAGGCAAGAAAACTTGCGACCCGAGTTCTTGAACTCTTGAAGATGCGAAACTCGCGCGATCTTTGCCATTTAGTTATTTCGCTTCCAGGCGTCGACTTCGATTTCGACAAGCATTTTCGGATTGATGAACTTGATCCCTGCCAACATGGTTGCCGCTGGGCGAATGTCGCCAAAGATCTCACCGTGTGCCTTGCCAACGGCATCCATGTCTTCTGCGTTGCTTAGATAAATTCTGCTTCTAACAACGTCGGCCAACGTGTAGCCAACCTGCGCTAGTGCTGATGCGATAACGCCTTCGAGCGCGACTTTGGTTTGGCCATAGGCATCACCCTCGTGCTGCAAGACACCGTCGACCGTTGCGGTCGATCCAGAGACGTGCACGTAGTCGCCGGCAACAGTTGCGCGTGAATAACCAATGACAGACTCCCATGGTCCGCCGCTTGAGATCAGTTTGTCTGCTGCCATTTTGTGCCTAACTGTATTTGTTTGTGATTGGTAGTCTGCGGTCACGGCCAAATGCCATGCCGGTGATTTTTGGCCCGATAGCGCCTTGACGTCGCTTCCACTCTGCTCTATCGACAAGCCCAACAACGCGATCAACCGTTGCTGCCTCGAAGCCGAGTGCCTTGATTTGTTCGCGACCGAGCTTTCGTTCGATGTAGGCGTCAAGAATCTCGTCGAGCACGTCATATGGCGGCAGGCTGTCTTGATCTACCTGACCCGGTCTGAGCTCGGCCGAAGGCGGCTTGCTAATGCTGTTCTCTGGGATAGGAGCTGCCTGACCCTGCTGCGTGGCCCAGTCGTTGCGCCACCTAGCCAGTTGCCAGACCAGGGTCTTAGCGACATCTTTGAGCGGTGCGAAGCCACCAACCGAGTCGCCATAGATGGTGCTGTAACCGACAGCGAGTTCGGTTTTATTGCCAGTCGTAAGAGTCAGGTGACCCTCTTGGTTGCTGAGTGACATCAAAATTGTTCCGCGAACTCGAGCCTGCAGGTTTTCTGCCGAAGTGTCTTTTAGCTTGAGCTGCTTCTCGAGTTCTTTAACCGCACCCTTGATTGGTTCGGTGCGAATGTTGATGCCGAGTCGCTTTGCCAGATCGAATGCGTCGCTCTTTGAGTGATCGCTCGAATACTTGCTAGGCATCGATACGCCGAACACTCGGTGTGAGCCGAGCGCATCGACAGCGAGGGCCGCGCAAACGGCCGAGTCGATTCCACCGCTGAGTCCCAAGATGACCGACTTGAAATTGTTCTTGTTGACATAGTCGCGAAGTCCGAGCACGAGAGCGTTCCAGATTTGCCAGTTGTCATCTTGCTTATGTGATGCAATCTCGCTCACGGCTGCGATTTCTCGTTTGCTGGTGATGTCAAAAAGCAGCAAGTCTTGATCGAACTGCTTGCCGCGACCGATTAGTTTTTGGTCGGCATCAATCATTAGCGAGTCGCCATCGAAAACCAAATCGTCTTGCCCGCCAACGAGGTTCACGTAGGCAACGGCAACGTCTTGTTTCGCTGCTAGGTTCTTGACCAGCTCGACCCGACGGTCATCCTTGTCGATTTCAAACGGAGAGCCGTTAAGCACAAGCGCGATGTCGGTATTCTCTTCGCGCAACTTGGCAACCGGGCCACCCTCTTGCCAGATGTCTTCACAGATCAACATTGAAAACTTGAGGTCGCCCAATTCGAAGCTGATCAGTTGGTCGCCCGGAACGAAGATGCGGTACTCGTCGAAAACTGAGTAGTTCGGCAGGTGGTGTTTGGCGTATCCTGCCCAGACTTTGCCTTCGCGAATCAGCACGGCGGCGTTCTGGGCAATGGCCCAAGGTGAGCGATGTTCTTCGGCGACGATGGCCGGGGTGCCAAGCACCACAACAATTTGGCCGAGGCCTCGCTCGTTTAGCTCGACTGCGAAGTTCTTTACGGCCTCGACACTGTCGTTCAAAAAGCTTTCACGAGTGGCAAGGTCTTCGATCGGGTAGCCAGAGGCAACCATCTCTGCAAAAACCACAATTGCGGCGCCTTTTTCGGCGGCTTCTTCAACTCGTTCTAGGCAGGTGCGCAAATTGCCAGAAAGGTCACCAACGACGGGGTTGGTTTGCGCCAAGGCAATGCGAATCGGGGGCATAACGACTAGCCTAATAGCAGGCAAAGAGAGGACAACCCGATGGATAAGCAGACAGATTTTGTGCTTAGAACTATCGAGGAGCGAGGCGTAAAGTTCGTTCGACTTTGGTTCACAGACGTTGCAGGCACGCTCAAGTCGGTAGCAATTGCGCCGGCAGAGGTAGAGGGCGCATTCGCCGAGGGTCTTGGCTTCGATGGTTCGGCCATCGAGGGGCTAGCTCGCACGTATGAGGCCGACATGCTCGCGGTTCCTGACCCAAGCACCTTTCAGATTCTTCCGTGGCGCGGCGAAATCGACCCAACCGCTCGCATGTTCTGTGACATTCAGACCCCTGATGGCCTTCCGGCAGCCGCTGACCCGCGCAATGTGCTGCGCAGGGCTTTGGCCAAGGCATCAGACCTAGGGTTCTCGTTCTACATTCACCCTGAAATCGAGTTCTACCTGCTCAAGTCGGCTCAGTTCGGCGAAGAGGGTCCGATTCCGGTCGATAAGGCCGGCTACTTCGACAACGTTCCTGGTGGCACCGCACACGACTTCAGACGTCGCGCCGTTTCGATGCTCGAGCAATTGGGCATCTCAGTCGAGTTCAGCCACCACGAGGGTGGCCCTGGCCAAAACGAGATTGATCTGCGTTACGCAGACGCGCTCACAATGGCAGACAACATCATGACCTTCAGAACAGTGATCAAAGAGGTCGCTATCGAGCAGGGCGTCTATGCGACATTCATGCCAAAGCCTTTCACCGAGCACCCTGGTTCTGGAATGCACACTCACATGTCGCTTTTCGAAGGTGACACGAACGCATTCTTCGACCCGAGTTCGCAATATCACCTGAGCAAGACCGCAAAGCACTTCATTGCCGGTCTTCTTCGTCACGCTCCTGAGATCACTGCCGTCACCAACCAATACGTCAACTCATACAAGCGACTCTGGGGCGGCGGCGAGGCTCCTTCGTTTGTTTGCTGGGGTCACAACAATCGCTCGGCGCTCATCCGCGTTCCGTTATACAAGCCGAACAAGGGCAACTCGTCACGCATTGAGTACCGCGCAATCGATTCTGCTGCGAACCCATACCTGGCCTATGCGCTTATTTTGGCTGCCGGTCTGAAGGGCATCGAAAACGAATACGAGCTTCCGTCAGAAACCGAAGACAACGTATGGGCACTCAACGATGCAGAGCGTCGCGCGATGGGAATTCAGCCGCTGCCACAGTCGCTTGACCACGCAATCAGAAAACTCGAAGAGTCAGAGCTCGCCGCAGAAACACTCGGCGAAGAGGTCTTCAGCTATGTTCTTGCAAATAAGCGTCGCGAGTGGAGCGAATATCGTTCACAGGTTACTCAGTACGAACTAAAGCAGAACCTAGAAGTTCTCTAGTTGCAACATGGCTGAGGCTAGGTCGTCAAGTCTTTCTGAGCTAGCTCGGTTCGGCTTCATAAACCTGAGCGAAACCGTCGCCAAGCTCGACCAACTTGTCAAACAGGTTGGTGACGCCGGCAGATCTGCACTCGCAAGCCTTGGCAGGTCTGCTAACCCAGACCAAGCACTCAATTATCTGCTCACTCTTGCCGAAGTTGATAAGGCCAAGACCAAGAAGTTGCTCGGCAAAGAAGATTCTGCCGTTCGCCTTTGTCGCCTTCTCGGAGCTTCAGAAGCCATGGGAGACCTGCTGCGCCGCAAGCCTGAGTTGCTCGCGCTGCTTGAGAGAACCATCGACCGACCAAAGTCGGCTGTCGAGCTGCGTGACAGTTTGGTCGAGAGTGCCACCGCAGAGCTCAAGTCTGACTTTGAGGCGCAGAGAGCTTGGTCTGCGCTTCGATTTGCCTATCGAAAAGAACTGCTGCAAATCGCAGTCTTTGACCTAAGTCAGGCCGATCAAGAACACGGATTGCCGATTGTGGCTGCAGCCCTTGCAGACTTGGCCGGAGCCGCGCTCGAGGGTGCAATCGAGATCGCACGATTCGAGTTAAAACACTCAACCGAACACGGCACCTTCAGCGCCGAAGAGGTTGATGCCACGAGGTTTGCTGTTATCGCCATGGGCAAGTGTGGCGCACGAGAGCTCAACTACATCAGCGACGTTGATGTGATCTTTGTTGGCGAATCAGGTTCAGCAGCAATTGATAACGCTCGTGCCATCGAAATCTCAACTCGCTTGGCAACGCGAATGATGCGCGCGATTGACGGCACAGCGCAAGAACCAATGCTTTGGCAGGTTGACCCGAATCTTCGCCCAGAAGGAAAGAGCGGTGCACTAGTTCGCACTCTCGAATCGCACGTTGCCTACTATGACCGCTGGGCACAGAGCTGGGAGTTTCAGGCTTTGTTGAAGGCACGACCAATTGCAGGCGACATGCTTTTGGGCCAGGCCTATGTGAACGCACTCGCACCTAAGGTATGGGCCTCGGCAGCGCGTGAGGGTTTTGTCGACTCTGCTCAAAAGATGCGCGAGCGAGTTACCGACAATATTTCTTCAAGTGAAATCGATTCTCAGATTAAGTTGGGCCCGGGCGGTCTGCGCGACATCGAGTTCACTGTGCAATTGCTTCAGTTGGTGCATGGTCGCACAGATGAAACTCTAAGAAACCGCGACACCATCAGCGCAATTTCAGCACTGTCAGCCGGTGGATACATCGGCAGGGCAGAGGCAGATTCGTTCAGCAGGCATTACCGCTTCTTGAGGCTTCTCGAACACCGAATTCAACTCAGTCAAATGCGAAGAACTCACCTGATGCCGAGTTCTGAGACGGCGAGACGATCGCTTGCTCGCTCGATTGACCCAAAGGGCAATGCCGAGAGCCTGATTGAGCGATGGGAGTCGGTGAAAATCGAAGTTCGCGGTTTGCACCAGCGAATCTTCTACCGCCCACTGCTCAGCGCCGTCGCAAAGCTCGAAGACAGCACGCTTGAACTTTCGTCGGGTCAAGCCCAAGACCGCCTGGCAGCAATCGGCTTTGTCGACCCAAAGGGTGCGCTCGCGCAGATTGCAGCCCTGACGAGCGGCCTGTCGAGACGTGCCGCGATTCAACGTCAACTTTTGCCGGTGCTGTTGCAATGGTTCTCTCAGGGAACCGACCCAGACGCCGCCTTGCTTGCCTTCAGAAGGCTCAGTGAAGACCTGGGAGAGTCGCACTGGTATCTCAGAATGCTGCGCGATTCAACCGGCGCAGCCGAGCGAATGACGCAGGTGCTATCAAATAGCCGACTCGCGACGAGCCTGTTCGAGCGCATTCCCGAAGCGGCAGCGTGGTTCGAGAACGAGAGCGATCTGCAGCCGCTTTCTTCGGTGGCAATTGCTGCCGAACTTGAAGCAATAATCGAACGGCACGAAGATACAGACACTGCCATCGCCTCAATCAAACAGATTCGTCGCCGCGAAACACTCAGAATTGCCCTTGGCGCTGTGCTTGGCGATCTCAACATCGAACAGGTGAGTGAGGCACTGTCTGTCATCAGTGAGCTTTATCTCAAGTTCATGCTCGAGGTTGCTCTTGAATACGAAGCATTAGACGCTCCTCGAGCTGAAATCGAGCAAGCGCTCGATTTTGGAATAGTTGCGATGGGTCGCTTTGGCGGCGGCGAACTTGGTTTCGGTTCAGACGCCGATGTCATGTATGTCTATCAAGCGCTCAATGGTTTCGATGCTGATCGAGCGCAGAAAATGGCAGAGAGGCTTGTTGCTCAATTGAAAAAGTTGACAGCTGACCCACTTCTTGAATTTGAAATTGACATCGATCTTCGCCCAGAGGGCAAGAACGGTGCTGTCGCTCGATCGATCGACTCCTACGAGAACTACTACCAGCGTTGGGCCGACACCTGGGAGGCACAGGCGCTGCTTCGTGCGAGAGTCATTGCAGGTTCAAAGCAACTCATCGAAGACTTCACTGTGATCATCGACCGCTATCGCTATCCGACAGAAATGAAGCCGACAGCGATCACAGAGATTCGCAGAATTAAGGCTCGAGTCGAATCAGAGAGGCTTCCGCAGGGGGCAGACCCTAAACGCCATCTCAAACTTGGTCGAGGTTCACTTAGCGATGTCGAGTGGCTCGTGCAGTTGTACCAGATGAAATTTGGAGCGCTGCACCCGAGCATTCGAAACCCCAAAACCCTTGCTGCTCTAGAGGCAATGGTCGAAGTGAAACTGATCGAGGCTCACGATGCAAGAGTCTTGACCGAGGCCTGGACTTTGGCTTCGCGCGTGCGCTCTGCAAGCGTGCTGTGGGCGAATAAGCGCACAGATGTTCTGCCAACCGACAGAAAGCAACTCGAGGGCCTTGCGCGCATTTTGGAATACCCAGCCGGGGGAGCAACTCAACTCGAAGAGGACTACCTCGCCCACACTAGGCGTGCGCGTATGGTTTTCGAGCGTCTCTTCTTCGCATAGAACAATCGGCTTAAACAAAAGTGCCCCACCACGTAGGCGGGGCACTTTTTTGTTACGACTAAACGCCTTTAGTGTGAAAAATGGCAGACCATTTTTCAACTATGGCTAAACGCCATAGTAAAGCTCGAACTCGTATGGGTGAGGGCGAAGAGCGATCGGAAGGATTTCCTTCTCGCGCTTGTAGTCAATCCATGTCTCGATTAGGTCCTTGGTGAAGACATCGCCGGCTAGCAAGTAGTCGTGGTCTGCCTCAAGTGCCTGAAGAACTAGCTCGAGGTTGCCTGGAACCTGAGGAATGTTCTTTGCTTCCTCTGGTGGCAACTCGTACAAGTCTTTGTCGACTGGTGCGTGTGGCTCGATGCGGTTCTTGATGCCGTCAAGGCCAGCCATCAACATCGCTGCAAAAGCGAGGTATGGGTTGCTTGATGCGTCAGGAGCGCGGAACTCGATGCGCTTCGCCTTCGGGTTGGTTCCGGTCATCGGAATGCGGATTGCAGCCGAGCGGTTTCCGGCAGAGTAAACAAGGTTCACTGGAGCTTCGAAACCTGGAACCAAACGGTGGTAGCTGTTCACGGTTGGGTTGGTGAATGCAAGAAGTGAAGGTGCGTGCTTCAAGATTCCACCGATGTACCAACGAGCGAGGTCTGAAAGACCGCCGTAGCCTGACTCGTCGTAGAACAATGGCTTGCCGTCTTTCCAGAGTGACTGGTGAACGTGCATTCCCGAACCGTTGTCACCGAATAGTGGCTTCGGCATGAAGGTTGCGGTCTTGCCCCAGCGGTGAGCGACGTTCTTGACGATGTACTTGAACTTGAGCACGTCGTCTGCGGCGCTAACTAGAGTGTCGAAGCGGTAGTTGATCTCGCCCTGACCTGCGGTGCCAACCTCGTGGTGGCTGCGCTCGACCTGAAGGCGAGCCTTCTCGAGTTCGAGAACGATGTCGTCTCGCATGTCTGCGTGCTGGTCGACTGGAGTAACAGGAAAGTATCCACCCTTGTACGGGGTCTTGTTAGCAAGGTTGCCGCCAAGTCCGTCGATGCGCTCGTCGCGGCCTGAGTTCCAAGCTGCTTCGCTTGAGTCGATCGAGTGCATTGAGCTGTTGTTCTTGTATTCGTAGCGAACGTCATCGAAGATGAAGAACTCTGCTTCTGGAGCAAAGAATGCGGTGTCTGCGATGCCGGTGCTCGCTAGGTAAGCCTCTGCCTTCTTGGCAACCTGGCGTGGGTCGCGACCGTAGATCTCGCCGTTGCGTGGGTTGTAGATGTCGAAGACCATTACCAAAGTTGAGTTGTCGCGGAACTCGTCAACATATGCGGTGGTCACATCAGGAATCAACTGCATGTCTGATTCGTGAATCGATGCGAAACCACGGATAGATGAACCGTCGAATAGCTGGCCATCGCGGAAGAAGTCTTCGTCGATCATTGCAGCAGGCAAGTTGAAGTGCTGCTGAACACCAGGTAGGTCGGTGAAACGAACATCTAGAAACTTGATGTCGTTGTCTTTGATGTACTTCACTACTTCAGATGCAGTAGTAAACATTGGGGTAGACATAGGGGAATCCCTTCAATAAATGGATGGGGTGCCTGGCGCATCATTAAGCCATCCCGTAAATTCTACTGACGCCGGCGGGGCGGTCTGAGCAGCAAATGTTTCGGTCATGTAAAAACTTAGAGCCCCGCTTTCGCGAGGCTCTAGAGGTCGTTTAGCAAGGTTTTTAGCGTCGAGGGGCACGCATGCGGCTAGGGTCGATGCCCTTCGGAACCGGAATGTTCATACCGATTGAGTCAAGACGGTTTGCGACAACCGAAACTTCGCTGCGGTTCAATGAGCGCTTGAGCTTCAGAATTGTGCGGCCCAGTTTGGCTAGCGGAACCGACTTTTCGTCGCCCGGAATCACATAGAAGGCATTGGTGGTTACGCCCGGTGCAATTCGAGCAACCTTGCGGCGCTCATCTTCGACCATGGTCTGAACTCGAGCTCGAGAAGAGCCTTCGCCAATCAGAACAACTCCACCAGGGCCAACCGCGCGGTAAACCATCTCTTGGGTTTTTGGGCTGATGTGAACTGGCATCTCGCTAAAGCGCCAGCCTCGGCGAAGAGCGCTGTTAAGCACAGCTCCGGCAGCGCCTGGTTGACCTTCGAAGCGGGCATACGCGGCAGCCTCTGCGCGACGAGACAAGACAATCATTGCGACCAATAGACCGGTGACACCACCGAGAGAGCCCCAAAGAATCATTGCAATCGGTGCACCGGGTGCAACGATGCTTGCTACGCCAAGGCCGAGACCAAGGGGAGCGATGAAGCCGAGAATGGCTAAACCGAGAGCGCCTTTATCGTTTTTTACGGTTGCCCCGTAGATCTTCAGAAGTTGACGGAATCGCCCTGGTTCACGGGTCGCTTTGTTTGCGTTCTTTGCCATGCCCAATAGCCTAAACGATTTAGTGAACGGCTTGGCTGAAGCCGTCTGCGGCAGCGGCGTCTGCCAGGTGCTGAAGGTGCGCCGGAATCTCGCGACCCTTCTTCAACATCGATTGAGCCCAAAGTCTGCCGGCACGATAAGAAGATCGAACCAGTGGCCCGCTGAGCACGCCGATGAAACCAATCTCTTCTGCAATGCCCTTGAGCTCAACGAACTCCTGTGGCTTTACCCAACGGTCAACGGGGTGGTGGCGTGGGGTAGGTCGAAGGTACTGAGTGATTGTGATGATGTCAGTTCCGGCGTCGTGCAGATCTTTCAAAGCCTGGATGATCTCTTCGGTGGTTTCGCCCATGCCGAGAATCAAGTTTGATTTGGTTACGAGTCCGTAATCTCTCGCCTGAGTAATAACGTCGAGCGAGCGTTCATATCTGAAGGCCGGGCGAATCTGCTTGAAGATTCTCGGAACGGTCTCAACGTTGTGAGCGAAGACCTCTGGCGCAGCGTCAAAAACCAACTTCAAGAGGTCAGGGTTTCCTGAAAAGTCTGGAACCAGAATCTCTACACCGGTGCCAGGCGACTGCTGGTGAATTTGTCGAATGGTCTCGGCGTAAAGCCAGGCACCTTCGTCTTCAAGGTCATCGCGTGCGACTCCGGTGACGGTTGCATAGCGCAACTGCATCTGGGTGACAGACTCGCCAACTCGACGAGGCTCATCGGCATCGAACTCAGCAGGCTTGCCGGTGTCAATCTGGCAAAAGTCGCAGCGTCGCGTGCACTGTGATCCGCCGATAAGAAAAGTAGCTTCGCGGTCTTCCCAGCATTCATAGATGTTCGGGCAACCGGCTTCTTGGCAAACGGTGTGCAAACCCTCGGTCTTCACAAGTGCCTGAAGCGCCTGATATTCAGGACCCATCTTGGCGCGAGTCTTGATCCACTCCGGTTTGCGTTCAATCGGAACAGATGCATTTCGCACCTCAATGCGAAGCAGCTTGCGTTCTGGTTTGTCGTTCATCGCCTGATCTCAATCTCGCCAAGGTGTCTCTTGACTGCTTCTGCAGCCATCGCCGGTGTGATGTCTTTGCCGGTCAACTGCTGCAATGTTGTGGTCTTCGCGTCGCGAATGCCGCACGCAACTATGGTGTCATACGGATCAAGCGAGTTGTTGCAGTTCAAGGCGAATCCGTGCATTGTGGTCTTTTCGGCAACACGAATGCCTATTGCAGCAACCTTTTCAAATTGACCAGCGACATCGACCCAGACTCCAGAGCGACCGCCAACCCTTTGACCGGTGACCCCGAATTCGGCGATTGAATCGATAAGCACCTGCTCTAGCCAGCGAACATAACCAACAACGTCGATCGGGTCAGGCAGGCGCATAATCGGGTAGCCAACCAGTTGGCCTGGGCCGTGCCAAGTGATTTTTCCGCCGCGATCGACATCGATTACCGGAGTTCCGTCGGTTGGTCTCTCAGATTCTTCGGTGCGCTTTCCGGCGGTGAAAACAGACGCGTGTTCAAGCAGCAGAACGGTTTCATCTCGCAAGTGCTTGCTTACCTCGCCGTGCACTTTGCGTTGAAGTTGCCAAGCGGCCTCGTAATCTACGAAGTCTGGAGCAAGACCGACGGTCTCAAAAATTGGCATGACCATAGTTTAAATCCACATTCTCAGGGATTATTCCGCCATCAACAGATTTGCCCGAATCTGCCAGAACACAAACTGCTCGGGCAACCTTAGTTCGTGAGTTGGCGAGACCTGATTACCGTGAGAGCTGGCTATACAGCGCGAACTTATAACCGCTGGTTCTCGAATTGGGTGGCTTTTCGAGATCGCCTCTCTCGAGATGCCGTTGCCTTTCGCATTATTCGCATCGCGCCGAAGCGCATCGTCTTCGAAATACCGGGTCGTTCAGATAACTTGCACGGGGCAGAATTCCGTAGACGTTTCGATTGGAAGAGGGTATTTCTGTCAGTTGTTGCACTCTCGCTTGTTGTCTTTCTCACCGCGCTACTTTCGCCGGCGCTTGTTGCACCTGAACAGGCATCGAGCCATACAGCTGCAATTGCTTCTGGTTCGCAGTCGCCTCAACCAAAACTTTGCGTCGATATTGAGAGCTTGAACAAGAGAACGATTGTTGAAAACACTGAGGCATTTAGTGTCGATGGCTGGAACTTCGAATCACAAGGCAAATTGGTTTCCCTCGGCCAACTCGCGTCAGCCGACTACTTGGCAAGTTGCCAGAGCGTTGCACGAGACATCCGTGTGTTGTTCATCGCACATGGCAACAGCTGGCAGATAGAAAAAATGGCCCCGACCAAATAGTCAGGGCCATTTCTTTTTGAAACTAGATGCCTAGGTCTGCTGAAAAGTTTGCTTCTTCTAGGCGTGCCTTCACGTCGACCAAGAAGCGACTTGCGTCGGCTCCGTCGACTAGTCGGTGATCGTATGAAAGCGCAAGGTAGACCATGCTGCGAATCGCGATTGATTCGGTGCCGTCTTCGGTCTTGACCACTGCTGGGCGCTTGGTGACAACACCGGTGCCCAAGATCGCTACCTGAGGCAAGAACACAACTGGGGTGTCAAACAGCGCACCGCGTGATCCGGTGTTGGTAAGAGTGAAGGTTCCGCCACTCAACTCGTCTGGCTTCAACTGGTTGTTGCGAGTTCGCGCTGCGAGGTCTGCAATCTGCCCGGCGATCTGAGCGATGTTTAGCGAGGCTGCGTCGCGAATTACCGGAGTGAGCAGACCCTTTTCGGTGTCGACAGCAAAGCTGATGTTTTCGGTTGGGTGGTAAACGATGTTTTCGCCGTCGATGCTTGCATTCAACTTAGGGTGCACGCGAAGTGCCTCGGCAGCTGCAAGTGCGAAGAACGGCATGAAGTTCAACTTGCCGCCGGTCTTGGCAACGAAGTCTTGCTGAACCTGCTGGCGAAGGTTTGCGATGCGAGTGACATCAACTTCAACCACGGTGGTCAGTTGAGCGGTCGAAACCATTGAGGCAACAGCACGCTCTGCCAAGACCTTGCGAAGTCGAGACATAGGCTCTGTGGTTCCGCGAAGCGCCGATGCTGTGGCTGGCTGGTGAGGCGCAGAGTGTCTAACTGCTGCAACCGCAGGAGCTGGCGCAAACGATGGAGTCGAAGCGGTTGCTGCAATTACGTCTTCTTTGCGAATGCGGCCGCCGACGCCAGTGCCTGCTACTGTGCCGAGATCGATGCCGTTCTCGTTTGCTAGCTTGCGAACAAGGGGAGTCACGTATCCGGCGTCTGAGTTGCTTGCAACTGGAGCACTCGGGGTGGTCGCTGGAGCGAACGCAGGTGCTGCAGCAGGTGCAGGAGCGGCAGCAACTGGGGCGACATAAGCTGCCGGAGCAGGTGTTGGTGCAGGTGCAGCTGCAGGTGCAGGTGTTGGTTCTGCAACCGGAGTCTCAACTACAGGTTCTGCAACCGGAGCCGCGGGAGCCGCGGGAGCCGCTGCTGCGCCCGAGCCAGATCCGATGATAGCTAGAACAGCGCCAACCTGAACGGTCTCGTCTTCTTGAACCAAAATCTGCTCGATGGTTCCGGCTACCGGTGATGGAATCTCAGTGTCAACTTTGTCGGTAGACACCTCAACTAGTGGCTCATCGATGGCAACGGTGTCGCCAACTTTCTTAAGCCAGCGAGTAACTGTTCCCTCGGTAACGCTTTCACCAAGTGCTGGAAGTACTACTGAATCGCTCATCTGTTTGCTCCTAAAGGCGAATCGTTATGCGTGTGCGTGAAGTGGCTTGCCAGCAAGAGCAAGATGCGCTTCGCCGATAGCTTCGTTCATGGTCGGGTGTGCGTGAATCAAAGTCGCAACGTCTTCTGGGTATGCCTCCCAGTTAACGATGAGCTGAGCCTCGCCGATTTGTTCACCGACGCGTGAGCCGATCATGTGAACGCCAACGACTGGTCCGTTGTTTTGACGAATCAACTTGATGAAACCAGCGGTGCCGAGAATCTGGCTCTTACCGTTTCCGCCCAAGTTGTATTCGTAAGTCGAAATGTTTTCAGCGCCATACTTCTCAGCAGCCTTGACCTCTGATAGGCCAACAGATGCAATCTCTGGCTCGCAGTAGGTGACCTTTGGAATTCCGTTTTCATCGATGACCGCTGGCTTGAGACCCGCGATCTCTTCTGCGATAAAGATTCCTTGCTGAAAACCGCGGTGGGCTAGCTGCAAACCAGGCACGATGTCACCAGCTGCGTAGGTTCCAGCAACGCTGGTCTCTAGGCGCTCGTTGGTTAGAACGTATCCGCGATCCATGTTGATGCCGTTTTCTTCGTAGCCAAGTCCAGCGGTGTTTGGTCCACGGCCTACTGCAACCAAAAGAAGTTCGGCTTCAAGCTTCTCGCCGCTTTCTAGTGAGACGACAACTCCGTTTTCGTGCTGCTCGACGCCCGAGAAGCGAACGCCAGTCTTGAACTCGATTCCACGCTTGCGGAACGCACGCTCAAGTGCCTTGCTTACAGATGCATCTTCGTTTGGAACTAGAGTCGGCAAGCCTTCGATGATGGTCACCTCGGTGCCGAATGAACGCCAGATTGAAGCGAACTCAACACCAATAACTCCACCGCCGAGAACAATTACCTTGTTTGGAACGAATGACATCTGCAACGCGTGTTCTGAAGTGATTACGCGGCCACCGATTTCGAGTCCAGGCAATGAACGCGAGTAAGAACCAGAGGCAAGAATCAAATTGGTGCCAGTGTAAGTGTCATCGCCAACCTGAATGGTCTTTGGGCCGACCATGCGACCTTCGCCAGCAATCACGGTGACATTCTTTGAGTTCACAAGACCGGTGAGGCCCTTGAATAGCTTGTCTACGATTCCGTCACGGTATGAATTGACAACTCCCATGTCGATCGAGCCGAACTGCGCGTTGATTCCATAGTGAGCTGCATCTTTGACAACGTCTGCAACTTCAGCAGCATGCAACAGGGCCTTGGTAGGAATGCAACCGCGGTGCAAGCAGGTGCCGCCGAGTTTGTCTTTTTCGATAAGCGCAACGCGCTTGCCCAATTGGGCCGAGCGAAGAGCGGCTGCGTAGCCACCGCTTCCTCCACCAAGAATTACGAGGTCAAAATTGTGCTCAGCCAAAGCGGACTCCTAGATATAAGGTCGGCAAACAAATCAACTTTACTACTGCCGATTGAGTGCTCGGCAGGCGAGAAGCCACTACTTTGCGAATGACTCCGCGAGCGCGATGAGGCTGCGAACATAAGAGCCGGTTGCACCCTTTGGAATGAAGCCGTAGCCCGCTCCATCGTTGTCGGCAGGGCCGGCTAGATCTAGGTGCACCCAAGGAATTAGGTCATCGGAAGTCTTTGACTTCTTGCCAATGAATTCCTTCAAGAACAGACCACCGACGAGCATTCCGCCGCTTGGGTTGCCAATTCTCGAGTTCATCATGTCGGCAATATCACTGTTCAGCAGAGCACGAAGCTCCTCAGGGAACGGCATCGGCCAGGCAAATTCGCCAGAAGCCTTGGTCGCCTTGAAGAGTGCGTCTACGGCAGCATCGTCACCCATCAAGCCCGCGGTGCGAGTGCCAAGAGCTACCCGTTGCGCTCCAGTCAGGGTTGCAACGTCGACAATCAGGTCTGGATAGCTCTCGCTTGCGAGCGCAAGACCGTCACCCAGAACCAAGCGACCCTCGGCATCGGTGTTTGTCACCTCAACGGTCTTGCCGTTGCGAAGCTTGATCACGTCGCCAGGGCGGGTTGCAGAACCAGAAGGCATGTTTTCTGCGAGACACAGATAAGCCGTTGCGTGAACCTTGAGCTTGAGGCGTGCGATTGCCAAAACTGCGTTCAAGACTGTGGCAGCTCCGGTCATGTCGTATTTCATGCCAAGCATTGAATTGGCTGGCTTTAGCGACAAGCCACCGGTGTCATAGGTGATGCCTTTGCCAACAAAGGCAATTTTCTTCTTCGCGCCAGTTGGCTTGTATTCAATCTTTACTAGTCGAGGTGGTCGAACAGAACCCTTGCCGACGCCTAGAAGACCGCCAAAGCCACCGGCGGCAAGCTTCTTCTCGTCAAGAATCGTCACGGTTACGGCAGAACCCTTGGCAAGTTTGCTTGCCTGGCTCGCGAAACTCTGAGGGTATAGATCGTTTGCAGGCATGCTAACGAGGTCGCGGGTGTCGTGCACGGCAGCGCGCATAATCTCAACGCGAGTTAGTGTCGCTGGTTTGACCTTTACTTTGGTGGCCAAAACGACGGTCTGGGCAGAGGCCTTCTTGGCGTCTGACTTGTATGCGTCATAGCTGTAGTGACCAACGGCATAGCCCTCTAGAAGTGAGAAGGCGTCTGACTCGTTCTTGATTGGCAAGGCAAAGACAACCTGGCGAAATTCATTGAGCGTGCGACCGACGGTTCCGCCGAGGTAACGCAGCGAATCGACATCACCGTTCTTGTAGCCGCCAACTAGAGCAAAGAAAGCCCCATTAGGTGCCGGAACCTTGACGACGCTGTCTGGGCTTGACTTGACGCCAAGTTTGGCAAGGTCGAGGTTCTTGATAGAGCTGATGTCAACCGAGTCACTGACCAGCGTCAACTTTGACGCTTTCTCGGTCACGCCGATTACAAAAACAGAGTCTTTAGTGAATGCTGGGGCAGAAGCTGCCACTTTGATGAAATGTTTAGCCATGCCAACACTCTAAACCCGCTCTTAGACTTATCTATGTGGTTGAACCAAGCGAGTTATATGAATTGCACAACGATGACTTCGATGTGCCTTCGAATCTGCACCTGATTGCGGCGCTCACCGGATTCACAGACGCCGGCTCGACTATCCAGCAATTCGCTTCTCACGTTTTTGAAAACCTCGAACATCGAGTTGTAGCGATTTTCGATAACGACGAGTTGCTCGACTACCGCTCGCGTCGCCCAGTGATGTACTTCGAGAAAGACCACATTTCGTCTTACGAACCATCGACGCTAGCTCTCTATTTGGTAACTGACGAAGTCGGTCAGAAGTTTCTATTTCTCAACGGATACGAACCGGACTTCAAGTGGGAAGCCTTCAGTCAGGCAATTTTCGATCTAGTTGATTACTTTGCCGTCGATGATTTTTCTTGGGTTCACTCAATTCCGTTTCCGATTCCGCACACAAGATCTGTCGGTGTCACGATCTCTGGCAACCGCAAAGAGCTAATCGATCGCATTTCAGAATGGAAGCCTCAAACTCAGGTTCCCGGAAATGTTCTGCACCTGCTCGAATTCAGATTTGCAGAAGAAGAGTTTCCGACGGCGGGCTTCGTGATGCTTGTTCCCCATTACCTGAGCGACGTCGATTATCCTCAGTCGGCTGTAATGGCGTTTGAACAAATTGCTTCTGCTACCGGTTTGGTGTTTCCGACAGATGAATTGCGCGAGGCAGGCAAAGTCTTTCTCGTTGACTTATCTCGCAACGTTGCAGACAACCCAGAGCTAGCGAAAATGATAAGCACGCTAGAGCAGAGCTTCTCTAATGAAGAGACCAACGTGCGCGGCCCGCGAATCTCTTCGCCAAAGCAAGAGGTTCCGAGTGCCGATGAAATTGCTGCCGAGCTCGAAGATTATTTGACGCTGAAGCGCAAGCAATCAAACGAAGACAGTGTCTAAGCTCCACGGCAATGCCGTTATGGCGGCGGCGACCTTCGCCTACTTCGCCTCAGTCATGCAGCGTAGTTCAATGGGCGTTGGTTCGCTATCGGCTGTCGAAAAGTTTCACACCTCGGCTACGGCCCTCTCGGCTCTGGCCGTCTTTCAACTAGTTGTCTATGCGGTTATGCAAATACCGGTTGGGGTGTTACTCGATCGCTTCGGTGCTCGAATCTTGATAATCATCGGAGCGATTTCGATGACCCTCGGTCAATTCATTGTCGCGCTCGCTCAAACAATTGAGGTCGCGTACATAGGTCGAATGCTTGTTGGTCTTGGCGATGCGTTCACTTTTATCTCAATGGTTCGATTGATCGTCGCTTGGAATGAACCAAAGCAGGTGCCGAAACAACAACAGCTTTTGACAAGCCTTGGTCAGCTAGGGCAAATTGCGAGTGCAGTTCCATTTGCAATTTTGCTTGCAAATACGGGTTGGCAAAATGCGTTTGAGATCGCTGCGAGCATCGCTCTGCTAAGCGTTGTCTTTTCTGTCTTGTTCATAAAAAATGAACCAGAGCACGAGAAGCACTCTCGTCACGAAATGACGATTCGCATTGCAACTAAACAGCTCGTCGAAAATATTCGGTTCGCGGGTGTGCGCATGAGTTTCTGGACGCACTTCACATTGCAATCATCGGGTTCGGTTTTTGCATTGCTGTGGGGAGTGCCATACCTCGTTTCTGGTCAAGGTCAAAGTCGTGAGTTTGCATCTTCGATGTTGATTTTTCAAACCGCACTCGGTTTGGTTTTAGGTTTCTTTCTAGGTTGGCTCGCATCGAACTATCCGCGCATGCGAGTTCGCGTTGTCGTGATTGTTGCGAGTGCCATCATCTTCGCTTGGGTGGTCATGGCACTGCTTCCGGGTCGCGCACCGAGCTGGCTGCTTGTGACATTGGTATTTGTGATCGCAGCAGGCGGGCCGGCATCGATGCTTGCCCTCGATTTCTCTCGCACATTTACGCCGAAGGAGCGTCTTGGCTCGGCGAATGGTTTCGTGAATGTTGGCGGATTCCTAGCCACCTTTGTGACGATGGCTGTCGCCGGAACGATTCTCGATTTCGTGCAACAGAGCACTGGGTCTAGCAGTCCTTATACGCTCGAGGGTTTTCGATGGGCAATGTCTGCGCAAATCGCAGTTCTTGGGCTTGGCCTAGCGATGTTCTTGCTTGAACTGCGCAAAACCAGGCAAACAGTCGACGTCTAGGAATAAATCGGCTGTTTTGCTGTTATTAGCAGTAGCAATTAGGGCGCTTACGGCTATTTGTCGGTGAATAGTGGCATAATTGTTCGCAGACCCAGTCATTCCGCAAGGACTTGACATGGGTCCAAGTTATGCCCGATTCATCCCAGTTTCACTGATCACAGGCACTGCCTGCAGGAGGCACCGATGGCTAGTAAGCAAGAAACTCCAAAGAAGCGAAGCTTCATGGATAGGCTGACTGGCTCGCGGATCAAGGGGCAAACAGAGACCGTAGCAACAAAAGAGAGCAAGACCATTACCCCTTCAGCACCTAAGGCTGCAAAGCCAGCAAAAACTTCTAGCACCGCAAAAGCAGGTGCTAAGGCCACAGCCAAAGCCGCTACTAAGGCAGCACCTAAGGCCCCGGCTAAGGCAATTGTGAAGACCGACGCCAAGGCCAAGCCTGTGGCAAAGCCTGCCGCCAAGCCAGTGGCAAAGCCAGCAGCTAAGGCAAAGCCAGCTGCAAAAACTCCTGCGAAGGCAACCGAGAAGCCAAAGGCAGCCTCTAAGGCCAAGCCTGTCGCGAAGGCATCAGCAAAAGCTGCCGCCAAGCCTGCCAAGGCAACTGCAAAGTCAACTGCTAAGCCTGCCGCTAAAGCCAAGCCAGTTGCTAAAGCAGCTGCAAAGACTGCCGCTAAACCAGTTGCAAAGGCTGCAGCGAAGCCGGCTGCTAAGGCCAAGCCTGTCGCGAAGGCACCTGCAAAAGCTGTTGCGAAGCCAGCTGCAAAGGTCAAGTCAGAAGCCAAAGCACCAGCCAAGCCAGCGGCTAAGTCGACCGGACCTGCTGCGAAGTCAAAGCCGGTAACCGAGAAGAAGCCGGCCAAGGGTGCAAAGTTGCCTAAGGGCATGGAGGCCGAAGACGAAGAAGAATTAGACGATGACGTCGATGACCTTCCGATCGAAGTGATCGTCGCTGAGGCTGGCACTGCCGTCGACCTAACCGCTGAAGAAGAAGTTCATCACGACGACGACGAAGAGCCAAAAGAAGACCACCCTGAAGGTGTTCTCGTCTTTGACAATAAAAAAGAAGACGACATTCCGGTTCAGACAATTTCAATCACCGGAGCGACGGCTGACCCTGTTAAGGACTACCTAAAGCAAATCGGCAAGGTAGCGCTTCTTAACGCAGAGCTCGAGGTAGACCTTGCCAAGCGCATCGAAGCGGGTCTGTTCGCTGAAGAGAAACTTGCTACCGACAAGAAACTCAGCAAAGAAATGCACAAAGACTTGACCTGGGTTGCCAAAGACGGCCAGCGCGCAAAGGCTCACTTGCTAGAAGCTAACTTGCGCTTGGTGGTTTCGCTTGCAAAGCGATACACCGGTCGCGGAATGCAATTTCTTGACTTGATTCAAGAAGGAAACCTCGGACTCATCCGTGCAGTTGAAAAGTTCGACTACACAAAGGGTTATAAGTTCTCGACATATGCAACCTGGTGGATTCGCCAGGCAATCACTCGTGCGATGGCAGACCAGGCTCGAACCATTCGTATTCCGGTTCACATGGTTGAAGTTATTAACAAGCTTGCGCGTGTTCAGCGTCAGTTGTTGCAAGACCTTGGTCGCGAGCCATCACCAGAAGAACTAGCACGCGAACTAGACATGACTCCTGAAAAGGTCGTTGAAGTTCAGAAATACGGTCGCGAACCGATTTCACTATCGACACCGCTTGGTGAAGATGGCGACAGCGAGTTCGGCGATCTCATCGAAGACGTTGAAGCAGTTTCGCCAGTTGAGGCGTCTGTTGCAAAGGCTCGAAACGAAGCGATTGAGAGATTGCTTGCCGGTCTAACTGAGCGCGAAGCGCGAGTCATCAAGTCACGTTACGGACTCGTCGATGGCATTTCGAAGACTCTCGATCAGATCGGTGAAGAGCTTGGCGTTACCCGCGAGCGCATTCGTCAGATCGAAGCCAAGACGATGCACAAGTTGCAGCACCCGTCACGCGCACAGGCGCTCAGGGACTTCGTAGGCCAGTAATGCTCTACCTTCCGGCGATTGCTTTTGGTCGCTTTGCGCGAGTCGCCATCAGGCGGTTTCGCCCAGGCGGCGGTTCAGCCCTGCCCGGATTGCTGTTGAGCAAGGTTGCTCCAAAACTTCTCGCCAAGTCATTGCGTTCTTTTCCTCAGGGATTGGTCGTAATCACTGGTTCGGCCGGCAAGTCGACAACAACAAAAATGGTTGTTGCAATAGCTCGAGCTCATGGTCTTCACGTGTTCACGAACCCGTCAACCGCAAACATTCGTCAGGGCTTCTTCTCTGCGATTATCGAGCGCAGCAATCTGTTTGGGCGAATTCCTGGTGACATTGCAATTCTCGAAATGGATGAAGGTCACGCCGAGTCAATTACCGCCGAGGTTGCGCCTCGCATCGTCACGCTTTTGAATGTTCTCGAAGACCAGCTCGATAGATTCGTTGACCCCGCTTTGGTTAGAGAAAAGTTGGCCGAGGTTGCAGATCGAGCAACCCAAACTGTATTGCTGAACGCCGATGACCAGAACATCTTGCTCATCGACAAAGAGAAGCAATTAGCCGAGAAGCAATTCTTTGGCATCGCTAGCAATGTTCTAGGCGAATCTGATCTCGGTGTAGCGCCAACTTATTTGTCGGAAATTGCTCGACCGAAGGTTGCTGCCGAGGTTGCTAATCTCAACGGCAAACGCTGCACCGTGCACATTGCAGAACGTGAGGCGATTTTCGATTTGCCAAATCGCGGTATGCACTATGCTCTCGACGCCGTAGCCGCGCTCAGCACAGCGGCCAGCATTCTTGGCGACCAGTTTGACTTAGAACTCGCAGAGCGTGTGTTGAACGAGCTACCTCCCGTTTTCGCCAGGGGAGAGACCGTGACAATCAATGGTCAAGAGGTCGAATTCGTTCTAGTTCAGAATCCAACCTCGTTTCAGCTCAACCTCGACAATCTCGATTTGCCCGTTGAGCGCTTGATGATTGCTATCGGTCGAGATGTTCATGACCCTTCGTGGTTGTGGACCGTCGACTTTTCAAAGTTAAGTCGGGTTGATGTCGTAAGCGGATACAACTGCGCAGAAATTGCACTTCGCCTTGCCTACGAGAACGTCGAAATGGACTTCGTCGACGAAGACCTATTTGTCGCTATCGACAATTTCTTGGCTTTGCCAGCGCCAGCAGCTGGGGTCAAGACCGTTCTATTTTCTGCTGACGCAATGCGACGCCTTAGAAGGCACCTTGGCTTCACGAGCCCTGACGAGGTTGAGCGATGATTCGTCTTCTTGAGCTTTACCCAGAGCACCTCAACCTAAACGGCGACCGCGGAAACTTGTTGGTTCTTCAGCGCCGACTCGAGTGGGCTCAGGTTCCGGTGCAGACTTTCGTTCACCGGGCCGGCCAGCCTATGCCAGCAACGCGACCAGACTTCGTTTTGCTCGGTCACGGATCACCGGCAGCCTGGCGTCAGGTTTACGGTGATTTGGCTCGCATCGTGCCTCAACTCGAACAGTGGATGACCGAGGGTACACAGGTCTTGGCCGTCTCGAGTGGTTTTGCTGCTCTGCACGGATTGGTCAAGGGCTTGAAGTCATCGATTGATAGACGCGAGAGAACTTCAAAGTTCGTTGAGGTTTCGATTGGTGATCAAAGTGTTGTTGGTTACCTGAACAGTGATCTTGAATTAGAGCCATTTTCGCGTATCGAAAATCTGATTGGCACGCTACTGCACGGGCCAGTTCTGGCGAAGAACGTTTGGCTAGCAGACGAAATTATCGAGAAGTTCCTAGTGGCAAAACCAGAATTGGTTCAAACGCTACAAGTTGAGAAATTCGAACAGGTTGCTAAGTTTGCAAGCCAAGCAAGCGAACTTGCAAGCGAATTAGCGCGAGAGTAGCTTCTCAGTCTCGTCGTGCCAGTTGAGAGCGATTGGCTCAAGAGCTTCGCGCTTTTCGTTGCCGTGGTGGCCACAGAACAAGAGTTCACCGGTTGCTAGCTCAACTCGAATGTAAGCCTGAGCTCCGCACTCATCGCAGCGATCTGCAGCGGTCAGTTCGGTAACTTCTTCTGGCTCTTGTTCGATTTCAGTTGATTGCATGTAAATTCCTTCCGGTGCATCTATCTCAACACAGACATGCGACAAAACAGTCCCATTGACACTCGATTTCGCTAACAGAGAATTTTTCACGTGCCGTGTAAATCCAAGGCTTCGAAGCCCGTCGCAGGTAGCATTGCCGGGTGTCTAAGAGCGAATATTCAGCCCGCCATCTCTCGGTTCTAGAGGGACTCGAGGCCGTTCGCAAGCGCCCCGGAATGTACATCGGTTCCACCGATTCGCGCGGTCTCATGCACTGCCTCTGGGAGATCATTGACAACTCTGTTGACGAAGCGCTTGCTGGTCACGGCAACGACATTTCAATCGTCTTGCACAAAGATTCGAGCGTGGAGGTTCGCGACAAGGCTCGAGGAATCCCCGTCGACATAGAACCAAAAACTGGCCTCTCAGGTGTCGAGGTAGTTTTCACCAAGCTGCACGCCGGTGGAAAGTTCGGCTCGGGTTCATACGCTGCCTCGGGTGGTTTGCACGGTGTCGGTGCCTCTGTTGTCAACGCTCTGTCTGAGCGCCTAGACGTCGAGGTCGATCGCGACGGCAAGACCTATTCCATGTCTTTCAGACGTGGCGAGCCAGGTATTTTTGACGACTCTAAGGGCATCAAGCCAAACAACCCGTTCAAGCCTTTTGAAGACGGATCGATTCTTCGAGAAGTTGGCAAGGTTGCGAAGAACACAACCGGAACCCGTGTTCGCTACTGGTCTGACCCACAGATTTTCATAAAAGACGCCAATTTCAGCATGGCAGATCTGACCGACCGTGCGCGACAGACAGCCTTCTTGGTGCCTGGTCTAGGCATCAACATCGATGACCAACGCTCTGGAAAATCTGAGAAACAGGAATTCAAGTTTGCCGGCGGCATCGTCGAATTCGCGAACTACCTTGCAAAAGATGCCGCGCTCACGTCAACTTGGCGTCTTTCTGGCAGTGGCGACTTTACAGAAACTATTCCGGTGCTTGGCGAAGATGGCAACATGGTTAGTCGCGAGGTTTCTCGCAACTGCGAGGTAGACATCGCAGTTCGATGGGGAACCGGTTACGACACCGAGATCAAGTCATTCGTAAACATCATCGCGACGCCTAAGGGCGGCTCTCACATCGCAGGTTTCGAGCAAGCTCTACTGAAGACTCTTCGCGGCCACATTGAAACCAACTCTCGCAAGCTAAAAGTTGGAAACGACAAGGTTGAGAAAGAAGATATTCTCAGCGGACTCACGGCGGTCGTTACGGTTCGTCTTGCAGAGCCTCAGTTCGAGGGCCAGACCAAAGAGGTTCTCGGCACGCCTGCAGTAAAGAACATCGTTTCTAACGTCATCACGAAGACACTAAACGAGCGTTTCAACAGTTCAAAACGCGACGACAAGGCTCAATCGGCTCTTCTTCTAGAAAAGATTGTTGCTGAGATGAAGTCTCGAGTCTCGGCCCGTGCGCACAAAGAAACCCAGCGTCGCAAGAACGCTCTCGAGAGTTCATCTCTGCCAAGCAAGTTGGTTGACTGCCGCACTTCAGAGACTCTCGTCAGTGAACTCTTCATTGTTGAGGGTGATTCGGCTCTCGGAACTGCCAAGCTTGCTCGCAACAGTGAGTACCAAGCGTTGTTGCCGATTCGCGGAAAGATCTTGAACGTTCAAAAGGCTTCTGTTTCAGACATGCTGTCTAACACAGAGTGCGCGTCTATCATCCAGGTAATTGGCGCTGGCTCTGGCAGGTCTTTCGATATCGAGATGGCTCGCTACGGAAAAGTCATTTTGATGAGCGATGCCGATGTCGATGGTGCGCACATTCGAACATTGCTGCTAACCCTGATCTATCGCTACATGAAGCCACTTCTAGAAGATGGTCGCGTTTATGCTGCTGTGCCGCCGCTTCACCGTGTTGAGGTCATAAACCACGGCAGCAAGGCAAATGAAGTGATTTACACCTACTCGCAGGCTGAGCTCGAGAATCTGCTCACGAAGCTTGAGAAGGCCGGCAAACGCTATAAAGAGCCAATTCAGCGCTATAAGGGCTTGGGCGAAATGGATGCAGATCAGTTGGCCGAGACAACCATGGATAGGTCGAGGCGCACACTTCGACGAGTGAACATTCTCGATGCCGAATTTGCAGAGAAAACTTTTGAACTACTAATGGGCAATGAAGTAGCGCCGCGACGTGACTTCATCGTTGACTCGGCAGACAGCTTCGAACGCGAAAGAATCGACGCCTAAACAAACAGCTTTGTTGCTGTTCATCCATGTTGATTAGGCAGTGCCTATCGCTCCGATTGAGCTAGAAATCTTTGTTCCGCTGGCGTCTCGCTTTGAAAGCTCGAGATCTAGGTCAATTGGTTTTCCGTCAACGGTGGCTACGAGCGCGTCTGCTGGGCCAACCCAGGCAAAATAGAGCTGGTCTTCGTTTCTAATGAACTTTTGAGCTCTCACGCCACCGGTTGCGCGGCCCTTCGCCGGAAACTCAGAGAGTTCACTGACTTTCGCGCTACCCGAATCGGTTCCGGCTAGCGCGCTCGAATTGTTAGCCGCGGTAACCACAACAGATTCTGGGCTAACGGCATTGAAATAGATAGCGTGCGCATCTATTGCAAGATTGATTCCGGCAACGCCGGCAGCGCCGCGACCCTGAGGTCGAACGGTATCAACCTTGAATCGAAGCAGTTGCGCATCGTTCGTTACAAAGATGAATTCTTGCGAATCGTTGGCATTGCATGCACCAATTAGTTCATCGCCAGTCTTCAACGCAATGATTTCAAAGTCATTCTTGGCCGGCCATTCAGGCGAGACTCGTTTGACGGTTCCAAACTTGGTTCCGATTGCAAGCTCAGCCGTTTCGCTAAGTTCAAATGCGTGCAGCAGGCGTTCCTTCTTGCCAAGAGCCAAGAAGTCTGAAGCCTTCGCTCCGCTGGCAAGATCAGTTGGGTCGACTACGGCCGGAATGTCTGCCACGTGTACGCGAACGATTCGCCCGGCGCTGGTGACAAAGCCTATGTCGCTACGGGTCGAGGTTTTAATTCGATTCGCAACGGCGTCGTGCCTCTTTCGCTTTGAACCGACAACGACAGTCATTTCGTCGGTATCAATGCGCGAAATCAGACCGCTTGTCGTAACGCGAACAATGCTAGGAGAGTCGGCCAGCTGGGCATCCATGCCTGCAATCTTCGAGACCGCAACGGGTTTGATTTCTTCGAACTCTGAGATCAAAGTGGTTCTGCGAGCGTCGCCATATTTCTCTGCGACTTCTGAGAGCTCGTTTGAAACAACTTCGTTGAGCGCCTCTTTTGTCGAGAGAATTCGCTTGAGTTCTTTGATATCGGCGAGCAGTTGCTTCTTCTCGGTTTCAAGTTCGATCTGAGAGAACTTGGTTAGACGTCGCAAGCGCAGCTCAAGAATATATTCGGCTTGCAACTCAGAAAGGTCGAAAACCTGGCGCAGTTTGGTTCGCGCTTCTTCGACTTCATCGCTCGTGCGAATTACTTGGATTACTTCATCGATGTTCAGAACCGCAACCAACAAGCCCTCGATGAGGTGAAGTCTTGCTTCTCTCTTGCCCAACCGGTTGGCGGTGCGGCGTCGAATAACGTCTATGCGGTGAGTCAGATAGACGCTAAGCATGTCTTTTAGACCAAGGGTTGCCGGCCTGCCGTCTACAAGAGCGACGTTGTTGATGCCGAATGAATCTTCCATTGGCGTGAAACGGTAAAGCAGGTCTAGAACAACTTGAGGGTCGAATCCGGTTTTGAGTTCGATAACCAGTTTCAGTCCGTTGGTTCGGTCGGTTAGGTCAGTGACGTCGGCAATGCCTAGGAGTTTCTTGGCATTGACGCCATCCTTGATCTTCTCGATGACTTTCTCAGGGCCGACAAGATATGGCAACTCGGTTACGACCAAGCCAAGCTTTCGAGCTGAGACGCTCTCTACCGATACTCGAGCGCGAGTCTTGAACGAGCCTTTGCCGGTCTCGTAGGCGTCTTTGACACCGTCTAGGCCCATGATGATGCCACCGTTCGGCAGATCTGGCCCAGGAACAAACTTCATCAGTTGCTTGGTGGTTGCATCTGGATTGGCCAAGAGGTGTATCGCTGCCGCGACTACCTCGCGAAGATTGTGAGGAGGCATGTTGGTTGCCATACCTACGGCGATTCCAGAAGATCCGTTGACTAGAAGGTTCGGAAACGCAGCCGGAAGAACCTCTGGCTCAGTGAGTTGAGCATCGTAGTTTGGCTTGAAGTCAACCACGTCTTCGTCAAGGCCATCGTTCATGAGCAACGCCGCGCTTGAAAGTCGAGCCTCTGTATACCTAGCAGCTGCCGGTCCGTCGTCTAGGCTTCCGAAGTTTCCGTGCCCGTCTATCAGCGGAACGCGAAGCGTGAAGGGCTGAGCCATGCGCACTAGTGCGTCATAGATGGCTCCATCTCCATGCGGGTGAAGCTTTCCCATTACCTCGCCAGTAACGCGAGCAGACTTTACGTGCCCGCGATCTGGCCTAAGTCCCATTTCGCCCATTTGATAGACGATTCTGCGGTGCACCGGCTTGAGGCCGTCACGAGCGTCTGGAAGGGCACGCGCATAGATAACCGAATAGCTGTATTCAAGAAATGAGTCCTGCATCTCCTTGGTCAGGTCGATGTCGAGGATTTTCTCGGTTGGGTTTTCTGCGCTACTCATGTTCTCTGCTGTTTTGCTGCCTGTGGCAGACTTCTTTCAATGACTTCGATGCTACCCGCGATACCCTCAGCTTTCGGGAATCTGAAAGATGTGTTTCGCAGCGCTCAGAACTCAGTTCTCGGGCAAGAAAACGCTTTCGCGCTGCCAAAGGTGAGCTCAGCAATCGTGGTGATGGTCGATGGTCTCGGTGCCAAGAACCTAGAAGCGTCGCAGCGATACGCGCCATTTCTGTCATCTGCCAGTCAGTCGACTATTTACTCTGGATTTCCGTCGACAACTGCGAGCAGCATTACGACTTTCGCTACAGGAGTTTCAAATAGCGAGCATGGATTATTCGGCTACAAGATTTTCGATCGTAGCCGGCAAGAATCGGTGAACCTGCTCTCTGGAATAGACAAGTATTCAGTGCTGGATTACCTAAAAGTTGAACCAATCTCGACCGAAACTTTGTGCCAAGTTCATGCCGTTACCTTGCCCGAATATGCCGATTCTGGTTTCACTCGAGCAACAATGCATAACGCCCAACATCACTTTGCCAACTCGATTTCTGATCGCCTTGAAAAGGCTGCACTTGTAGCAGAAGTCGATAATTCGCTCGTTTATGTCTATGTGCCAGAACTCGACCAAGCGGCTCATCGGTTTGGCGTAGCAAGCACCGAGTGGCTTTCGCTTCTCTCAGAGCTTGACGTTCAAATTCAGCGTTCGTCATCGCGACTTGCCGATGGCATTGGAATGCTCGTGACATCTGATCACGGCATCGTTAATGTCGATAAACAAAACCATATCTACCTAGACGATTTTGCTGAATTGAATGATATGTTCCTTGACGTAGCCGGAGACCCAAGGGTTGCTTTTCTCTACCTTCAAGACCCTTCTCGAGTTGAGGTCATAAGGCAGTTTTTGGCCGAGCGCGTTGCAAGCTCTGCTGTCGCGTGCACACCAGATGAGCTAATCAACGCAGGGTATTGGCAAGATTCGCTTTTGCAAGACGAGGATCTATTGCCTGACCTAATTGTTTTAGCGACGGCTGAGGTTGCCATTTACCACCGCCAATTCGCGAAGGCAAACAGCATGAAAATGGTTGGTCAACACGGCGCGCTTTCTCAAGAAGAAATCAGCATTCCGTTGATTCGATTGGGAACCTATTCGTCTTCGCTCTTGGTTCCCTGAACTATTTCATCAAAGCTCGGAATGCTAGGCCTTCCGTTGCGACGAGTTGGGGCAGGCTTTGGCTCGTAGTCTTCTGCGGCATCCTGCTGTCGGTCTAGTGGCTCTGAAGCTTGAGGCTCAGCAATAACTTCAATCGACTGGGTAGCTGTTGTCGGTTCGGGCTGTTCTGCCTGGCGATTAGAGCGTTCCTCGCGCTTTTTCTTGAGGGCATCAAGTAGGTCGGTTGTAGTTGAAAGTTCTTCGCGGTCAACTTCAGGTTCTGCAACTCGATTTGACATGGCCACTTCACTCGATCTTCCAATTGGAATTGCAGTTTCTACAAGTTGCGTGTCAGCAAGCGATTCAGTTAAGTTCTTCGCGGGTGGTTCAATCGCAGGTTCAGCATTGATTGGCTCAAGTGTCGGAGCTGGCTTCAATTTTGCGTAAGAGGTTTCACCAAGAGAGTTTTGTGTTGAGAGTGTGATTGCTGTCTCGTTTTCTGGTGAAAGAAGCAGTCTCTTCGGGTCGAAAGACCAGGTTGCAGCGCCAGGCTGACCTTCGCGTTCGAATTGAATAGATACCAGCCACTGGTGATTCTCATCGCGAACTGCCGACCATTTGCTTTCAGCGACTCCGCTTGCTTCGAGTCGACTGGCGATAATTTCACCAAACTCGATGTGGCTAATGTCGTTGTAGCGATCACCAGCAATTGAAATGCGCACGCTAAGCGCGCTAGCAATTACGTGGGTTAGTTCGTCTAAGACTGGTGCAGCAAATTTCTCTATGTAGCTGCGTGGGTCGCCTGACTTTGAAACAAGTTCATCTACGGTTGCTCCAGAGCGAATCTCGGCTTGAATTTCGCGGGGTGAAAGTTGCACTGATGAAGTCATTCGAGATGCAGAGCTCTTGATGGCATTGCGAAGCGAGTCGTCGATGTGCACTTTGAATTGTTCGCCGGTCAATGATTCGAGCAGCAGATATTCGCCGTCGTTGCCATTCAGCCTTAGCTCAGTCATGACCCGCTCCTTCGTTTGCCAAAAGTTTGCCACTGCAATCCTGAATATTCTTGGATTTAGTCGGGCGAGTGTTGCGGCATTTATAAGAAATATGGCTAAACTCGGCGTGGATTGTTTGCTATTTCATTCATTTGGATGCAAACTATGCACGCTTGAGTTGAACTTACTGAAAGGTAGCGAATGGCCGCCGATTACGATGCACCCAAAAAGACCGACGATGATGCCGAGTCACTGGATGCCATCAAAGAGCGCTCAGCGCCGACTTCGACAGCTTCACTAGATGCAGAAGAAGTAAGCATCGATGAAGATCACGACCGTGAAAACCTCATTGACGAAGCACTAAACGTGATGGTCGTTCCTCCACAGACCGACGAATTCACCTGCTCTGAATGCTTCATTGTTAAGCACAAGTCGATGCTCGCTAAGAAAAAAGGCAAGTACGGCGACGTTTGCTTAGAGTGCGCCTAACCGTTCAGTAGCTCTACTAATTCGCTGGCTCGTCGAGTAGATATCAGCAGGTATGGTGTTGGGTCTTCAACATCGGTGACCTCAATTTTCACTAAGCCTGGTAAACCGCTCTTCAGTGCCAAAAATGCTCTCGAGTCGAGATTTGAGCCTCGCTCGGTGAACTGGTCCTGGGTGCTCACAGAGACGGCCTTGCCGAGTGCCTTGCGCGGAATCAGGGCGTTACCGATTCGCAGAAGGTCGGATGTGACTGCAATCGTTCGAGTCGTGAATATGCGAATTGCAATCGATGCCAAAGTCAGAACTATCGATGTAACAAGCCCGATTTGATCGTTGATCGGAGCAAAAACAAGCCACACGGCCGGTGCAATCAACAAGTTCGGCAAGAACGAACTGAGGTTGGCAATCTGAAACTCTCGGTAAAGCGTGGTCTGTTCTTCTGATTCGGCCATGAACTTAGACTACGCTCTTAGTCTGATGAGAGACCTACCCGTTCTAATCGTGACTTCTGGCGATGTGCCTAAATACGCGCAACCTGGCGACGCCGGTGCCGACCTTCGCAGCAGTCAGGCAATCGTGATTCAACCAGGCGAGCGCGCAACCGTATCAACCGGAATGGCTATCGCGCTTCCGGCTGGATATGTCGGGCTTGTGCACTCGCGAAGTGGCCTAGCGGCGAAGAACGGAATCATGGTTCTTAACAGCCCAGGAACGATCGATGCGGGTTACCGAGGCGAAATCAAGGTGACACTTTTGAACACGGATAAATCCCAACCATTTGAAATCAAAGTTGGCGATCGAATTGCCCAGCTTTTAGTTCAACAGGTTGAACAGGCCAGATTCATTCAGGTCGAATTCTTGCCAGACTCAAACAGAGGCGATGGCGGCTTTGGTTCGACGGGAGTGCACTAGTGAACGACTATTCAACCCTTGGCCCGTTTGATAGCGAACAGCTCGACGATGTGCGCCCATACATCGATTTCGGCTCAATTCGCGTAGAACCAAAGGCCGACCTCTCGATCAGCGTTGACGTTGAAGACGGCACCAGCCGAGTGGTTGCCGTAACTCTCGAATACTCGAATTCGAAACTTCAGTTGATGGCATTTGCTGCACCAAAGACCGAAGGTATTTGGAGCGACATTCGCTCAGCCGTTGCCCAAAACATTTTGGCTCAGGGTGGCGAAGTTGAAGAGGGGTTCGGCGCAATCGGTGCTGAGCTTCTAGCAAAACTTCCGCTTGTCGACGACCAGGGGCGTGCCGCGGGTCATCGTCTAGCCCGCTTCGTCGGTTTCGATGGGCCGCGCTGGTGCCTGCGAGGAACCATTGGTGGCGCTGCAATGACAGACCCCAAAGCGGCTGCCGACATCAACGACTTGTTTCGCTCTGTCATAGTTCACCGCGGCGAAACACCTCTGCCTCCAGGAGAGGCATTGCCGCTAAGCGTGCCAGCCGGTTCAGTTCTTCCGCCGGGCATGAAGGCCTAGTTTTGACCGAGCAAGATCCGAAGACCGCTGCAGCGAAGCGTTTAGGCATTCGAGTAGTCGACGGCAAACATGAATTCGACCACAAGTCGCTCTTGTCATCGATGGGTGGGGTTCAGGGCATCCTTGAATCTGTCTTGCCCGGCTTCTTGTTCGTCCTCTTTTTCTCGTTCAGTCGCGATGCTCAGCTCGCTGTCGTGGTTTCTGCCATCGCTGGCGTGCTATTTGTTATTGCCCGAATTATCGCTAGAAAGCCACTTGCCCAAGCCATAAGTGGACTAATCGGAATCGGCATTGCAGCATTCTTAGCGCTGCGAGAGGGTGGCTCGGGCCGCGATTACTTCATCACGGGATTCATAACCAACCTGACCTACCTCGTGCCACTTCTGATTTCGGTTCTTGTCAGATGGCCACTCATTGGACTTATCGCAGGGCTTCTGCTTGGTGAAAAGACCGCCTGGCGAAGAAACAAGTCTGAAATGCGCATTTTCACGGCCGCAACACTGCTTTGGGTTGGCATTTTTGCCGCAAGGCTGCTTGTGCAGTGGCCGCTATACCTGGCAAACAACCTAGAAGCGCTTGGCACCGCGAAATTGATCATGGGTTTGCCGCTCTACGCTGCCGGACTATGGGTGACCTGGTTAATGCTGCGCAGCGTCATTCAGCGCCGCTCGTGATGGTATTTTTGACCTAGCAAAGTGGCTAGTGATAGAGGAATACATGTCTAAGGTAAACAGTTTCGGTTCGGCAGCGAATCTCCAGGTTGGCGACAAGTCATACAAGATTTTTCGTCTAGATGCAGTTGACGCCGCAAGCCTTCCTTATAGCCTCAAGATTCTTCTAGAAAATCTTCTTCGCACCGAAGATGGTGCGAACATCACAGCAGAGCACATCAATGCGCTTGTTAATTGGCAACCTTCTGCAGAACCTGACACCGAGATTCAGTTCACACCTGCGCGAGTAATCATGCAGGACTTCACCGGCGTTCCTTGTGTGGTCGACCTTGCGACAATGCGTGAAGCGGTAGCCGAGCTTGGTGGCGACCCGAAGCGAATTAATCCACTTGCGCCAGCCGAGATGGTTATTGATCACTCGGTTGTAATCGATGTAGCTGGTTCGGCCGAAGCATTCGAAAAGAACGTTGAGTTTGAATATGCTCGCAATGGCGAGCGCTACCAGTTCTTGCGTTGGGGGCAAACAGCTTTCGACGACTTCAAGGTTGTTCCACCTGGCACTGGAATCGTGCACCAGGTAAACATTGAGTACCTCGCTCGCACCGTAATGACTCGAATCGTTGACGGCGAACTTCAGGCTTATCCAGACAGCTGTGTCGGAACCGACTCGCACACCACCATGGTTAACGGCTTGGGCGTTCTCGGATGGGGAGTCGGTGGCATTGAGGCCGAGGCAGCAATGCTTGGTCAGCCTGTATCAATGCTGATTCCAAAGGTTGTTGGCTTCAAGCTAAACGGAAGCATTCCAACAGGCGCGACTGCGACAGACGTAGTGCTTACAATCACCGAGATGCTTCGCAAGCACGGTGTGGTTGGCAAGTTTGTTGAGTTCTATGGTGCAGGCGTTGGGTCTGTTCCATTGGCCAACCGCGCGACCATCGGAAACATGAGTCCTGAGTTTGGTTCAACTGCCGCGATGTTCCCAATTGACGATGTCACTCTTGACTACCTTCGCATCACCGGTCGCCCGCAAGAGCAGATCGACTTGGTCGAGGCTTATGCGAAGGCACAGGGCCTTTGGCACGACCCAAGCGTTGAGCCAAAGTTCAGCGAATACCTTGAGCTTGACCTGAGCACCGTTGTGCCTTCAATTGCTGGCCCTAAGCGCCCGCAAGACAGAATCGTTTTGAGCAAGGCCAAAGAAGCTTTTGAGGCTGCTTTGCCTACATACGCTCCAGCTATGTCTAACCCGGCCCAGGTTGCTGGCGAAGACTTTGCTGTCGATCACGGTCACGTAACCATTGCCTCAATAACCTCGTGCACAAACACCTCTAACCCTTCTGTAATGCTTGCCGCTGGCTTGCTAGCCAAGAAGGCAGTTGCCAAGGGTCTAAAGGCAAAGCCATGGGTAAAGACCTCGCTAGCACCGGGTTCAAAAGTTGTCACTGAGTACTACTCAAAAGCTGGGCTAACCGATTCTCTCGATGCGCTCGGTTTCAACCTCGTCGGTTATGGCTGCACAACTTGCATCGGAAACTCTGGGCCACTCGATGAGAATATCTCTGCGGCAATCAACGAGAACGATCTCGCGGTCACCGCGGTGCTCTCAGGAAACCGCAACTTCGAGGGTCGAATTAACCCAGACGTCAAGATGAACTACCTTGCTTCGCCACCTTTGGTGATTGCATATGCGCTTGCTGGCACCATGGATTTCGATTTCGAGAATGATGCCTTGGGCCAAGACGCAGATGGCAACGATGTATTTCTTGCAGACATCTGGCCAACCCCTGTTGAAGTTCAGAAAACTATTGACGAATCAATCAACAGCGAGATGTTCACCACCCAGTACGCGGGTGTTTTTGAAGGTGACGAGCGGTGGAAGGCCTTGCCAACACCGAAGGGTGCAACTTTCGACTGGGATGAGAAATCGACCTATGTTCGCAAGGCTCCTTACTTCGATGGAATGAAGAAGACTCCAGACCCTGTCACCGACATTCACTCGGCTCGTGTTCTTGCCAAGCTTGGTGACTCGGTTACTACTGACCACATCAGTCCTGCAGGTTCAATCAAGGCTGATTCGCCAGCAGGAAAATATCTAACCGAGCACGGTATTTCACGAGTCGACTTCAACTCATACGGATCACGTCGCGGTAACCACGAAATCATGATTCGTGGAACCTTTGCGAACATCCGCTTGAAGAACCAGTTGCTTGACGGAGTCGAAGGCGGTTACACCAGAGACTTCACAAAAGACGACGCAACTCAGGCGTTCATCTTCGATGCATCTGCGAACTATCAAGAGCAAGCGATTCCGCTAGTAATTCTTGGTGGCAAAGAATACGGATCAGGTTCATCACGCGACTGGGCTGCCAAGGGCACAAGCTTGCTTGGTGTTCGTGCAGTGATCACCGAGAGCTTCGAGCGCATTCACCGCAGCAACCTAATTGGAATGGGCGTCTTGCCTCTGCAGTTTCCTGCAGGCGAAAGCGCTGATTCGCTTGGGCTAGACGGAACCGAGATTTTCGATATCGCGGGCGTTGAGCAGTTGAACCAGGGCGTAACCCCGAAGACCGTTCGAGTAACTGCAAAGCCTTCTGCTCACTCAGCAGCCGGCAAGCAGACCATCGAATTTGACGCGGTAGTGAGAATTGACACCCCGGGAGAAGCTGATTATTACCGCAACGGTGGAATTCTTCAGTATGTTCTTCGAAGTTTGGTCGCTTAGGAATTGAGTGCTAGCCGAATAGGTTAGAACTACCATGACAATTCTCGAAGGCGTGAACGGCCCAGAAGACCTAAAGGGTCTATCTGACGCCGAGATGATCGCTCTTGCCGGCGAGATTCGCGCCTATTTGGTTTCTGCCGTTTCAAAGACAGGCGGCCACTTGGGGCCAAACCTAGGTGTCGTTGAAACCACTTTGGCGATTCACCGCGTCTTCGACTCACCTCGTGACAGCATCGTTTTCGACACGGGGCATCAGAGCTACGTGCACAAAATGCTGACCGGGCGAAAGAACCTTGACTCGCTAAGGCAAAAAGGTGGGGTTGCTGGTTATCCGCAGCGTTCAGAATCTGTTCACGACATTGTTGAGAGTTCGCACGCGTCCTCTTCGCTGAGTTGGGCCGACGGCATAGCCAAGGCCTACCGTCTTACCAATCAGAACGATCGCTATGTGGTTGCACTCATCGGAGACGGCGCTCTCACCGGAGGCATGGCCTGGGAGGCCCTTAACAACATCTCTGACGACAACGATCGCAAGTTGGTCATCATCGTCAATGACAACGGCAGATCCTATGCGCCGACCATCGGTGGCTTCGCCCGCACCTTGAACAACATTCGCACAGAGCAGACTTATCGAAAGCTTTATCGACTCAGCCGCAAATTCTTTGAGAAGTTCGGTGTTCTCGGCCGCATGGCATTCTCGGTAGTTAGGGGAGCAGGCAAGGGGTTGCTTGGTTCTGTGACGCCCAAGAGCATGTTTCCGAACCTAGACCTCAAGTACATCGGCCCAATCGACGGTCACGATCAAAAGGCTGTCGAGCAAGCTCTAGAGCAGGCTAAGAAGTATGCACACCCGGTCATCGTGCACGTGATCACGCAGAAGGGCAAAGGTTTTGATCCTGCAGTGATGAACGAAGCTGACCAGTTTCACGCTGTTGGTCAAATCAATCCCGAGACCGGTGAGTCACTCGAAGCCGCAACTTCGTCTTGGACCAAAGTATTCGGCGAAGAGATTGTAAAAATCGCAGAAAAGAACGATCGAATTGTTGCCATTACCGGAGCAATGCTCAACCCGGTTGGCCTTTCTGCCTTTGCGAAGCGGTTTCCGAGCAGAGTATTTGATGTTGGAATTGCCGAGCAGCACGCAGTGACTAGCGCTGCCGGTATGGCTTTCGGAGGGCTGCATCCGGTTGTTGCCGTCTATGCAACTTTTATGAATCGCGCTCTCGATCAAGTTCTCATGGATGTTGCTTTGCACAAGGAAGGCGTCACGTTTGTGCTCGACCGTGCAGGTGTAACCGGTCCTGATGGCGCGAGTCACCACGGTGTTTGGGACCTAGCAATCTTTCAGGTCGTGCCGAATATTCGCATTGCTGTTCCTCGCGATGCTTCTCTTCTGCGTGAATTGTTAGCTGAAGCGGTTTCAATCGAAGATGCTCCGACTCTTATAAGGTTCGGCAAGGGTTCTGTAGATCAGAACATTGACGCCGTGAAGAGACTCTCAGATGGAGTCGATGTTCTTCGCGAAAGCTCTGCCAAAGATGTGCTTTTAGTTGCCGTTGGATCGATGGCTAAGATCGCTCTTTCGGTTGCAGACTTGCTTGCAGCGCAGGGTATTGGTGCCACAGTCATCGACCCACGTTGGGTGATTCCGGTCGCAGATTCTGTCGTTTCTCTCGCTGCTGATCACCGCCTTGTTGTCAGCATCGAAGACGGCATTCGCGTCGGTGGCATCGGAACTAGAATCCGTCAAGCCATGCGCGCAGCTCAGGTAGACACGGCACTCAATGAAATTGGATTGCCTGATGAGTTCTTAGAACACGCGAGTCGAGATGAAATTCTTGACCGTGTTGGGCTCAACGCACAAACCATCGCGCGTGACATCGTTGCTCAGGTGCTTGGTGCCAAGGTTCCGTATGCTCGTCAAATTGACGAATCGGCTAAGAACCAAATCAACTTTTAGCCGCTTCTTCGTTCTTCTCAATTTCAAAAGTTGAACTCTTGTTGATAGCTTCAGTGATCACTTCGGCTATCAATTCGATTTGCCAAGGTCTTGCAGAAAAACTCGCCAGCTCGGCGCGTATCTCTTCGAGAGTCGCCGTTTCTCTTTCAACCCAACAAATTTGTCGAATTGTTTCGGGTGAAACGAGGTTCTCGATTGGCAGCTCGTGCTGGCTTGCAACCTGCGTCACAAAGTGTCTGGTGCAGATTAGGCGTTGATGTGCCTTAGGCCACTTGCTTGGCCAGTTTCTGTGATTCGGAATTCCGGTTGCTGCGAGTTTCAGCGGTGGCAAATCTCTGCTGCGTTTGCCCTCGTCGATGGCAGCCCACCAAGTGTCTAGGTAAGTTCTTGAGGCACGACCAGCAAAGCTCTTTGAGTTAGCCAGTTCGGGTCTGCTGGCAGGTATGTTCTTGGCAACATAAGAAATCGAGCTGTCAGGGATCAACCGGCCAGGGGCAACATCGAGTTTTTGTCCAAGCGCCTCTCTGGCGAGCCACAGCGACCTTGCAATGGCTAGACCCTGTTGGTTCTTGACTTCGTGAAGGCCCGTAGTTCCACGCCATCTGTCGGGTTTCTCTGGTTTAGGTCTGAAGTTGAGCAGATGTTCGAACTCTTCAAGTGCCCAGGTCAATTTGTTTTTAGACTTCAGATCTTCAATCAATAGCTGTGAGAGCTCGTGAAGCACATCTACGTCGAGCGCTGCGTAGTCGAGCCAGCCCTGTTCGAGCGGTCGCTTGCTCCAATCGACCGCACTATGCTCCTTAGCAAGCCCTAACTGAAGAAAGTGCTCTACAACCGCACCGAGGCCCACTCGAGGCAGGCCGCTGATTCGCGAGCCAAGTTCGGTATCAATGATTTTCGTGGGTATTAGCCCGAGTTCTGCAAGGCAAGCAAGATCTTGAGTGGCAGCGTGAAGAATCCATGTGTCCGTTTTTAGCAATCGAGCCAAATCAGTGAATGGAGGAGTCTCGGCATTCGGGGCTATCGCCGCTGGGTCGATCAGAAAGATTTCGCCATCTGCTCTTGCGACCTGTATCAAGTAGGCGCGCTGGCCATACTTGAAACCCGAAGCTCGTTCCGCGTCGAGCGCAAACGGGCCTTTGTATGAAGACAATTTTGTGACGGCATCGTCAAGTTGCTCTTGCGAGTCAACAAAAATGACTTCTCTGCGCGCCTTGAGAAGGGGAGTGCTAATCGAATCTGGCATTAGCGGTGTACTTCGCCAACTCCTGGTGTCAACTCGAATCCAGACATGATGCACACTAGGTTTTGCCAGGCCTCAAAGTGCTTCGCTATATCGGTTCCATGCGGCGACCAACTGGCTCGCATTTCAAGTTCTGCGTGATTTTTTTCATTTGCCATCATTCCATGGCCCTTAGAAATAATTCGAGTGGTCGTTCCTGCGATCGCAGAGTGTTCTGCGCCTGCAATCGCTAAGGCGTCTGTGAGCCAAGTCCAGGTAATTTCGGCGCTTTGGTCTTCGCTCGTGATGTCGCTCTCGAGTGGTGCCCTAGAAAAGCAGACAATGCGAAAGTTGGTTGTCCAGTTCTCTTGGGGCTGGGGTGACCAGAACAAAACGAATCTTCCGGTGCCTAGACTGCCCGGCACTTCACTGGTTTCGCTCGAAACTTCAGCTGAAAAGGCAATTGCGTGAGTTGCAATATCGCTCGGTGCTGCAAGCTCTTCTACGACAAGTTCTGCACGGTTCGACGCCTGACGAATAGAGAAGACAGCGGCCTGAAATTCAGGCGCTAGAGTCTCGTCAATTTCGTCGGTCATGCCAAAAGGATATTGCCGAGCGTTGTTGATTAGGCTCTGCCACGCCGAATCTTTAGCGCATTACGAAAAAGAACGAGTTGTCTAGTTGAGATGATTCAACGATGCTCATGTCGGCAAGGCCAAGCCTCTGGGCAAAATTCAGGGCCAGCTGCCTAGCCTCTGAGTCATTTGAGAGACCGGTCACTGTTAGGCAGAGCTCGTCGATCAAATTTGCCTCTGCCAATAGTGCTGAGACGGTTGGCCCAGTTTCAAACAGAAGATGTCGAGATAGCAGTGTGGCTTCTGCAACGGCCAAGTGAAGATCATCCGTGTGTTTTACGGTCAACTGCTGATGCTCAGCGTCAGCGGAAATATTGCTGAACCCTCGAAAGTTTGAGGATTTCGACCAAATCTGTATTGGTGCGAATTTAGACGGCCTGTAGTGTTCTGCTGCTGCCGTTGCCGCGTCAGTAACGATCAGGCTCGAGATCGACCGCAGGTGCTTCAAAAGTGCCCTGTCAGCAGCCGATGACAAAGACCTGCTTGAACCGTCGATGCCTGAAGTCTGAGCATTGGCGTCAATAACCATGTTGAGGCGGTTGCCTTCAAACGGGCGATATTTGCTCAGAAGAAGTTCGAGCGCGGTCACTAACTCTTCTCGCTTACCTGTCGCTTTATGCGCGCGAGCATGCCTCGAATGCCACGCATTCTGAGCGGGCTTACCAACTCGGTTAGGCCAAGCATTGACGGAAAATCATCGTCGAAAGAGAGCACGTCATCAACAGGTTGTTGGTCTAGCGCTGAGTGCAGAATCGAAGCGAAAGCCCTGGTTGTCGGGGCTTCTTTTGGCGCCGTTAGAAAAAGTTGCACCCGTTGATCGGTCACTTCAACGAACAGATAGACGGGCGACTGACACTCTTCAACTCGCTCAAGCAAGTCGGGGTGATCTGCATATCTCACCGGAAGGTTTGGCAGCTCATTTGCGAAATCAAGCAGCAATTCGAGTCGGTGCTGTGGTTCGAGAGACTGAAAATCGTCTACGACGGCGACTGCTGGTTTCGTAAGCTTCACAGATTTAGGCTACTGCAGGCCAAGAGCCTCGAACTTCGCCCTTCACGATTGGAACGCCGACTAGGCTGCCCCATTCGGTCCACGAACCGTCATAGTTCCTTACATTCTTGAAACCTAGAAGATATTTGAGAACGAACCAGGTATGGCTTGAGCGCTCACCAATTCTGCAGTAGGCGATTGTGTCGGTAGCGGGGTCTAGTGCTTCGGCGTCGATGTAAAGAGCGCGAAGATCTGCAGCGCTCTTGAAGGTGCCGTTCTCATTTGCAGCCTTAGACCAAGGAATCGATGCAGCGCCAGGAATGTGGCCACCGCGAAGAGCACCCTCTTCAGGATAGTTAGGCATGTGTGTGCGCTCACCCGAGTATTCCTGCGGACTTCTGACGTCAACCAGAGGTTTTCCGAGGTGTGCAAGAACGTCGTCACGGTAAGCGCGAAGGGTCTTGTCATCGCGTTCGATTACCGGATACTCACTAGGCGTGATTGAAGTGACGTCTGTAGTTAGATCGCGACCCTCGCTTATCCAGGTCTCGCGACCACCATCGAGAAGGCGAACGTCTGCATGGCCAAAAAGCTTGAACACCCAGAGGGCATATGACGCCCACCAATTCTTGTTGTCACCGTAAATAACCACGGTTGAGTCTCGGCGAATGCCCCGTGAAGAGAGTAGCTCGGCGAATTTTGCGCCATCTAGATAGTCGCGAAGAACAGGGTCATTGAGGTCTGTGTGCCAGTCAATCTTGACTGCGCCTGGAATATGGCCGGTTGCGTAGAGCAGAACATCTTCGTCTGATTCGACAATTACTAGATTCTCTGCGCCGAGATTTGCCTGCAGCCAGTCAGTGCTGACCAAGACTTCAGGGTGGGCGTATTCGTTGATTTTCGCTGAATCGTCAAAACCTAGAGGCATCAAAATGTCGCTTTCTTCACTGCAATTGAACTACCCATCTAGGCTAAGTGTTGAATCTATTCCGCGCTAGACCTGAGGTAAGAATTGGCAAAAAACGAGGGCTTCATTTCGCTTGCCGACCGCACCCCAGACCCAAGCACTTCGCGTTTGCTTGCCGATTTGGTGCCACCTCGAGAATTTGCCACAGCAAGTTTCAAGACTTACATTCCGCACGTTGAATTTCAGTCACAGGCTGCTGCCGTAAAAATCGCGCAAGATTTTGCCACCGGTGTTTCACAGAAGCGTGGCCTCTTCTCGAAGGCTGCGCAAGAAAAGATCGGCATCTACCTTGACGGCGGTTTCGGTGTCGGCAAGACACACCTACTTGCTTCTATTTTTCACGCCTATAAAGGCACAAAGGCTTTTGGCTCCTTCATTGCCTACACGAGCCTCATCGGCGCCCTCGGATTCGCCAATGCGCTCGAAGCGTTGAAAAAGTATCAACTTCTTTGCATCGACGAGTTCGAACTTGATGACCCGGGTGACACCATGATGATGTCAAGACTCTTGAATGAGCTTTCGCAGACCGGCGTGAAATTCGCTGCAACTTCAAACACGCCACCAAGTGCATTGGGCGAAGGCAGATTTGCCTCTGAAGACTTCGCCAGAGAGATTCATGGAATCGCGAATCAATTTCAAATGGTGCGCATCGACGGTGAAGACCACAGGCACCGACCAACAGATGTCTCACTTGAAACTTATTCAGAAGAGCAGGTAGTTGACTGGCTGGGTGCCAGTGACGGTTCGGCTCTTGATAACTTCGATGACCTTTTGAAACACCTCTCTGAGGTTCACCCATCGAAGTACGGGTTGCTGCTCGAAGGAGTTTCAAAGCTCGGTCTCAAAGGTGTGCACGTCTTGAAAGATCAGGCCGCTGCACTGCGATTCGTGGCATTCGTAGACCGAGCCTACGAGCAACAGGTGATGATCAGGGGAGCCGGATTAGACACGACCAAGGTGTTCTTGCCTGAGCATGTTGCTGGCGGTTACAAGAAGAAGTACCTTCGCGCGATATCTCGTCTAGGTGCCCTCGGTATCTAACGTTTTACATTCGCGAAACATTTCGCTGCACTTTCTGAAACCTCACACGAAGAAACTTCTTGCATGCCGCAGCTAGTGGCTCAGTATTTCTTTAGAGAGGTGACAAAGTGGATCAAGGAAACACCGCTTTTGTGCTCATTTGTGCGGCACTCGTATTGCTAATGACCCCAGGTCTTGCGTTCTTCTATGGCGGCATGGTTAAGGCCAAGAGCGTAGTCAGCATGATGATGTTGAGTTTCGGCTCGCTCGGCCTGATTGCCGTGTTGTGGGTGCTCTATGGTTTTGCAATTTCTTTCTCGAACGCGGGCACAGGTCAGTTCTATGGAATCGACGGCTGGTTTGGCATCGACCTGAACTCACTTGGGCTTACTCAGCAGGTGCACGACTCGCTGAACCCTCCTGAGGGTGCTAGCTACCCTTCACTGGCTTTTGTTTCATTCCAGGCAACCTTTGCCATCATTACTGTCGCACTTATCTCTGGCGCTATTGCCGACCGTGCAAAGTTCGGCGCTTGGATGGTCTTCGCTGGTCTATGGGCAACCATCGTCTACTTTCCGGTCGCAAACTGGGTATTCAACTTCACTCTTGGAGAAGACGGCAAGGTTATTGACGGCGGCTGGATTGTCTATAACCTCGGCGTGATCGACTTCGCTGGTGGAACCGCGGTTCACATCAACGCGGGTGCTGCCGGGCTTGCGCTGGCAATCATCCTTGGCAAGCGATTCGGGTTCAGCAAGGGCATCAACCAGCCACACAACGTTCCACTAACCCTTCTAGGCGTGGCATTGCTTTGGTTCGGATGGTTCGGATTCAACGCCGGGTCTGAAGTAGCGGCAGATGGTCTCGCATCGTTGGCTTTCATTAACACCATTGGTGCTCCAGCGGCAGCGATGCTCGGATGGATTCTCATTGAAAAGATCAAGCACGGCAAGGCAACATCGATTGGCGCTGGATCGGGAGCAGTTGCTGGTCTGGTTGCGGTTACTCCAGCTTGCGCCTCGCTCGACCCGGTATGGGCCCTTCTGCTAGGTCTCGTTGCAGGCGCACTATGTGCTCTAGCTATCGACCTAAAGTTTGCGCTTGGATTCGATGACTCGCTCGACGTAGTTGGAATTCACTTGGTCGGTGGAATCGTCGGAACACTATGGATTGGTCTTTTCGGAAACAACGTTGGCGCAGCATTCGGTTTCGGCTTTCACCAATTGGCGATGCAGGCTCTCGGGGCAGCAGCTGTTCTGGTTTACAGCTTCGTGCTCTCGTTAATTCTCGGATTCATAATCGAGAAGACCATCGGATTCAGAGTCAAGGCTGAAGACGAAATCGCAGGAATCGACACTGTGGTTCACGGTGAAGAGGCCTATGCATTCGGCGCTGATCGAGGCTAGTTAGTAGTTAGATATTCCTAAGACCTTAGAAAGGCACCCGTGAGGGTGCCTTTCTTTGGCGTTTAGTTGGAGACACCATGAATCAAGACACCACGATGTTTTTAATCATCTGTTCAGCCCTAGTGCTGTTTATGACTCCTGGCCTGGCCTTCTTTTATGGAGGTCTCGTTCGCGCCTCGAGCGTTGTCAGCATGATGATGATGTCGTTCGGCTCGCTTGGTCTGGTTTCGGTTCTCTGGATTGTCTATGGCTATTCGATCGGTTTCTCGACGCCCGCTGACGGGGGATTCTTCGGAATCGATGGTGTGTTTGCTTTCTCAATCGACAAACTTTTTATGAATGACGCGCTTGCGGCAGCAAAGGCAGGAGATGGCTTTCCATTTGCTTTTGGCGGGTTTCAGGGAACGTTCGCAATCGTCACCGTTGCTCTGATTTCGGGTGCAATCGCCGACCGTGCCAAATTCGGATCCTGGATGGTGTTTGCGGGACTCTGGGCGACAATTGTGTACTTTCCGGTTGCCTCATGGGTGTTCAACTTCACGCTTGCCGAAGACGGCAGCGTGGCATCAGGCGGCTGGCTAGTTCACGAAATCGGTTTGCTCGATTTCGCTGGCGGAACCGTAGTCGAGGTTGCCTCTGGTGCCTCGGCTCTAGCGGTCGCACTAGTAGTTGGCAAGCGCTTCGGCTTCACAAAGGGAATGCACGCACCGCACAATGTTCCGCTCGTGCTGATTGGTGTTGCGATTCTTTGGTTTGGCTGGTTCGGATTCAATGCGGGCAGTGAACTTGCGGCTGACGGCGTTGCTTCGCTTGCATTCATTAATACTTTGACTGCACCAGTAGGGGCGATGCTTTCCTGGTCACTCTATGAAAAGTTGAAGCACAAAAAGGCCACGTCGATTGGTGCTGGCACAGGCGCTATCGCCGGAGCGGTTGCGATTACACCTTCGTGCGCTTTTCTCACCCCGATGATGGCACTTGTGCTCGGTTTGATCGTTGGTGTCGTCTGCGCTATTGCCATCGAGCTGAAATATGTTCTCGGTTTCGATGACTCACTAGATGTAGTTGGCGTGCACCTGGTTGCTGGCTTGATCGGAACTCTCTACATCGGGTTATTTGGCAACAACGTAGGTTTGTTCTTCGGTTTTGGTTTCGATCAACTAGCTAAGCAGGCAATAGGTTGTGCTGTCGTTGCACTCTTTGCGTTCGTAGCTTCATTCTCAATAGCCTGGGCGATTGAGAGGACCATTGGATTCAGGGTTACGAGCACCGATGAAATTGCTGGTGTTGATCTCGTTCAACACGGTGAAGTTGGTTACGCCGGAACCGACCCTCGTTGGACTTGGCGGGGCTAACGAAGCTTCGTTGCCGATAAGGCAATCAGCACAGACAAAATCACGATAAATACCGCAGTGTTCGAAACTACCTGCAGCTTCTTTTTGCTCGTGTATTCGTGCCATCTTTCTTTGATGTTTGAGAACACGTATGCCACGCCAACCCCGAAAGTGCCAAAGAAAACCAAAACGGCGATGATCACGAAGACAACGCCCAGCAGCACCTCAAAGGGGTTAGCCAGGCTGATCGAAAACATTGTTCAAGGCTATGTCAATGTTGCCAAAATGCCCGATTTTGGGTTAGAGTAGCGAGGTCTTGGAAACAAGACATCCGCGGATGTGGCTCAGTTGGTAGAGCACAACCTTGCCAAGGTTGGGGTCGCGAGTTCGAATCTCGTCATCCGCTCGCAGTAGACGGGTTTAGTTTCAAGAAACCTGTGTGCAAGCACGGTGGAGTGGCCGAGAGGCGAGGCAGCGGCCTGCAAAGCCGTCTACACGGGTTCAAATCCCGTCTTCACCTCGTAACACCAAATGGACGATTGGCGCAGCGGTAGCGCACTTCCTTGACATGGAAGGGGTCACTGGTTCGATCCCAGTATCGTCCACCACAAGACAGCGGGGCTTTAGTTGTTCCAAAAGTTCATCAGGCCAATCGGCACAATGCTCCTCGCGATTTTTCTTCCTCTTGCAATCTTCACTTACGTCTCAAATCTTCCAGCGACCGATCCCGAGCTTCCTCAAGCCATCAAAGAGCTTGGATACTCCGCGGTAGATGGACGCGAACTCGAAAGCCTCATAGCTAACGATGAGTCATTTTCGGAATTCGGTCAGAAGCCGGTGATTGCCTGCCCAACTGTGACTGTGCTTTCAGAATCTGAGCCAGCGTTGTGTGGTTATTGCAAATTCGAAGATGCAGTTGTTTATCCGTTCTGGACAGAGGGGAACAGCCGCAAAATCAAAGCAGCGGCCTATGACTACAGATACATCTATTTAGATCACCTGCATAAGAGATTCGTGATGCTCACTCACTCGGATAGCAAGATTTTTGAACTGAGCGAGCGTCGCTCTGACTGGCGAGAAAGTTATGGCAAGTGGTTCTTGTGCAGAAGCGCCGAGCAATTAGACATCAACGCTTACGTTGAGGTTCTTCGTGACTCCAGCGCTCAAAACAAACTGAAGGTTAGTTTCAAAGTATTGAACTATGCGACGCTCGAAGTTGTGCGCGACCAAATTCGCCTGCCAGAGGTTGAAGCTAAGCCTTAAGTTTTAAAATCTTGGCTGTCGACTGCAAGACCTCGGCGGCGAGATTCTTATCGTCGTTTAGATTCTTGCCAAGACTAGGAATCATCTTCTGCAGAGATTTGCGCCACTGCGGCATCTCAGACGCGAACGACTTTTCTAGAACTTCGAGCATGATGTGAACCGACGTTGATGCACCAGGAGATGCTCCCAGCAGGCCCGCGATAGAACCATCTGCAGAAGTGACTACTTCAGTGCCAAACTGCAGGTTGCCGTTTCCGCGTGCGTCGCGCTTGATTACCTGTGCGCGTTGACCGGCAACAATCAAACTCCAGTCCTCAGGTTTAGCTGTTGGCACGAAGTTTCTAAGCGAATCGAACTGCGCAGATTTTGATTTGACCAGCTCGCCAACCAGGTACTTGATTAGCGAAAGATTCTTTACGGCTACCGAGAGGTAAGGCCTGATGTTCGAAGGGCGAACAGCTTTTGGCAGGTCAAGAAGCGAACCCTGCTTAAGAAACTTTGGAATCGCACCGGCGTAAGGCCCGAAGAGCAAACTGGCTTTTCCGTCGACAACTCGAGTGTCTAGGTGCGGCACAGACATTGGCGGAGCTCCAACAGATGCTTGGCTATAAACCTTTGCTTGGTGCTGCTTAACCAATTCTGGGTTGTCGGTTCGCAAGAATGAACCGCTGACCGGAAACAGGCCATAACCCTTAGCCTCTGGAATGCCAGAGTTCTGAAGCAACTTGAGTGCCCAACCACCTGCACCCACGAAAACGAATTTGCTGATCACATATCGCTTTTCGTTGGTTACGCGGTCTTTGATGACCAGGTGCCAGCCCTCGTCAATTCTCGTGATTGAAACAACTTCTGAGTTGGTTTGAACCTTGCTCTTGTTCTCTGCCAAGAAATCAAATAATTGTTCGGTTAGAGAACCAAAATCGACATCTGTTCCTGATTCGATGCGGGTGGCGGCAATTTGCTCACTCGGGTTGCGGCCCTCCACCAGCAAAGGAGCCCAGTTTGCAATCTTCTTGTGGTCGGTTGTGAACTCGAAGCCCTTAAACAATGGTTGCTTCGATAGAACTTCGGCTCGGCGACGCAGGTAGTCGACGTCTTTCTCACCTTGAACGAAAGTCATGTGCGGTGTCGAATGAATGAAGCTGCTCGGGTTCTTGATGATTTTGTTCTTTACCAAGAACGCCCAAAATTGTCTGCTCAGCTGAAATTGCTCGTTTATCTGAATCGCCTTTGAAGGGTCAGGCAGCGAACCGTCTTTCGAATCGGGCATGTAGTTAAGTTCGCATAGCGCTGCGTGCCCGGTGCCGGCGTTGTTCCAAGGGTTTGAAGATTCGAGTGCAACGGCATCAAGGCGTTCGTAGATTGAAATCTTGAACTTAGGCTCAAGAAGTCTTAGCAATGTGCCAAGGGTGGCACTCATGATGCCACCGCCAACTAGGGCGACGTCGACTTTTTCTAGCTTGCTCACCGTGCAAGTTTACCTTCGGCTATAGCGTGCTGGTTCCAAACAGTATTCCGATGCCATACGTCACACCCATTGTTAGTAAGCTCACCGAGACGTTTCTCACGATTGCCCTGCCACTCTTAGCGCCACCTATTTTCGCGCCAACGAAACCTGTCAGCGCAAGCGATAGGGCTACGGCAACAACTGTTGCGGGAATTCTTAGATTCACCCATGGCCCAGTTACGGCAAAGATCGGAAGAAGAGAGCCGGCAGCAAATGCAACGAATGAAGATATTGCAGCCTGGCCAGGGCTCACGTGCTGATCGGGGTCGATTCCAAGCTCTGCCTCGGCGTGGGCTTTGAGGGCATCCTTGGATGTCAGTTCTGCTGCGACGACCATCGCCGTTTCGAGCGATAGACCTTTTTGCTCATAGAACCAGGCGAGTTCGCGCAGTTCGTGCTCGGGGTTCTCAGCCAACTCTTTGCGTTCAACCTCAAGTGCAGCCTTTTCGCTGTCGCGTTGTGCGCTCACCGAGGTGTATTCGCCGCCCGCCATAGAGATCGAGCCGGCAACAAGGCCGGCAACACCAGCAATTAGAACGGCTGAGGGGTTGTTTGGGTTTGCTCCAGCTACACCCATGACTAATCCGGCGGTAGAGACAATGCCGTCATTTGCGCCGAGAACTCCAGCGCGAAGCCAGTTGAGCTTTGCAGCCATCGTGTTTTTCTGAAATTCAACCGATGCGATGACCGACTCATCTTGGTTGATGATTTCGAGCTCATCCTTGGAAAGTCTTTTCATAGCCATGGATGCTAGGAAACACCAAATTATGGGCAGAGGCTAGCAAGGCACGCCTAAGTGTCGGCTTAGAATTGGCAAGTTGAGAGGACGTTCGTGAAAGTCACCGTTGCAGGCGCAAGCACTGAGGTAGAGCAGGGCTCTGATGGATTCGGTTTATTTACCGACAAGACAATTGTCGCGCTGCGAGTCAACGGCGAGCTCAAAGACCTAGCTCACAAGTTGTCAGAGGGCGACGTTGTCGAGGGAGTGACCATCGGTTCGCCCGACGGGCTGAACATTTTGCGTCACTCTGCAGCCCACGTTTTGGCTCAGGCAGTTCAGAGCATTAATCCAGAGGCCAAGTTGGGCATTGGCCCACCGGTTACAGACGGTTTCTATTACGACTTCGACGTTGAGACTCCATTTACCCCCGAAGATCTTCGTGCACTTGAGAAGCAGATGCAGAAAATCATTCAGTCTGGGCAACGTTTTGTGCGCCGCGTGACTAGCGACGATTCCGCGCGAGTCGAGTTGAGCGCAGAACCATACAAGCTCGAACTAATTGGTCTCAAAGGCGGCGATGTCGGAGAGGGTGCCGCCGAGGTTGGTGCTGGCGATCTAACGATTTATGACAACATCGACCCGGCAAGTGGCGAGACCAAATGGAAAGACCTCTGCCGAGGCCCACACTTGCCAAACACCCGCATGATCGGTCAGGCATTTTCTCTAACTCGCGTTGCTGCTGCCTACTGGCGCGGCAATGAGAAAAACAAGCAGCTTCAACGCATCTATGGAACCGCTTGGCCGACCAAGGATGAACTCAAGCAATATCAAGAGCGAATGGCTGAGGCCGCAAAGCGCGATCACCGCAAACTAGGTCAAGAACTTGATCTGTTCTCGTTTCCTGAAGAAATCGGAAGCGGTCTTGCCGTGTTTCACCCTAAGGGTGGAGTCATGCGCAAGGTTATGGAGGATTACTCGCGTAAGCGCCACGAAGAGAGTGGCTACGAGTTTGTTTACTCGCCTCACATAACCAAATCAAACTTGTTTGAGGCTTCAGGGCACCTTCAGTGGTACGCAGACGGAATGTTTCCGCCGATGCGCCTCGATGAAGAAATCGATGAAAACGGAATCGTTCGAAAGCAAGGCCAGGATTACTACCTCAAGCCAATGAACTGCCCGTTCCATATTCTTATCTTCAAGTCTCAGAGCCGCAGTTACCGCGACCTGCCTCTTCGTCTCTTTGAATTCGGATCTGTCTATCGCTACGAAAAGAGTGGAACCCTTCATGGGCTAACTCGTGTTCGCGGAATGACTCAAGACGATGCACACCTTTTTGTGACTCCAGAAACCATGGAATCAGAACTAACTAACGTTCTGAACTTCGTTCTTGGTTTGCTTCGCGATTACGGCCTCGACGACTTCTATCTAGAGCTTTCAACTAAAGAAGACGGAAACCCAAAGTTTGTCGGCGACGATGCAATCTGGCAGACGGCCACTGCCACACTTGAAAAGGTTGCCCTGCAGTCTGGTCTCGAGTTGGTTCCTGATCCGGGTGGCGCAGCGTTCTATGGGCCAAAGATTTCAGTTCAGGCCCGAGACGCAATCGGTCGAACCTGGCAGATGTCGACAATTCAACTTGACTTCAATTTGCCGCAAAGATTCGACCTCGAATACACCGCTCCAGATGGAACTCGCCAGCGCCCCATCATGATTCACCGAGCGCTGTTCGGTTCGGTCGAGCGTTTCTTTGGAGTTCTAACTGAGCACTACGCCGGGCATTTTCCTCCATGGCTTGCACCGGTTCAGGTTGTCGGAATTCCAGTGGCGGATGAATTTGGCGACTACCTCGATGAAATTGCCGCGACCCTGCGCAAGGCAGGCGTTCGCATCACGGTCGATCGCAGTGACGACAGAATGCAAAAGAAGATCTTGAACCACACCAAGGCAAAGGTTCCGTTCATGCTCATTGCTGGCGGCCAAGACCGCGACTCAAACGCAGTCAGCTTCAGATTCAGGGATGGTTCGCAAGAGAACGGTGTGCCAGTAGAAAAGGCAATCGAACGCATTCTTGCGGCGATTGAGACCAAGACGCAGGTTTAGTTTGCAAAACTCAGCCGAGATGCCAGGAGTGCCGAACTCGTTTCAGCACCTCTGGACTCCGCACCGTCTTGTCTACATTCAAAATGGGCAGCAACCCGCCGAACATGAATGCCCATTCTGCTTGGGTCCAAACGGAAGTGACGAAGATTCGCTCATCGTGCACAGGGGAGAGTTCGGCTTCGTTTTGCTAAACCTTTTCCCTTACAACTCAGGACACCTCCTGGTTTGCCCTTATCGTCACGTTTCTACCTACGACCTAGCAACAAAAGTCGAGGTCGACGAAATAGCCGCTATGACCCAGCAAGCCATGAAGGTTTTGACCGCGGTAAGCAAGTGCCACGGTTTCAACATTGGTATGAATCAGGGTGAGGTCGCCGGAGCGGGCATAGCGGGTCACCTGCACCAGCACATCGTGCCCCGTTGGCGCAACGACTCAAACTTCTTTCCGATCATTGCCGAGACTAAGGCCCTGCCTAGATTGCTTGGCGAAGTTCGAGCCGAAATCGCTGAGGCTTGGAATCAAGTCAATTAGTTACCAACTCGTTTGAATGCCTTTTTGGGCTGGCTTACACTTGAAGCATGACTGAATCAAAGCCAACCACCGGAAGTTCACTCGTCAAGCGCGGCCTAGCCGAGATGCTCAAGGGCGGTGTGATCATGGATGTCGTTAACGTAGAGCAAGCCAAGATCGCAGAAGACGCTGGAGCTGTTGCAGTAATGGCGCTTGAGCGCGTGCCAGCAGACATTCGTGCCCAGGGCGGAGTCTCTCGCATGAGTGACCCAGACATGATTGATGGCATCATCAACGCAGTGTCGATTCCGGTTATGGCAAAGGCTCGCATCGGTCACTTTGTTGAAGCACAGATTTTGCAATCTCTTGGCGTCGACTACATCGACGAGTCAGAGGTGCTTTCACCAGCTGACTATGTAAACCACATCGACAAGTGGAACTTCACCGTTCCTTTTGTCTGCGGTGCGACTAACTTGGGTGAAGCGCTTCGCCGCATTACAGAGGGTGCTGCAATGATTCGCTCAAAGGGCGAAGCAGGCACAGGCGATGTTTCAGAAGCCACAAAGCACATTCGCACTATCAGTGCTGAGTTGCGTGCATTGGCTGCAAAGACTGAGGACGAACTCTATGTCGCGGCAAAAGAACTTCAAGCTCCGTATGAACTGGTTCGCGAAGTTGCCAAGACCGGAAAACTTCCGGTTGTGATGTTTGTTGCTGGCGGTGTTGCTACTCCTGCTGACGCAGCAATGATGATGCAACTTGGAGCAGACGGCGTATTTGTTGGCTCAGGAATCTTCAAGTCAGGCGACCCAATGGCGCGAGCAAAGGCGATCGTCAAGGCAACCACGTTCTTCAATGACGCCGATGTTCTCGCGCAGGTTTCTCGCGGGCTAGGAGAGGCAATGGTTGGCATCAACGTCAATGACCTTCCGGCACCACACCGTCTGTCTGAGCGCGGCTGGTAATTGAGCCAAAGGACTGTCGGAGTCTTAGCGCTCCAAGGTGATGTGCGAGAGCACGCAGCCGTTCTCGAGGCGCTTGGTTGTCGCGTTGTTCTCGTCAAGAAACCAGAGCAGTTAGAAGAAATTCAAGCTCTGGTCATTCCTGGTGGTGAATCTACGACAATTTTCAAACTTGCAGAGATTTTCGGCATGCTGCAGCCTCTAAGAACCTCGATCAAGAATGGCCTGCCGGTCTTAGGAACCTGTGCAGGCATGATTTTGCTTTCTAGCCAGATTCTCGATCCGGCAAGTGGTCAAGAGGGTTTCGGTGGATTGAACACCACCGTTCGCCGCAACGCTTTTGGTAACCAAAACGATTCATTCGAAACTGACCTTATTGTGACCGGTGTTCATGGGCTCGTTCACGCAGCATTCATCCGTGCGCCGATCATCGAGTCTGCGGGTGATGGCGTAGAAGTCATTGCCAGACTCGAAGATGGTCGAATTGTTGGCGTTCGACAAGACAAAGTTATCGGCATCTCTTTTCATCCAGAGATGGTTGGCGACGGGCGAATTCACCAACTCTTGCTCGATCTCATTTGAACCGAGAGCATCGCCCTCAACTAAACTTCTAGCGAACTCAAAGCAAACAGGAGCATCATGTCAGGCCACTCCAAATGGGCAACGACCAAACACAAAAAAGCCGCAATCGATGGCAAGCGTGCAAAGCTTTTCGCCAAGCTAATTAAGAACATCGAAGTAGCTGCACGCCTAGGTGGACCCGACCTAAACGGCAACCCGACACTGTATGACGCTGTTCAAAAAGGTCGCAAGAGCTCTTTGCCAAACGACAACATCGAGCGAGCAATCAAGCGTGGTTCGGGCGTTGGCGCTGACGCGGTTGAATACACCACCATCATGTATGAGGGCTACGGTCCAAACGGTGTTGCGATGCTTATCGAATGTCTAACCGACAACAAAAACCGTGCAGCGGCAGAAGTTCGAGTAGCCGTTACTCGCAACGGTGGAACAATGGCTGACCCTGGTTCTGTTTCATATCAGTTCAGCCGCAAGGGCGTAATTGTGGTGGCAAAGAACGCTGCCACGACCGAAGATTCGATCTTCGAAGCTGTTCTAGAAGTTGGCGTGGATGACATCGAAGACCGTGAAGACCAATTCGTAATCACCACTGACCCGAGTTCGATGGTGGAGGTTCGAACAGCCCTTCAGTCGGCTGGTCTAGATTACGAAAGTGCCGACGTGGAGTTTGTTTCGTCTCTACCTATCCAGGTTGATTTGGAGACGGCTACAAAGGTGATCGGTCTTATCGATGCGCTAGAAGACCTTGATGACGTGCAAAACGTCTATTCAAACTTCGACATGTCGGCAGAGGTTGCCGCCCAACTAGAGCAGCAGTAGTTGTCTCGAATCATCATCGGCATCGACCCCGGCTTAACCCGCTGCGGTGTTGGTGTCGTTGAGGTGTCAGCCAATCGCACGGCAAAGTTCGTCTCTGTAGAAACAGTGCGCAGTGACGCAGAACTGCCTCTTGCCAAACGCTTGAACCTGATTGCCACTGAGCTCGAGAAGATAATCGATTTGCACAAGCCAGACTTGGTGGCAATCGAGCGGGTTTTCTCTCAACAAAACGTCAGCACGGTAATGGGTACCGCGCAAATCTCTGGCATAGTCATGCTGCT
>JAHEGB010000005.1 GCA_024645175.1 Microbacteriaceae bacterium
TCGCGGTCTTTACGGCTGCATCTAATGCCATAGTTTTGCTCCTTCAGTTCTTGCTGCGCGGCGCCGAAAACGGGATGTTTTGGCTCTCTTGATCCGCGGCCGATACACGGCAACCTGTCGATTCTAGAACAAAGCGGCAGCAGATGCCAGCCCGGATTAGTGGTTTTCGAGCTTGAGGCTCACTCGAATCTTGGCGATATCGCGATTTATCTCTTCGACCAGGTCTTCTACCCCGTTGAACTTGGCCGCCGGGCGAATGAACTCGACATATTCGAGATTCACGATCTTGTCGTAGAGATCGAGGTCTTTGCGGTCGAGAACAAAGGCCTCGGCAAGTCTCGGAACTGCTTGAAAAGTCTCGTTGATGCCGATCGAAATCGCCGTCGGCAGCTTTTGGCCATCGACGTGCATCCAGCCGGCATAGACGCCGTCAAGCGGAAGGTAGCCCTCGCAGTCGCGGGCAATGTTTGCTGTCGGAAACCCGATGGTGCGACCAATCTTGAGGCCATGTTCGACCTTGCCGGTGGTCACGTGCGAGCGACCTAGCAAGCGCTCCGCCCCGGCAATGTCACCGGCGTCGAGTCGTTCGCGAACGCGAGTTGCCGAGACCACCTTTGAGTCAATTTCAAATGGGGCGAGTTCTTTGAACCTAAACGAATACTTCTCTGCCAGTTGCGCCAACAGTTCGCAGGTGCCTTCACCATTTGCACCGAAGCGGAATCCGTGGCCAACAATCACAAATTTGGCATTCAACTTGTCTACCAAAATCGACTTGACGAATTCTTCTGGTGAGAGATTTGCAAGTGCGTCATCAAATTCGAGCGTCACTAGAACATCGACGCCAGCTTGGGCCAAGTGAAAACGCTTTTGCTTTTGACCAATAATTGCCTGCGGTGCGCTGCCCGGCTGCAGCGTGCTCAGCGGGTGGCGATCGAAAGTGACAACTACAGAACTAAGGTCGTGTTCTTCTGCGGTCTCTAGCAACTCGTGAAGCAAAAACTGGTGCCCAAGGTGCACTGCGTCAAACTTGCCGATGGTTAGAGCGGTGCCACCCAGGTCTTTCGACAAGTCATTTAGTGAATCGAACTCGAGCATGTTTGAAATTCTATTTATCTGTTCGACGCTTATTTAGCCAAAGCAAACCGAAAATCGGAAGCACAAGTGGCAGGCAGGCATAGTTCAAGCCGTACCAAGACCAGACCGACGGGTGCTGAAATGCATGCGGCATAACCAGGCTCAATGTGCCAACAACCAATACACCGACCAACTCAAATAGCACTGCGGCCTTTGCTACCCTGGACGACTTCTCCGAGGTTCTGGCAAGAGCGACAGCCGCAACTATGTAGATAACTGCGCTAAGCGCCGAGAGCGAGTAGGCCAACGGAGCATCTTCAAATTTGGTTGCCAACTGGTAGCTCGCGCGAGCCGTCGCCGAAATCGCGAAGATGGCATAGACGGCAATAAGTAGTGTTCCGATGCCGCGGTTGGGTTTTGAGCTCACCCGACTAGCCTAAGCGAGCGTTCGCTAGTTGCCCTCTGGTGCAAGCGATGGCATCGGCAGGCCAACCGAAACGGCAGCCAAAGCTTCTACTCGCAAAGTTTCAGGCAGCGCGATCATGGTCGTGAGCCCGAGCGAGCCTTGGCTGTCTTGGCGAAGCAGGTAGCGCGCAGCCGCCCTGGTCTTTAGCGAGTCAACGCCGCAGAGACGCATGTTCGTGATCGAGACGGCCTGGTATGGGTTCGGCGCAACGTCGATTCCTACAGGAGCAATCGGCTTTGACTTCGCGTCAAAAGTCAGTTCGATCGAACCGGCATTGTTCTTGATTTTGAACTGGGTTGCTCCGGTCGAAATAGTGCTCATGTCAGGAACCACGAGGTCTTTCTCAACATTCGAGCCTGCGACAATTCCGACCATGGTGATGCCGATAGCGGTTGCCTTTGAATATGTAGTGAGCACGAGCGATCCTGCATCAAGCGAGTCGATTGCAGTGTTGCCACCGGCAAACGCAACATCGTGCTTCGCGAGGCGACTCAACCAGTCGGTCATCGGTTTTGCAGATTCTGCAGAAAGTAGGCTGCCGTAGCTAATTGGCAAATCGGGCATTTCGAATCCCGGATTCAACTCGGCCAGAAGCGAGTCATTCCAGTTTGAGATTTCGCCCTTGAAAATTTGCTCGAGTGCCGTGGCGTTTAGGTTCACATTCGAAATGCCATCAAGGTTTGCCGTGAAGACCACCGCATCGGCTGCGAACGGAACAGTCGAGTACGCGACGCAACTTGCATCGATAGGGTCGCCAATTTGAAGTTCTACCTGAGCACTAGGTTCGGCGGCTGGGCTGATGCTCATGCCTTCGCAGTTTGCTGCGACAGACGTTTGCCAATCGACTGCGACTGCAGCAATCTCTTCTGGTGCTGAAAGTTGGGTGTCACCGAGCTCGCAGGTGTATGTCTGTTCTGCGAGAGTCGCAAGAACCTCGGGTGGCATCGGCGGGTTGCAAGCACTGAGCGACAACATGCCGGCAATAACCAAGGCGAAGGTCTTAGCTGATCTCGAAAACATGTTTAGCCCTTAACTAGTGAATGAGTTCTGGGGTGCCGACATGCCGGCACCCCAAAACCCTAACTCAACTTTTTGTTACTTTACGGTTGCAACAAGTGCCAAGGCCTTAGCCTTTAGCGATGCTGCGAGTGGTGCGTAGTTCAGCGCCGGGCCCTTTGCAGGTGCGCAGCTGTTGATTACGTAGGTCAAGAACTTCTTGATTGCTACACCCTTTGCTCCGCCCTTAGCAGTTGGTGCCAACGCGTAGGTCACTAGCGATGCGTTGTAGCCACCGGCAACGTTCTTCTTGTAGTCGATGTCAAGAATTCCGTTTGGCAGAACCTTCTGCGCAGCCAAGAACTTTGAAGCTGATGCGACAGTTGGCTTCACGAAAGCACCTGAAGGGTTGCGAAGAGCTGCGAATGGTAGGCCCTTCGAGGCAGCGTCTGAAAGGTCAGCGTAGCCAATCGAGTTCGGGGTTGAAGTAACGGTGGTTACAACAGCCTGTGCATTTGATGCACTGATGCCGACCGGAGTCGACTGAGCTGATGCGGTTGCCCAGGTTCCGCTGTCTTTGTAGCCAGAAGCACCGTTGCCACGCAAGAAGTTTGCGAGGTTCTGAGTGGTGCCTGATGATCCCGAGCGATAGACAACGTTGATTGCCTTGTTTGGCAATGCAGCCTTAGGGTTTAGCGCTTTGATCTCATCGTCGTTCCACATTGTGTAACGACCGTTCAAGATTCCACCTAGAACCTTTGCAGAAAGGTTTAGTGAGGTGACGCCGTCAACCTTGAAAACGATTGCGATTGGGCCACCGATTAGCGGAACGTAAGTAAATGACTCTGGCTTCTTGTCGGTTGCAGCATAAGGAGCATCGGTTGCGCCGAAGTCGTAGGTGCCCGAGGTGAAGTTGTTGCGACCAGTACCTGATCCAACTGAGGCATATGTGATCTTGTCAGCGGTGTAGCTAGCTGCACAGGTCTGCAAAATGTTTGCAGCGAATGATGAACCACCTGCGGTGATGTTCTCAGCTGCGTTAGCTGCTGGGCCAACCAAAGCTACGGTTGCGACCAAAGCTGACACTGTTGCGATTGCGTTCAGTGAACGGCGCATTTATTCTCCTTGTTAGTTTTCTATGTCTTGTTGACAAGTTCAGTAAATTACCCGCAGGTTAACTTGGTGTTCTGGCTATCTTTCATTGAATGAACTTTTAGGTGAACATTCGGTGTTAACCGAAGTGCCCGTTTACATAGTCATTTGTGCGCAAGTCGATTGGCTGGTTGAATACCTGCTCGGTCGAGCCGAACTCAACCACCTGACCCGGGTTTCCGTCTTCAGCCAAGAAGAAAGCGGTGCGCGATGAAACGCGCTGAGCCTGCTGCATGTTGTGGGTCACGATGACGATTGTCATGTCTTCGCTTAGCTCGAGAATTGTCTCTTCGATGCGGCGGGTAGAGCCAGGGTCGAGAGCCGAGCAAGGCTCATCCATGAGAAGAATCTCTGGCTCCATGGCAAGCGAACGGGCAATGCAAAGGCGCTGCTGCTGACCACCCGAAAGTGAGATAGCAGGGTCGCCAAGGCGGTCTTTAACTTCGTTCCAGATCGAGGCGCGGCGAAGAGCCGTTTCAACCAGTCCGTCTGCATCAGAGGTTTTGCGGTTCGAAAGCTTCAAACCCGAGAGCACGTTTTCTTTGATAGACATCGTCGGAAACGGGTTCGGCTTCTGAAAAACCATGCCGACACGAAGGCGAACCTCGACCGGGTCGACGCCAGCGTCATAAATGTCGCGACCATCAAGCACAACCTTGCCGGCAAGCCCTGCGCCAGGAATCAGCTCGTGCATGCGGTTGAGAGTGCGAATGAAGGTCGACTTGCCGCAGCCAGAAGGCCCGATCAGCGCGGTTACTTCATTCTTCGGAAACACCAAGTTGACGTCTTTTAGTACGTGACGCTGACCGAACCAGACGTTGACGTTTTCAGCCGATAGATTTGCCATTTATTTGACCTTCTTCGAGGTTTTCTTTTTGCGAGTGATGACACGAGCGCTGACGAATAGCACAGCAACCAAAATCAGAATGACTAACGCCGCTCCCCAAGCTCGCTGAATCGAGGTGTCGTAACCATACGCGGTGAATTGGTAAAGATAAGTCGGAAGCGTTGCGATAGGTCCGTTGAAGACGTTGTAGTTCGTCGAGTTCGCGGCAAAAGTTGTAATTACTAGCGGCGCAGTCTCACCAATAATTCGAGCGATTCCAAGAAGCACTGCGGTGATCAATCCAGACTTGGCTGCTGGCATTGTGACTATCCAGAATGCTCGCCAGGCAGGTGCACCAAGAGCGAGAGCTCCATTTCGCAACTCCTGTGGCACCAAGAAAAGCGATTCTTCGGCAACGCGGGTCACGGTTGGCAACATCAACGGAATCAGCGCGAGCGAACCAGCCCAGCCGACGTACTGAGTGATTCCTGAAGCAATGAATAGCGCGTAGATAAACAAACCTGACACCACTGAAGGAAGACCACTCATTGCCTGAATTAGCGTGCGCACGACGCTGCGGCTGCGGCCACGAGTTTCAGTGAGGTAAATCGCTGTTGCAATGCCGAGCGGAACCGTCACGACTGTCGAGAGCAGCACAACCAAGAGCGTTCCGATAATTGCGTGGCCAACGCCACCATATTCGAGAGAGGTAGTTGGCGAAATGTAGACATTGTTCTGGGTGAAGAACTGCCACGAAATCGCCTTTGCGCCAGATTCAATCACTGACCAGACAACCGAAACCAGCAAGACAAAGACCGTCGCGGCAAAGAAAATTATGAAAATCTGCAGAATGGCGTCTGACTGACCGCGCTTGCCCGAAATGCGTCGACCTGCAATAACGCCAAGCACAAGCTGCACCGGCAAGAAGACGAACAACAGTGCCAGCTCAAATCTGAGACCTAGCACCATTGCCAGCGCACCGAAAGCGGCAGGCGCAACCGAGGCCACGATCAGCATCAGTCTGCTCGCTGGCGCAACGCGCTTCCAGGGCTCGGCCGTGGCTGGTCGAGCAACCGGTGCCGTGATTACTTTCTCCATGGTTGAGCCTTTGCAACGATGTATGAAGCAAGCATGTTTACGAACAGGGTGACCAAGAACAGAACGACACCGGCGGCCATCAAACCAGAGACCTCGGCCGTGCTTGCCTCGCCAAACTTCGACATGATCATCGATGCAACCGAGCCACCCTTAGGTTCGAGAATGTTGAAGATGTTGATGTCAAAGATCAAATTCAAAACGAAATAGATTGCAACGGTCTCACCTAGTGCACGACCAAGACCAAGAAGCACGCCACCGACAATTCCGCCGGCTGCAGTTGGAAGAATCACTCTTCTAAAAGTTGACCATCGTCCCGCGCCAAGTGCAAGCGATGCACTGATTAGTTCGCGGTCTAGCTGGCTGAAAATTTCACGGGTGATCGAAGCGATGATAGGCACAATCATTACGGCAACAACCCAAGATGCGATGAATGGCGAACGCAAGAAGTTGTCTCCCGAGTTAGCAAAAATAGGAATGAAGCCGAGAGCGTCGTGCAACATCTTTGCCCAATCGGCTGCTACCGGAGAAAAGACGAGCAGACCCCAAAGACCAAGAACAATCGAAGGCAAAGCTGCGAGCAAGTCAACGAGAACGCTTACCGAAGAGCCAAGCTTCTTGCCCGCCATGAAAACGATGAAGTATGCGATCGAGATCGCCATTGGCACGGCAAGCATGACACCGAGAATCGAAAGCAAAATTGAACCCCATAGCATCGGGCCAATTTGCATCACGATTGGTTCGACGCTGGTGTTCCAAGTTGAACCGAAGACAAAGCCGATGCCCTGAGATTCAAAGGCAGGCCAGGCACGAATGCCCAAGAAGATAAGAATCAGCGAAACCAAGACGATTGATGAATTGGCCGCGATTGTCGAAACCCTGTAGAAAATGCGATCGGCTTTGGCAAAAGGCTTAGCCCTCAACGACCGGCGCTCAGGCGCAGCAGTAGTTTCGTTTTGGCTCATGGCTAAATCTTGCGAGCGCCACGTGAAGAGAACCTAGTCAGAAAGTAAACGCAAGGTTAATTCGCTTGCTAGCCGAACCAGATTTGCTGCATTCTGGCCAGCATTATGGCGACGGTGGCTGCCGCGACAGCCAAAACCATGGTCGACCAGCGGTTTCGCTCTACCAGGGCCCAAAATCCTGCAGCCATGGGAATCATCATGGCGACAATCAGGTATCCGAAGAACTCGATGGTGTCTGTCTTCGCACGCGCTCCCCCGACGGCCAGGCTGATGCTTACGACTAACTGGACCAATAATCCCAGCTCAACAAGCCCCAAGGCCGAAAGCGACACCAAACTCGGCTTTCGCTTTGCAAGTGACAACACAAAAACAAACACCGATGCAAGACCAGCAACTGCGTACTGCAGATTCAGAAGCCAACTAATCATCTGAGCCCACCGCAAAAACAACTGAAGATTTGAGCTGAGTTCCAACAGGTTCGAGCATTGCAATAAGTTGCTGCTCGTGCACGCCTGCAATCTCTGGCGAAGTTGCACCATTGGCAGCGATGCGTTTGCCGTGGCGAAGATCAATGACCTCTTGTTCAGAGAGTTCTCGAAGTTCAAACGCATCTTTAACAGAGTCGAACATCGAAGTGATGACTAGATTCTCGCGAGTAAGGTCTTGCATTGCTGCTGCATCTTCAATCCTGTAACTGCCAATTCGAGTTCGACGAAGTGCAGTCAAATGGCCGCCCACCCGCAGTGCCTCACCCAAGTCTCGAGCTAGCGCGCGAATGTAGGTTCCGCTTGAGCACTCGATCACTGCGTTGAAATCTAAAAAGACGCCACCTTCGGCTTCAACGATGTGAGGCGTTTTTGTAATTTCAAATTTGGTGACTTTGATTGGTCTTGCCGCCAACTTCACTTCGTCGCCGCCGCGAACTTTTGCGTAAGCACGTTCGCCATCAACCTTGATTGCACTGACGGATGATGGCACCTGCATGATGTCTCCGCGCAGATCATCTAGCGCCGCCTCGACTTGGTCTGCAGTAATTGCCCGAACCTTTGACGGTTCTGCCTGCGCAACCATGTCGCCTTCGGCGTCATCTGTGATTGTGCTTGCGCCAAGGCGGATGGTTGCCTCGTAGGTTTTGCCTTCGCCGACCAAAAAGGTGAGCAACTTGGTGCCGGCATTTACACCAAGCAGCAGCAAACCAGTAGCCATCGGATCTAGTGTGCCGGCGTGGCCGACTCGACGTGTGCCTGCTATTCCGCGCAATTTAGCCACGATGTCGTGGCTGGTCCAGCCCTGTGGCTTATCAATAAGCACAAGCCCAGAAGACATTAGTCCTCGTCTTCTTGGCTCTTTGGCTCTTTATACGGGTTGGCCTCGCCGGCAAATTCGGCGGTTTGCGCCAAAGCCTGAACTTCTGCATCACGAGTCTTTGCCTCGTTTAGCAGGTCGTTTAGGTGTGCGGCGATAACAGGAATTTCGTCTGACTCGAATTCGATAGTCGGGGTAAGACGAATCGAAAGGCCGCGGCCTACTTCGCGACGAATTAGACCCTTGTTGCGCTCGATGATCTCGGTTGACTGAGCCTTCTCAGCTTCACTGCCATAGACGGTGTAGAAAATCTTGGCGTGCTGCAAATCAGGCGTTACCTTCACGTCGGTAATAGTGACGAAGCCCAGGTCGGGGTCTTTAACCGCGCGCTCAAGGGCTTCGGCCACTAATACCTTAATTCGTTCAGCGAGTTTTCTCGCTCTAGCGTGATCAACCATGCTTAGACTCGAGGCTTCTCGCGCATCTCGTAGGTCTCAATGATGTCTTCGAGTTGCAACTCGTTGAAGTCACTCAAACCAATTCCACACTCGAAGTCAGTCTTGACTTCGCTTGCGTCATCTTTGAAACGCTTAAGAGATTCGATCTTCTGGTTCTCGGCAATTACCTTGCCGGCGCGAAGAACCCTTGCCAACGCGTTGCGCTTGATTGATCCAGAGCGAACGATCGAACCAGCAATGGTTCCGACCTTCGAAGACTTGAACAGTTCGCGAACCTCTGCGGTTCCGACCTGAACTTCTTCGTACTCTGGCTTGAGCATGCCCTTGAGAGCCAATTCGATGTCGTCGAGCACTGCATAGATGACTGAGTACTGACGAATGTCGACGCCTTCGCGGTCTGCACGCTCGCGAGCCTTGTTGTCTGGCTTGACGTTGAAACCGATGATGATTGCATTGTCGACAGTCGCCAAGTTGACGTCTGACTCGGTAATCGCGCCAACACCACGGTGGATGATGCGCAACTGAACGCTGTCATCGACTTCGATCTTGAGCAATGCATCTTCAAGAGCTTCGACAGCACCTGAAACGTCACCCTTGATGACCAAGTTGAGAGACTCAACCTTGCCGTCTTCGAGTGCCTTGGTGAAGTCTTCAAGACTGATTCGCTTGCGGGTCTTGGCCAATAGAGCGTTGCGGTCTGCTGCCTCACGCTTTTCAGCGATTTGGCGAGCCTGGCGCTCGTCTTCGGCAACCACAAATGTGTCACCTGCGCGAGGCACAGACTGCAATCCGAGCACCTGAACCGGGCGGCTTGGTCCAGCAGAAGTTACCGCATCGCCGTTCTCGTCGAACATCGCACGCACACGGCCGTGAGCCGCACCAGCGACGATCGAGTCGCCAACCTCAAGGGTTCCAGACTGAATAAGAACGGTAGCTACCGAACCGCGACCCTTGTCTAGGTTGGCTTCAATCGCAACACCGCGAGCATCGCGGTTAGGGTTCGCGCGAAGATCTAGAGCTGCGTCTGCGGTTAGCAATACTGCGTCTAGAAGTTCAGGAATTCCCTTGCCGGTCAAAGCTGACACGTCGATGAACATGACATCGCCACCGTATTCTTCAGCGACCAAGTTGAACTCGGTGAGCTGCTGACGAATCTTCGCTGGGTTAGCGCCTTCTTTATCGGTCTTGTTAACCGCGACAACAATCGGCACACCTGCAGACTGCGCGTGGTTCAAGGCTTCAACAGTCTGAGGCATTACGCCGTCGTCTGCTGCTACAACAAGAATCGCGATGTCGGTTACCTGAGCACCACGGGCACGCATAGCGGTGAACGCCTCGTGACCTGGGGTGTCAATGAATGTGATTGCGCGATCTACGCCTTCGTGAACCGCGTGCACCTGGTAAGCACCAATGTGCTGCGTAATTCCACCAGCTTCACCGGCCTGAACGTTTGCATTACGAATCGAGTCGAGCAAACGAGTCTTTCCGTGGTCAACGTGACCCATGACTGTAACTACTGGAGGGCGAATGACTAGATCGTCTTCGTCGTCTTCGTAGTCGGTTGAGATGTCGAGACCGAAGCTGTCGAATAGCTCCTTCTCTTCGTCTTCAGGTGAAACAACCTCAACCTTGTAGCCGAGTTCAACACCGAGAATCTGAAAGGTGTCTTCGTCTAGCGACGCGGTTGCTGTAGTCATCTGACCAAGGTGGAACAACACCGTAATCAACTGACCTGCGTTTGCATCAATCTTGTCTGCGAAATCTTGGATGCTTGATCCGCGGCGCAAGCGAATGACCGTGGTGCCGTCTCCGCGTGGAACAACTGCGCCACCAAGGCTAGGTGCTTGTCTCTGCTCGTACTCTTCGCGTTTCGCGCGCTTTGACTTGCGAGCCTTGCTGCCCTTGCCGCCACCCTTGCCGAATGCACCGGCGGTTCCGCCGCCAACACCGCGACCACGGCCGCCACCTGGGCCACCGCCCGGACGAGCAAAACCTGGAGCACCACCCGGTGCGGCACCCGCACCAGCTGGACGTGGGCTGCCGAAACCTGGACGTGGAGCGCCACCGGCACCGGCCGGACGCGGACCACCTGGGCGACCTGCGCCGCCTGGGCCACCGGCACCTGCTGGGCGTGGCCCTCCAGGTCGGTTCTGACCTGGGCGACCCATGCCCTGTGAAGGTGCGAATGGGTTGTTGCCTGGGCGTGCTACCGGGCGAGGAATGCCCATGCCCTGGCTCGAAGCGAATGGGTTGTTGCCCGGGCGTGGAATGCCGGCAACTGGTGAAGGAAGGCTTGGAGTTGGCGCAGCATCTGCTGGCTTTGCCGCCTCAGGTGCGGCAGCTGGCTCTTCGGCGGCAGCAGGTTTTGCTGCGCGACCAGGCTTTGGTGCTGCTGGCGCTTCTGCCTCTGGCTCGGCGGCAGCGGCAGCTTTTGCCTTTGCCGCTGGCTTCTTAGGCTCTTCGGCCTTTGGCTTTGCGTCTGGGAATGCCTCGCGTAACTTCTTGGCTACCGGCGGGGTGATCGTGGATGAACCACTTTTAACGAACTCACCGAGTTCTTGAAGTTTTGCTAACGCAACCTTGGAATCGATTCCAAGTTCTTTAGCTATGTCGTATACGCGTGGAAGCGCCACTTGTTTCTCCTGTCTGGGGCCTTCCCCAAACAGGGCAGGCCGTTAAAGCGTGAGCAAACTCATTTCGAGCTAACCATTTTTTGCCATCATCGTTTCTGCCTGTTCTTGATTGAGTGTTAGGCCGGTCTTCAACCGCAAGGCCCGGGCAAATGCACCGCGCTCTGAAGCTTTTTGAAGACAATCTGAACTTGGATGTATCCAGGCGCCTCGACCAGGTTTATTAGCCAAGGCATCGAATATCAGCTCTTCTGAGCCGGCGATTACCCTAAGCAAATCTGTTCGATTAGCACGCTGGCGACAGCCAACACAGGTTCTAACGGGTTTCATTCTACCTGCCGAGGGCCAATAAAGTCAGTGCCAATTTGGCAACCCGACTTTTGACTAGTCGTCGCCCTCGAGAATGCTCTCAGGCTGAACGTCGATCTTAGCGCCGGTTAGCTTGGCGGCCAGGCGAACGTTCTGCCCCTCTTTGCCAATGGCAAGCGAGAGTTGGTAGTCAGGCACAAGCGCGCGAACGTGGGTCACACGAGCGTCGCCGCTTGCCTTTGGGTCACCCTTGCCAATCACGTAGGCACTCGAAACCTTCGCCGGCGAAAGAGCCTGAGAAACAAACTCGCAAATGTCGGTGTTGTAGTCGACGATGTCGATCTTCTCTTCGTTCAATTCGGCCGAGACTGCACGAACGCGCTGACCGAGTTCACCGATGCAGGCACCCTTGGCGTTGATGCCATCTTCGTGCGCGCGAACGGCAATCTTGGTGCGGTGACCAGCTTCTCTAGCAACCTGAACGATTTCGACGGTGCCGTTTGCAATTTCAGGAACCTCAAGCGCAAACAGTTTGCGAACCAAAGTTGGGTGTGAACGCGAAACGGTTACCTGTGGCCCGCGGTTTCCTTTGTTGACTCCGGTAACCAATACACGGATTCGCTTGCCGTGGGTGTACTCCTCGCCAACGACCTGCTCTTCTGGCGGAAGCAAAGCTTCGATGCTGCCGAGGTCAACGTGAATCATGTATGGGCGTGGACCCTGCTGAATCACCCCGGTCACGATGTCGCCCTCTTTGCCCTTGAACTCGCCGAGCAAACCCTCGTCGCTAATTTCACGTAGTCGCTGAGCAATTACCTGCTTGGCAGAGTAAGCAGCGATGCGGCCGAAGTTTTCTGGAGTCACGTCGTTCTCGCTGGTTTCGCGAGTCTCTTCGTTCCAGATGATTTCAAAAATGTGAACAGAACCGGTCTTCTGATCGAGCACGGCGCGAGCCTTGTGCTCTTTCGGGTCGAGACCCATGTTCTTGTAATAGGCAGCGAGAATTGCTGCTTCGATGATTGAAACTAATTCGGCGAACGGGATTTCCTTTTCGCGTTCAAGTCCTCTAAGAATTCCAAGGTCGATGTCCATGAGCGCTGCCTCCCGGCCGATAGTTAGTTATAGAAAAAGCGTTAGTTGAAACTCGTCAATGACGAGACTAAACCAACTCTGATACAGCCGAGTTTAGTGCGACTGAGCGTCGGTCGCCAGAGCGACGATTCCAAAGGTCGACTTCGCCGTTTTCGAGGCCCTTTCCGCAAATGACAACGTGCGGAACACCAATCAACTCGGCATCGCTGAACTTGACACCCGGGCTGACCTTTTGACGGTCGTCGAGCATCACGGTCTTGCCAGCGGCTTCGAACTCTGCGGCCAACTTCTCGGCAGCCTCGTATACGTGGTCGTCTTTGCCGGCAGCCACGATGTAGACATCGGCTGGCGACGCGGCCTCAGGCCAGATCAAGCCCTTGTCGTCGCGGTTAGCCTCTGCCAAGACCGCAACCATGCGGGTGACACCGATTCCATAAGAACCCATGGTCACTGTGACCAACTTGCCGTTTTCGTCTAGAACCTGCAGGCCGAGGGCCTCGGCATACTTGCGACCGAGCTGAAATACGTGGCCGATTTCAATGCCGCGAGCCAGCTCGAGTGGGCCGCTGCCGTCTGGCGCTAGGTCGCCCGCGCGAACCTCTGCGATGTCAGCAATTCCATCTGCTTCAAAATCGCGCCCCTTGACTAAGTCAAAGACGTGTTTTTCAGATTCGTTAGCGCCGGTAATCCAAGCTGTGCCATCGACAACGCGTGGGTCTAGCAAATAGCGAATCTTCGATGAGCCCTCGAGGCCGAGAACAGCTTTGCCATTCTTAACAGGACCGATGTAACCCTTCACCAATTCAGGATTTCTCTCGAAATCTTCTTCGTTTGCAGGTTCAACTTCGTTTGGTGAGAATGCTGCCTCTGCGCGCTTTGCATCAACTTCGCGATCTCCGGGAACACCAACGACAACGAGCGAGCGTTTTCCTTCTGGAGAGGTAAGTGCAAGAACAACATTCTTGAGTGTGTCAGCGGCTGTCCACTCGCGACCATCTGCGCGGCTCACGTTTGCATTTGCAAGATCGACAAGAGTTGCGATAGTTGGAGTGTTTGGTGATGGGTGCACAACAGCAGCTGGCAAACCATCGATTGCAATTGGCTCTGGTGCAACAGTCTTGACCGCTTCAACGTTTGCCGCATAGCCGCCAGGCGAACGAACAAAAGTGTCTTCGCCAATTGGGCTCGGTGACAAGAATTCTTCAGACGCGCTTCCGCCCATCGCTCCGGCGTCAGCCTTCACAATTACGTAGTCGACCCCGAGACGAGTAAAGATGCGCTCGTATGCATCGCGCTGTGACTGATAAGACTTTTCTAGACCGGCGTCGTCGATGTCAAACGAGTATGCATCTTTCATGACGAACTCGCGACCGCGCAGCAAACCAGCACGAGGGCGAGCTTCATCGCGGTACTTGTTTTGAATTTGATAGAGGCAAACTGGCAAATCTTTATAAGACGAATAGAGGTCTTTCACCAAAAGGGTGAACATCTCTTCGTGGGTCGGAGCCAACAGATAGTCGGCCTTCTTGCGGTCTTGGAGCCTGAATAGGTTGTCACCATATTCTGTCCAGCGGCCAGTTGCCTCGAACGGCTCGCGTGGCAAAAGCGCCGGAAAGAAAACTTCTTGGGCACCGGCGCGGTTCATCTCTTCGCGAACCACAGCCTCAACCTTGGCCTTCACCAACAGGCCAAGCGGCAACCAGGTGTAAACACCAGGTGCGGCACGGCGAATGTAACCGGCGCGAAGCAAGAGCTTGTGGCTTTCGACCTCAGCTTCTGCTGGGTCTTCGCGCAACGTGCGCAGGAACAATGAGGATAGGCGGATTGGCATAAGCCAAATATTACCCTGCGCTACTTGGCTGGGTTTGCTACGACTACCTCTGGGCTTCCGACGAGAGCCGGATCCATGGTTGCTGCAATGCGGTTTGCTTCTTCAATAAGAGTTGCAACGATTTCGCTTTCGGGAACAGTCTTGATGACCTCGCCCTTTACGAAAATCTGACCTTTGCCATTGCCCGATGCAACACCAAGGTCTGCCTCGCGCGCCTCACCAGGGCCGTTCACAACGCAACCCATAACCGCTACGCGAAGCGGAACAGTCATCTTCTCGAGACCCTTGGTCACGTCGTTCGCGAGGGTGTAAACATCAACCTGTGCGCGACCGCAAGACGGGCAACTGACGATTTCAAGTTTTCTAGGGCGAAGGTTGAGGCTCTCAAGAATTTGCGAACCAACTTTGATTTCTTCGACCGGCGGTGCAGAGAGAGAAACACGGATGGTGTCGCCAATGCCCTTGCTAAGAAGTGCACCGAACGCGACAGAAGACTTAATGGTTCCCTGAAAAGCTGGACCAGCCTCGGTGACACCGAGGTGAAGCGGCCAGTCGCCGCGCTCTGCGAGCATTTCGTAAGCCTTGACCATGATTACAGGGTCGTTGTGCTTTACAGAAATTTTGAAATCGTGAAAGTCGTGTTCTTCAAATAGTGAGGCTTCCCACACTGCAGATTCGACAAGTGCCTCTGGAGTTGCCTTGCCATACTTTTCGAGCAAGCGAGGGTCTAGCGAACCGGCGTTTACGCCGATGCGAATTGAAACGCCTGCCTCTTTTGCCGCCTTAGCGATTTCTCCAACCTTGTCATCGAACTGGCGAATGTTTCCTGGGTTCACTCGAACAGCACCGCAACCGGCGTCGATCGCAGCAAAAACGTATTTTGGCTGAAAGTGAATGTCGGCGATAACCGGAATCTGCGACTTCTTTGCAATTAGCGGAAGACGGTCTGCGTCATCTTGGCTTGGCACAGCCACGCGAACGATGTCGCAGCCAGAAGCGGTTAGCTCGGCGATCTGCTGAAGTGTCGCGTTGACGTCGGTGGTCTGGGTGGTACACATCGACTGAACCGAAATCGGGGCATCGCCACCCACCGCGACCTTGCCGACCATAATCTGGCGGGTCTTGCGTCTTGGAGTCAAAACCGGTGGTTTTGGCTTGCCTAGGTTAATCGCAACCATTTACTTCGCTTTCGTTCGGTATAAGCATAAACAGCAACCGCTGCCTAGTTATTTCGCCTCAGGACGCTAGCCCAGCGAAACCGGGTTGATTAGGTCAACCAGAATCAAAATCAGGCTCATGGCAATCAGCGCAACGGTAACCACATAAGTAATTGGCATAAGTAGAGCGGTGTCTGCGGGGCCAGGGTTTGGTTTGCGCAAGAAACGCCAAATGCCCTTCTTGATTGATTCATAGATCGCCCCAGCGATGTGACCACCGTCAAGCGGAAGCAGCGGAATCATGTTGAAGGCAAAAAGGGCAAAGTTCAGACTGGCCAACATCATCAACCCGCTGCCAAGTTTGTCGAGCCAGTCGGCGTTGCTATTGCTCGCGATCTCACCAGCAACCTGGCCAATTCCGATTACAGAAATCGGGCCGTTGAGGTCGCGCTCTTGGCCGCTGATCGTGTTGCTAACCAAACCGACAACCTGCACCGGCAGCGAGGCCATCAGTTCAAATGTCGAACCAACAGCGCTTGCCGAATAGGCAAGACTCTTTTGCACGTCTTGCGATTGACGCACTGAATCGAGCACGACGCCGAAATATGGCTTGAGCTGCATTTCGGTTTTGCCACTAGCAGTTGCAACAGGTCGTTCAACCATCGCCGGCGTGATGTCGATATCGAGTTGTTCGTTGCCGCGCTGAACCGTGAAAACCAATTCGCCTGCATTGGCTTCTGCATATTCGGTGATCTGATTCCAGTTCTTAACCTTGGTGCCGTTAACAGCAAGCACATTGTCGTTTGCTTGCAAACCAGAAAGCTTTGCCGGCGCAATCGCATCGGTGTTTTTGCAAGAAATTTGATTTACAAAACTGCTTGGCACACAATCTGAAACTTCTGCGATTTTGGTTGAGCTGACATAGGTGCCGATGCCGCCAAATGCGACGAGCGTTAAGACGACACCGAGAATCAGGTTCATGAACGGTCCACCGAACATGATGATTATGCGTTTGTAGATAGGCAACTGATAGAACTTGCGATTCTCATCACCGGGGCCAACGTGTTCGTTGTGAGCCTCGCGCGCGCTCTCAATTGCCTCAGCACCAAAACCCTTGCGTGGCTTGGCCCCTGGCTTGGCAGGCGGATACATGCCGATCATGGTGATGTAACCACCGAGCGGAATCGCCTTGATGCCGTATTCGGTTTCGCCGCGCTTACGCGACCAGATGGTTGGCCCGAAGCCGATCATGTAGCGCGGAACCTTGATGCCAAAAAGCTTTGCGGGCAGCAGGTGACCTAGTTCGTGCCAACCGATTGAGAAGCCGATGCCGATTGCAACGAAGAGAACTCCCCCGATGTACCAAAGAATTTCGCTCATGGTTTGACCTTAGAAACCGGCTCTGACAATTGCCTGCGAGTTCTCAACATGCGTTCGCCATCTGAGCCACTGCCCTATCGCGAGCCCAAACCTCGGCAGCGAGAACTGCTTCGAGCGACAATTCTGATTCTGGGTTGTGTGCATCGACAACACGCTGAACCACATCAACGATTTGATTGAAACCAATTTTGTTGCGGTGAAACGCTTCAACCGCTTCTTCGTTTGCCGCGTTATAAACCGCAGGATAGGTGCTGGCAGCTTTGCCAACCTGACGTGCAAGACGAACCGCTCCAAAAACAATTTCATTCAGCGGTTCGAACGTCCACTGGTGAGCCTTAGTGAAGTCAACTGCCGGAACGGCATCCATGATTCGTTCTGGCCATGACATGCCGAGCGCAATCGGCAACTTCATGTTTGGCGGCGAACACTGCGCCATTGTCGAACCGTCGAAGAACTCAACCATCGAGTGCACCACCGACTGTGGGTGAACGGTTACTTCGATGCGATCGATGTCGACGTCGAACAACAGGTGCGCTTCGATTAGTTCGAGACCCTTGTTGACCATGGTCGCCGAGTTTGTGGTTACGACCTTGCCCATGACCCAGGTTGGGTGAGCGAGCGCCTGCTGCGGAGTCACCAGAGTCAATTGCTCGCGAGTGAAACCGCGAAATGGCCCACCCGATGCTGTGAGAATTAGTTTGCGCACCTCGCGCTTTTCACCTGCGAGAAGACACTGGGCAAGCGCTGAGTGCTCGCTGTCGACCGGCACGATTTGGCCCGGTGCAGCAGCCTCAGTAACCAAACGCCCGCCGACGATTAGCGACTCTTTGTTTGCTAGCGCGAGCGTCTTGCCGGTTTTCAAGGTGGCAAGGGTTGGCTTTAGCCCAATTGAACCGGTGATGCCGTTGATCACGACGTCTGCATCTGTTTCTTCGACTAGCGATGTGGCAGCATCGGCTCCCAAAACGGCTCGATTTCCTGCAACGCCAAATTCTGCAGCCTGTTGAGCTAGCAATTCTGAGTTCTTGCCAGCCGCGAGCGCGACAACTTCGAAACGGTCACGATTGTCACGGATGACCTCGAGAGCCTGGGTTCCGATTGACCCGGTTGAACCGAGAATTATTACGCGACGCATTGTTCAATCTTGCCACCAGCCCAGAGAATAGCGGGCGTAAGATGAAACTATGAGCGAAGTTTCAGCTGCGTCTTCACGCCAAATCGTCACTGCAATTCCAGGCCCAAAATCGCAAGAACTGCATGCAAAGCGCCTAAAAGAGGTATCTCACGGTGTGGGTGCTGCCCTGCCGGTATACATCGACCACGCGCACGGCGCACTTCTTACCGATGTTGACGGCAACCGCTTTATTGACCTAGGTGCCGGAATCGGCGTTACCACCATCGGTCACACCAACGACGCCGTAGTCAAGGCCGTGCAAGAGCAGGTCGCAAAGCTAACTCACACACTCTTTACTGTGACTCCATACCAGCCTTATGTGCGCGTCTGCGAGTTGCTAAACAAGCACACCCCTGGCAGCTTCGAGAAGCGCAGTGCGCTATTCAACTCGGGTGCCGAGGCTGTTGAGAACGCGGTCAAGTTTGCCCGCAAGTTCACCGGTCGCGGCGAGATCGCCGTTTTTGACCACGGATACCACGGTCGCACCAACCTAACCATGGCCATGAACTTCAAGGCCATGCCTTACAACAGCGGTTTTGGCCCGTTTGCTCCTGGTGTTCACCACGTGCCGATGTCTTACCCGCTTCGTGACGGTGGCATCACCGGCGAAGAGGCTGCAAAGCGCGCAATCAACTACATGGAGAAGCGTGTCGGCGGGGCTAACCTGGCCGCGATCGTCATCGAACCAATTCAGGGCGAGGGCGGTTTCATCGTTCCTGCTCCCGGCTTCTTGCCAGCGCTATCGGCATGGGCAAAGGCAAACGGCATCGTCATGGTTGCCGACGAAGTGCAGGCTGGAATCGCACGAACCGGTCGCTGGTTTGCCACCGATTGGGAGCCAGGCTTCGAACCTGATCTATTCACCATCGCAAAGGGCATCGCCGGCGGCATGCCGATCTCGGCAGTTACCGGTCGCGCAGAAATCATGGATGCATCGCACCCTGGTGGCATCGGCGGAACTTACGGCGGCAACCCTGTTGCAGCAGCAGCTGCAGTTGCGGTTCTCGAGCAGATCGAAGCCGGCGGCGTTCTTGAGCGCGCGATGGAGATCGAAACCATCTTGGTTCCTCGTCTCGAAGGCCTAAAGGCACAGCATCCGGTTATCGGTGAAGTTCGTGGCCGTGGCGCAATGATTGCAATCGAATTCGTTGAGCCAGGCACCCTGAACCCGAACTCTGCAGCTGTAGACGCAGTTGTGAAGTTCTGCCACCAGAACGGCGTTCTCGTGTTGAACGCAGGAACCTTCGGAAACGTAATTCGTTTCTTGCCACCGCTAGCAATCACCAACGCGCAGTTGAACGAAGCAATCGACGTTCTTGCCGCTGGAATCGCAAGCCTCTAAACGAAACAAAAAAGGACCCTTCGAAAGAAGGGTCCTTTTTCTATTGAAGGCTATTTGACCGAAGCTAGACGCTTGGCTTTGATTGACGAGCGAATCTGAATCATCAGCACGATCGCGATGGCCAACAAGAACACTCCGATGCCGATCACGTTAGCTTCACCAGGAAGACCCTTTGATGCTGCGGTGTAAACGAACTTAGGAAAAGTCTCGGTTGGGCCCGAGTTGAAGTAAGTAATGATGAAGTCATCGAAGCTGAGCGCGAACGACAGCAGCGCCGCGGCCATGATGCCGGGTAGCAACAGCGGAAAAGTAACCTTCCAGAAGACCTGGCTCGGTGAGCCGTAAAGGTCAGTCGCTGCCTCTTCAAGTGCTGGGTCGAGGCTGGCAACACGCGCCTTCACGGTGACCACAACGAAGCTGAGGCAGAACATCACGTGAGCGATCACGATTGTTGTGAAGCCCATCTCGGTTCCGAAGTTGAAGAACTGGGCTGCCAAGCCGGCACCGAGCACGAGCTCTGGCGTTGCCATAGGCAAGAACAGCAACAGGCTAACGGCCGAACGAAACTTGAAACGGTAGCGAACCAAGGCAATAGCAATCATGGTGCCGAGGGTTGTCGCGATGACGGTTGAAATCAGGCCGATCGAAATCGATGTGCCGAAGGCAGCACAAACGCCTTGCGCCTCGCAGACGCTGGTCCAGTTATCAAAGGTGAAACCGCGCCAGGCGATGTTGCTGCGACGGTAATCGTTGAACGAGAACACGAACGTGAAGGCAATTGGGATAAGCAGATAGGTAAATGCAAGTACGGCATAAACCGGAAGCGCATATTTGCCGAATGAAAACTTTCTCACAGCAGGTCATCCGTTCCGCTCTTGCGAACATAGAACGTGACGAGCAGCATGATCACGCCCATCAAGATAACCGAGAGCGCCGAAGCAGTTGGGTAGTCATAGCTCTTCAAGAACTTCGACTCAACCACGTTTCCGAGCATCGAGGTTTGCGTGCTTCCGAGAAACAACCCAGAGGCATTCACGTAGTCACCGGCAATTGGAATGAAAGTCAGCAGGGTTCCAGAAACAATGCCAGGCATTGAAAGTGGAAGCGTAACTTTTCTAAAGACCTTGCGTGGGTTTGCATATAGATCTGCGCCAGCCTCTAGGTAACGAATGTCTAGACGCTCGAGGCTTGTGTAAAGCGGCAAGGTCATGAACGGAATGAAGTTGTAGGTCAAACCGAAGATAACCAAGAACGGGGTTCCGACAAGGTACTGGTCGCTAGCGAGAACACCGATGCTCTGCAAGGTTGTGACTATCCATGATTCGTTCGAGAATATCTGCTTCCAGGCAAAAGTTCTCAAGAGAAACGAAATGAAGAACGGCGCAATAACCAGGGTCAGCATCAGGCTCTGAATTAGCGGAAAGCGACGAGCCTTGACGCCAATGAAATAAGCCAACGGATAGCTAATCAACAACGCCGCAATGGTCGCGAAGAACGCATAGATGAACGAACGGCCAACCTGCTCGCCATACTGGCTAATCACGTTGACGTAGTTGCCGATTTCGAAACCATATTGGTAAACCGGCACTCCAGTCGAATAGTCAATGGTCTGAAGCGAAGTGAGCACCAACGAGAACAGCGGTGCCACATAGAAGATCGCAAGGTAAAGCAAGCCAGGTGCGAGAAGCAGAAGTGCGACCTTGCCGCTGCCTCGCGAAGGCGAGCTCGACTTGTGAGGCTTTGCGCCGCCAGAGTGACCGAATGCTGCGATTGCCATGTTTAGGCGACCGGTTCGTGCTCGGCAGCAACCTCAGGTAGGTCTGCTAGACCGAACGAGTGCTCGACTTTCCAACTCACCCAAACCTGGGCACCGAGCTCGATAACAGGGCTCTTGCCGATGTTCTGGGCGAACACGGTGACGTTTCCGACGTTTGGAATCTCAATCAAATACTGGTTGCTAACGCCGGTGAAGCGAATATCGATGATCTCGCCTGGTCCGATGAGGTTGTGGTCGGCACCAAGGTTTGGCTTCTCTTCGTGAAAGAAAGCCTTCTCTGGGCGAACGCCAATCGCAATGGTTCCGGTGTGCTTTTCGGCACGCTCTTTCGGAACCGAAATCTTGTTGCCGGCAACGTCAATTGCAATTGTTGCGGCGTTAGGTGTCTCGGCTTTTCCGACGAACAAGTTTGACTGACCCAAGAACTTTGAAACGAATACGGTCTTTGGTCGGTCATACAACTTTTCAGGAGCACCCATCTGCTCGATGTGACCCTTGTTCATAACCGCCACAGTGTCTGCCATATCCATGGCTTCTTCCTGGTCGTGGGTAACGTGCAAGAAAGTTAGACCGACTTCCATCTGAATCGCTTTTAGTTCGATCTGCATCTGTCGACGAAGCTTTAGGTCAAGTGCACCAAGCGGTTCGTCGAGCAACAACAATGACGGGCGATTCACGAGCGCACGTGCAAGCGCAACACGCTGCTGCTGACCACCAGAAAGTTGCGCAGGTCGACGGTTTGCCAAGTGGCCGAGCTCTACTAGATCGAGTGACTGCTGTGCCTTGACTAGTGGTTCGTCAATCTTGCGCTGACGCAAACCAAAGGCAACGTTTTCGAGAACTGTCATGTGCGGAAACAGCGCGTAGCTCTGAAACACGGTGTTGACAGGTCGCTGGTAAGCCTTGGTGTCAGTAACGTCTTTGCCACCAATGAGAATCTGGCCAACAGTTGGTTGCTCAAGCCCAGCAACCAAACGAAGTGTTGTGGTCTTGCCACATCCCGAAGGGCCGAGAAGAGCGAAGAACTCGCCTGCAGGAATCTTTAGGTCGAGGTTTTCGATTGCGGTGAAGCCCGGAAATTCCTTGCGGATTCCGACTAGTTCTAGATCAGCGCCTCTAGCGATGAATTCGGTTGCCAACGCCCTATGCTCCGAGAAGAACGTCTTGGAAGGCTTGCGAGAACTTGACTGACTCCTCAGCAGACAGCGCACGGAATCCGTGGGTGTTCTTCAAGAAATCTTCTGTCGGGAAAATCAACTGGTTCTCAGCCAAAGCTGGGTCAATCTTCATGGCCTCTTCTTTAGCGCCAACAACCGGGGTTACATAGTTCACCCAAGCTGCCAACTCTGCTGCAACCTTTGGGTCGTAGTAGTAGTTGATTAGCTCTTCAACGTTTGCCTTGTGAGTTGCACCCATCGGCACAACGAAGCTGTCCGCCGAGATGGTGGTTCCGCTCTCAGGAATGAAGAAGCCGTACTTCTCGTTGCCTGCGCTTAGGTTCAACTGAACGGTGTCTCCCGACCATGCGATAGCGGCGATGGTGTCGCCGTTCTCGAGGTCTTCTGAATAGCTGTTGCCCTTGATGCGAGCAATCTGGCCGTCTGAAACCTTGCCGGCGAAGAAGTCGATTGCGTTCATAAACGCGTCTTCGGTGAGGCTGCTCTCGCTCGTGATGTCAATGCCCTGTGCCATAAGAATCAGGCCGATGGTGTCGCGCATTTCAGAAAGCACACCAACGCGACCCTTTAGAGCTGGGTTCCATAGATCTTCAAGGCTGGTTGGCGAGTCTTTGCCAGTTGCCTTCTTGTATTCGACCTTGTTGTAAGTGATGCCGGCCAAGATTCCCTGGTATGGCATCGAGTAGTCGCGGTTAGGGTCGTGTGCAGCGCCAAGATATGCTGGCGCGAGGTTTGCTTTGTTAGGAATGTTCGCAGCGTCATACTTCTGAACGAAGCCTGACTGAATCCACTTGGCTGCCATCCACTCGGTTGGGCAGGCAACGTCTGCGCCAATGTCTTGACCCTGAGCGAGCTGCTTCTGAACCTTGCTGAAATAAGTGTCGTTGTCATCGATTTCGACTTTGTACTCGACCTTGATTCCGGTCTGAGCTTCAAACTTCTGAAGAGTTGGGTGGTTGCCTGAGTCGTCTTCATCCATGTATAGCGACCAGTTGTGCCAGATGATCGACTTCTCGGTAGCAGAAAGGTCCTTGGCTGGAGTCAGCTCTTTCTTTGTCGCTGCCGGAGCGCAAGCTGCCAGGGTTAGCGCAGTTGCAGAGGCACCAAGACCAGCAAGTGCCGTTCTTCGGGTGACTTGCGATGACTTAATTGCAGAAACTAGCTGCTTGAACATTGGGTCTTGGTTAATTGAGTCCTTCATGGGAGCTCCTTCAATCGAAAGGGCAACAGTGCCCAGCCAACAACAAAGACGCAAACTGCGCTCGCTGCCAATACTGCCACAATTTCTGGGCTGTTCTGGCACTTATTGGTCAATCCGCGAAGGGTTTTTGACGCAAGCGAGCCAAAGACTAGGCTTGGCAATTGGCGGCAACGTGGCCGCCCTGAAACGGAGAATCATGAAGGTCGCAGTACCTGCCGAAGTCAAAAACAACGAGTTTCGCGTTGCCATCACCCCATCTGGAGTTCACGAGCTTGTCAAAGCCGGACACCAGGTTTTTGTGCAGTCGGGTGCCGGAATCGGATCAGCCATTAGCGATGCCGAGTATGAAGCAGAAGGCGCAACAATTTGCCCAGACGCAGCCTCAACCTGGGCAGCTGGCGACATGGTTCTCAAGGTAAAAGAACCAATCGCCAAAGAGTACGGTTTCTTGCGTGAAGGCCTAATTCTCTTCACTTATCTTCACCTCGCAGCAGACCGTCCACTGACCGACGCACTGCTAAGCAGCAAGGTCACCTCTATCGCATACGAGACAGTTCAGCTGCCTTCGCGTTCGCTTCCACTTCTAGCCCCGATGAGCGAGGTCGCCGGAAGGCTTGCTCCGCTAGTAGGAGCACAGACACTAATGCGCCAAAACGGCGGCAACGGAATGTTGATGAGCGGTGTGCCTGGCACTCGCCCAGCTCGCGTGACCGTTATCGGTGCCGGAGTTGCCGGCGCAAACGCTGTTGCAATCGCAATCGGCATGGGTGCCGAAGTTACCGTGCTAGACACCAACCTCTATCGCTTGCGCGAACTAGACGACTTCTATGCTGGTCGCCTTCGCACAATCGTGAGCAACACTTATGAATTGCAACGATCGGTTGTCGACGCAGACTTGGTCATCGGTGCGGTCTTGATTCCTGGAGCAAAGGCTCCGAAGTTGGTGACCAACGAAATGGTCAGCAAGATGAAGCCGGGCAGCGTTTTGGTTGACATCGCAATTGACCAGGGCGGTTGCTTCGAAGATTCACACGCAACCACTCACGCAGAGCCAACCTTCAAGGTTCACGAGAGCACCTTCTATTGCGTAGCAAACATGCCTGGCGCTGTTCCTCACACCAGCACCTATGCGCTAACTAACGCGACGCTGCCATATGTGCGCGCGATAGCAAACCGCGGCTGGCGCGAGGCCTGCTCAGTCGATGGCGCGCTCGCTCTCGGCCTGAACTCACACGATGGCGTCTTGTTGAACGCTGGCGTTGCTGAGGCTCACGGCCTGTCGGCTCAAGAGCCAGCTTCGGTTCTCTAAGCAAGTTAGGCAGCGCGAAGCTAAACACCTCGGCTGCTTGGCCATGCCCGAGCACCTGACCTCTAGCTAAACCGTTGCCCGTCTTGGCCGCTGTTGCCTCTGAATTCTTGGCAACTTGCCCGAGCATCGTCGCGTCAACCGGGTCTGGCGTGCCAATCAGAATGCGCAGTGAAACATTGCTGAGCAGGGCTCGACTTATGCCAACCAAATTTTGATTAGTCATAACCAGATGCATGTTCGCGGTTCTGCCCCGAGCTGCGATGGCAGCGAGAACTGAGGCGGCTGACTTGACGGTCGCAAGCAGGTGACCGAGCTCGTCGATAGCAATAACCATCGAAGTCTTTGCTTTCTGCCCCAACTCTCTTTCTCGCAATTCTCGCTCGAGGCTTTCGATCAATGACTCGGCACTTTGCATGTCATGATCGCTTGCGAACCCTAGAGACCTATCGGCAAATTCGTTTAGCCCTGCTCCCCCTTTGAAATCAATGCAAATCAGTTGCAAATTTGCGTTGCGAGCGAGCAATTGCCTCAGAGAATTGCGAAGTAATTCGGTTTTGCCACTGCCGGTTGAGCCAACCAAAATCGCATGTGGACCATCTTGCACAAGTGACTTGTAAACAATGCGGTGGCTATTGAAGCCAAGGGCAAACGACAGTGGCGCGTTGGGTAACTCAAAATCCGCTGCTAAAAATTGCCTCTGCGGTTCACTCGGCTCACCCGAATCGGCGAGACGCTCAAAAATCAAATCTGCTTGTTCGCGCGACCAGAGAATTTCGGCACGCGGCATTCGATAGTCGTCTAACCAAACTCGGTTGCCAACTACTTTGACTTCGGTTTGCGCAGAGAGCTTAGGAAGTCTAGATTGGCGAAACTTGACCAGTGCGGCAATCACAAGCGTGAAAGCGCTGCTGCCGAGCAAGAAATAGTTGTGCGAAGTTGCTGCGAGCATCGCGCCATAAGCGAGCGAAGGCAAGAACCACAGAAGTTGCACGCAAACACTTTGCCGCTTGCGCGAGCATCCGTGTTGACCTCACAGAAAACTGTGGAGAACCTGGTGCTTACTGGCCGATATGTTCGCTTCGCTCAACATCGTCGGCGCGCTCAACACGCAAGCAAGCTTGCAGTTTCGCTTACTCTCCGATGTGTTCCGGCTATGCCTCCAACATTGGACTAGCCAATGTATGACATGACGTGCTTGACGCGCGTGTAGTCCTCGAAGCCGTAGTTTGAGAGGTCTTTGCCATAGCCCGAGTGGCGGAATCCGCCGTGAGGCATTTCGGCAACAAGCGGAATGTGAGTGTTGATCCAGACACAACCGAAGTTGAGCCCCTTCGAGAAGCGCATCGCGCGGCCGTGGTCTTTGGTCCAGACCGAAGAGGCAAGGCCATACTGAACGTCGTTTGCCCAACGCATTGCCTCGTCGTCGTTGCTGAACTTCTGCACGGTAACCACAGGGCCGAAGATCTCGCTCTGAATGTGCTCGTCGTTCTGCTTCAACCCCGAAAGCACGGTTGCCTCAAAGAAGTAGCCGCCGTTGTCTGAGATTGCAACACCGCCGGTCTCGATCGTTGCGTGGTCTGGCAGGCGGTCGATGAATCCCTGAACGCGCTCGAGCTGGTTCACGTTGTTGACCGGGCCAAACAGAATGTCGTCGCGAGACGGTTGACCGGTTGTCGCGTTTACCTTGACGCTTGCGCTCAACTTGGCGACGAACTCCTCGTGAACAGACTCGTGAACGAGCATGCGGGTGGCAGCAGTGCAGTCTTGGCCGGCGTTGAAGAAGCCGGCGACGGTTAGCTGGGCGACAGCAGCGTCAAGGTCTGCATCGGCAAAAATAATTACAGGAGCCTTGCCACCGAGTTCGAGGTGAACGCGCTTTAGGTCTAGAGCCGCAGACTTGGCAACTTCCATTCCGGCACGAACAGAACCAGTGATGGCAACCATCTGCGGAATCTTGTGCTCAACTAGCGCGCGACCAGTGTCGCGGTCACCGGTTACAACGTTGAATACACCCTTTGGTAAGAACTCAGAAGCAATTTCTGCAAGCAAAAGAGTTGATGCAGGAGTTGTGTCTGAAGGCTTGATCACGATGGTGTTTCCGGCAGCAAGTGCTGGCGCAAACTTCCAGGTCGCCATGTTCAGCGGGTAGTTCCAAGGAGTAACCTGACCGATTACACCGATTGGTTCTCGTCGAATAGAAGATGTGTGGTCTTTTGCATACTCTGCAGTTGCGATTCCCTGAAGGTTTCGAGCTGCACCTGCGAAGAAGCGAATCTGGTCGACAGAAACCAAGACCTCGTTCTCGATTAGAGACGGGCGTGGCTTTCCGGTGTTTTGCGATTCGACGTCTGCCATCTCTTCGGCACGAGCCTCGAGAGCGTCTGCGATTCTAAACAGGGCCAACTGGCGCTCTGCAGGAGTGGTCTGTGACCAAGTCTCGAATGCCTTGTCAGCAACCTTGTATGCGTGATCAATGTCGGCCGCGTCGCTCAGCTGGGCGGTGGCATAAGGCTTGCCCGTGGCTGGGTCAAAAATCTCGCTGGTCTGACCAGACTTTGCATCTACATATTCGCCATTGACGAAGTTCTTCAGCTGCTTGAGCGACATCGCTCACTCTCCTTTGAGTCTGCATCCCTATCCGGCTGGGTAGTCGGTCGTTGGGATGCGAAAGATTCCGATATCAAAACCTTATTACTTAGCCGCCAGATTTGCGAAAACGAAGGCAATTAGCCCTTTAGGTGACCATTTCGTTATCTAAATCGTCAAAACGCTACGGATTCGTTTGCGAAAAGGCATTTTGAGTGCCAAAATCGGAACATGAACCGCGTCGCAGCCAAGAGCGCAGCAATCGATGACACAGCCAAGAGCATCATCGAGCAGCTGCAGTTTGATGGCCGCCGTTCATACGCAGAAATCGGCAAAGTCGTTGGTTTGAGTGAGGCCGCTGTTCGTCAGCGAGTTCAGAAACTAACCGAGACCGGTGTTCTGCAGATCGTTGCAGTGACCGACCCAATGCAGCTTGGCTTCTTTCGCCAGGCCATGATCGGAATTCGCTGCACCGGCGACACTCGTGAAATCGCACAGAAGATTGCTGCGCTATCCGAGACAGATTATGTGGTTCACACCGCAGGAAGTTTTGACATTTTGGTTGAGGTGATCTGTGAAGACGATGACGAATTCATCGAACTCCTCAATTCAAAGATCCGGTCGCTGCCCGGAGTTACTTCAACCGAGACATTTGTCTATTTGAAGTTGCACAAGCAGTTCTACAACTGGGGAACGCGATGATGCGTCTCCACAAACAACACCAAACAATGTAAAGAGTGATATTTCATGGCAACCAAGGAGAGCCTGGTGAGCAAACTTGCTCGCGGAGTAAAAACCGCGCTCAAGCCGTCGAATGGGACGACCAATGCTAAAGCCGACCGCGCCACCCCGCTTCTAGACGCCCGCAAGGCCGGAACAGAAGCAACCCCAAAGATGCTGCAGCAGGCAGCGAAGGACAACATGTTCCTTCACTTCACCCGCCACAGCCCTTACTACACCGCCAAGGGTGAGATTCCGATCATCACCAAGGCACAGGGTCACCACTTCTGGGACCAAAACGGCAAGAAGTACTTCGATGGCATCTCGAGCTTGTTCTCGGTAAACATCGGACACGGACGCACTCGTCTAGCCGAGGCGGCAGCCAAGCAGATGAAAGAGCTTGACTACTTTCCGCTATGGTCACACGCACACAAGCCAGGCATCGAGCTCTCTGAGCGCTTGCTTTCTTATGCGCCGAAGAACCTAAGTCGCGTTTTCTTCACCACCGGTGGTGGCGAGGCAAACGAAACCGCATGGAAGCTGGCCAAGCAGTACTTCAAGATGATCGGCAAGCCAACCAAGCACAAGGTGCTAACCCGCGCGGTCGCCTACCACGGCACCTCGCACGGAGCCCTTTCGCTTACTGGTATTCCGTCAATGAAGAAGATGTTCGAGCCGCTAGTGCCAAGCACCTTCCGCGTGCCAAACACCAACTGGTACCGCGCTCAAGACGACTTTGCAACCGAAGAAGAGTTCGCTCTTTGGGCTGCAAACCGTGTTGAAGAAATGATTCTGTTCGAAGACCCAGACACCGTTGCAGCGTTCATTTTTGAACCTGTGCAGAACTCTGGCGGATGCTTCACTGCTCCGAAGATTTACTTCGATCGAGTTCGCGAAATTTGCGACAAGTACGACGTGCTGATTGTTGCCGACGAAACTATCGACGGCTTTGGTCGCACCGGAACCATGTTTGCTTGCGAGCAGTATGGTTTCGAGCCAGACATGTTGGTGCTAGCCAAGGGCATGACCTCGGCATACGCGCCAATCGGTGCATTGCTTGTTGCAGAGAAGTTGTTTGAGCCATTCAAGAGTGGCACCAACATCTTCCCTCACGGATACACCTACGGCGGTCACCCAGTTTCTTGTGCTGTTGCTCTCGAGAACCTCGACATCTTTGATGAAGAAGATCTTGTTGGCAACGTTGCTAGAAACCAGGATGAGTTCAAAGCGACACTTGACAAGTTGCGCGACCTGCCAATCGTCGGTGACGTTCGTGGTGCTGGTTACTTCTGGGCGATTGAGCTTGTGAAAGACAAGAACACCAAAGAAACCTTCAACGACAAAGAGAGTGAGAAGCTGCTTCGCGGAATCTTGTCTCACCGCATGTTCGAAGAAGGCTTGTATTGCCGCTCGGATGACCGTGGAGACCCGGTTGTTCAGTTGGCACCACCGCTAACCATTGGCCGCGACGAGTTCAACGAGATCGAGCAGATTCTGCGCGGTTGTCTCGACGAGGCATACAAGGCGATGTAATCGGTTGTAATTCACAACCTTTGACTTTGGCCGGGTTCTCAACAGATTCCATGTGAATCTCTGAGGCCCGGCCTTTGTCTTATTCTGGAGAACATGAAACTGGCAGACGCGAGCATTAGCTTCGATTCACCGATTGGTGCAATCACGGTCGAGGCAACCAACGAAAAAATCACTGGCCTGGTCATTGGCCAGAGCTACCCCGACTTTGGTTCGAGCAAGGTGTTGCGCGAAGCCAAGAAGCAGTTGCTTGCATACTTCGCCGGCAAACTGACAAAGTTCGACCTGCCGGTTGACCTGCACGGCACCGAATTTCAGAAGGCGGTCTTCAAGCAAATTGCCAAGATTGGTTATGGCAAGACCGTCACATACGCAGACATCGCCAGCAAGATCGGCAAACCGCTTGCTGCCCGAGCTGTCGGCGGTGCCGTTGGTTCAAACCCGGTTCCGATCATCGTTGCCTGCCACCGGGTGCTCGGTGCTGCCGGCAAAATCACCGGCTACTCGGGTGGCGATGGCCTGCCGACCAAGCGCTTGCTGCTGAAGCTCGAAGGCATTTCGAGCAAAGAATGAGCGTTGCCAAGAAGTTTGACGATGGTCTAACCCGGTGCTCTTGGCTCAATGGCGACGAGCTATACCGTGAATATCACGACACCGAATGGGGCGTTCAGGTAGTTGGCGACCAGCAGATGTTCGAGCGAATTGCCCTCGAGGGTTTTCAAGCGGGTTTGTCGTGGATCACGATTCTCAAGCGCCGCGAAGGCTTTCGCAAGGCATTCAAGAACTTCGATCTGCGCAAGGTGTCACGCATGACCGAGAGCGACATCGAACGCCTGATGCAAGACGAAGGCATTATTCGAAACCGAGCCAAAATCGAGGCGACAATTCGAAATGCCAATCTGATTCTTGAACTTCAAAAAGCTGGCCAGAGCATCAGCGACATTGTCTGGTCGTTCGCTCCCCCGGCCAGCAAACGCAAGCGCGCGGCTAGCGACTTTGCTTGGCTGGCAACCACGCCAGAATCTGAAGCGCTAAGCAAGCACCTGCGCAAACTCGGGTTCGGTTTTGTAGGAGCTACGACAATGCACGCGCTCATGCAAGCAACCGGCATGCTGAACGATCACGCGCCCGGCTGCTTCAGACGCAATCAGCTCTAGCCGAACAGCTTTCGCTAGCTGAGCTGTCGACTCTAGTTAGCTGGGGCGATGTAACTGACCACAAGGGTCAGTTCGCGACCAGATTGCTCAAGACCGAAACCGGCCTTCTTCGCGATTCGCCGAAGGTCTGCGATTGTGCTTGGCAATTGTTTGGCATTGAGCACCGCGTGAATTAGCTCGCCCTTCGACTTTTTGTTGAAGTGATTCATCGAGCTGCGCTCACCCTCTGGCGATTCGAGCACAACATCGAGCCAGTAACTCTCGATGTCGTCAGCAATCGGCGCGAGAGCAACGTATTGCTTTGATCGCATGTCAATGATTGGGCCGGTCAACCTGCGAAAGACTGCCTGGTGCGGCTCTGCCCAAATGGCCTTTAGCTTTGGACTCGCCGAAAGTTTGTAATTCGGAATCAATCCGGTAGCCGGAATCAACCCGAAGAGCGCAGACTGAATCAAAACGCACTCTTTGGCGCGCTGCAGAGCATCCGTGGTCAAGTGTGCGAACTCGGTCGGTGTGCCTTTGAGACCTCGACCGTGTATCGCACCATAGAGCGTGCCGGTGTAGCGATCGATTGCCATCATGGTTGGTGCATCGAGAACACTGTGATCATCGAGAAGTTCGGCCGCCTGAGCCCGGGCTGGTTCAAGCGAACCAAACGCTAGCGAAACCTGCTTGGCCGAGAGAGAGCTCTCGCGAGCCCCCTGATATGGGCCTTTAGCTTTGGTTTCTGAAGGAGGCAAAAGAAAGAGCACACAGTTAGTTTAGATTCAGCGATGGGCAGGGGCCGAGCAATGCTCGGGCATACACTTGACGAATGGTCAAACTTACGAAGATTTACACCCGCACCGGCGACGAAGGCATGACCGGGTTGAGCGACTTTTCAAGAACCCGCAAGACCGACCCGCGCATCGAGGCATATGCCGATGTTGATGAGGCCAACTCGGCTATTGGTGTTGCCGTTTCGCTTGCTCGCAACGAATTTGATCACGACACCCTTCAGCTCTTGTCACAAATTCAGAACGACCTCTTTGACCTGGGTGCAGACCTCTCGAACCCGCTGAACGAGCACTATGAATACGAGCCGCTGCGAGTCGATGCAGTATGGGTAGACGCCCTAGAAGAAGCAATCGACCACTACAACGCTGGCCTCGAGAAGCTCGATTCATTTATCTTGCCTGGCGGCTCTGGCTTGGCAGCCGGCTTGCACCTGGCCCGCACAGTTGTGCGTCGCGCCGAGCGAGCCACCTGGCACGCAATCGAAACCTACGGCACCGAGCCAGCAAAGAAGGGCCACAACGACGGTGGAATCAACCTGGTTGCTGCGAAGTATCTAAACCGACTGAGCGATTTGCTCTTTGTCTTGGCTCGCTATGCAAACATCAAGCACGGCGGAGACGTGAAGTGGGTTCCGGCAGCTAACCGCCGTGAGCGCCCAGAGCACCCAACTCGCACCGAGTAACAATGGGTTTGCTCTCGTGGCTTCGAAGCACGTTGCCGAAACGTTCTGGCGGTGTTGGTGGTGCTCTAGGCGTGTTCAACGAACTCTATAACCCGAGTGCGCACTCGGCTCAGAAGATCGTCGAAGAGCAGCGCGAGGCAATAAAACCCAAACCCGCTCCTGAAGACAAGCCGAACAAAAAGAAAAACCCCACCAACTAAGGTGGGGTTTCGCTAGTTTCTAAATAGCCATGCGAGCTTTAGATAAGCACTGCGTGACGAGCGAAGATAGTAACCGCATCGCGCTCAACCGAAAGAAAACCGTCTTCAGCCGAAGCCTTCAACTGCTCACCGGTTGGCAAGGTAATGCGAACTTCGCCGGCGCTCAGAATCGCGAGCATAGGCTCGTGACCCGGTAGCAAACCGATCTCACCTTCGACGGTCTTAGCAATAACCATCTTGGCTGAACCAGTCCAGACAGCCTGGTCGGCTGCTACTAGTTCTACGTGCAGGGCTTTTTCAGACATTACTTGTTGCCTGATTCCTTCTGAATGCGCTCGTACTGTTCCATAACCATGTCTAGGCCACCAACGTTGAAGAAGGCCTGCTCTGGAATGTGGTCGAACTCTCCAGTTGCAATCTTGTGGAAGCCCTCGATGGTCTCCTTGATTGGCACGGTTGAACCAGGAACACCGGTGAACTTGGTCGCCATGTAGGTGTTCTGAGACAAGTACTGCTGAATGCGACGAGCGCGTGAAACGGTGATCTTGTCTTCTTCAGAAAGCTCCTCGACACCAAGGATGGCGATGATTTCCTGAAGTTCCTTGTTCTTCTGAAGAATTCGCTTAACCGCGGTTGCAGTCTCGTAGTGATCCTTGCTGATGTAGCGAGGGTCAAGAATTCGAGAGGTCGAAGTCAACGGGTCAACCGCTGGGTATAGACCCTTCGAAGCAATTTCACGAGAAAGCTCGGTAGTTGCATCCAAGTGAGCAAAAGTGGTTGCCGGAGCTGGGTCGGTGTAGTCGTCAGCTGGAACGTAGATCGCCTGCAACGAAGTGATCGAGTGACCACGGGTTGAGGTGATGCGCTCCTGAAGAAGACCCATCTCGTCAGCCAAGTTCGGCTGGTAACCCACTGCAGAAGGCATGCGGCCTAGAAGGGTTGAAACCTCTGAACCTGCCTGAGTGAAGCGGAAGATGTTGTCGATGAACAAAAGAACGTCTTGCTTCTGAACGTCACGGAAGTACTCGGCCATGGTTAGCGCCGAAAGAGCAACGCGAAGACGCGTGCCTGGTGGCTCATCCATCTGGCCGAACACGAGAGCGGTCTTGTCGATAACGCCAGACTCGGTCATTTCGTCGATTAGGTCGTTACCCTCACGAGTACGCTCACCAACACCGGCGAATACAGACACACCGTCGTGGTTTTCTGCCACACGGTAAATCATTTCCTGAATCAAAACGGTCTTACCAACACCGGCACCACCGAATAGACCGATCTTTCCACCCTGAACATAAGGGGTTAGCAAGTCGATGACCTTGATTCCGGTCTCGAACATCTGAGTCTTTGACTCGAGCTGGTCGAATGCTGGTGGCTGACGGTGAATCGACCAACGCTCGTTGACTTCGATTTTCTCGCCTGGCTTTGCGTTGAGAACTTCACCGGTCACGTTGAACACGTGGCCCTTGGTGACGTCGCCAACTGGAACCGAGATAGGTGCGCCAGTGTCTTGAACCGATGCGCCACGAACCAAACCGTCGGTTGGCTTCAGCGCGATGCCACGAACCAAGTCGTCGCCAAGGTGCTGAGCGACCTCGAGTGTAAGAGTGGTCTTTTCGCCGTCTAGCTCAATGACAGTGGTCAGCGCGTTGTAGATAGCAGGGATGGCATCGTGCGGAAACTCGATGTCAACAACTGGACCATTTACACGTGCGATGCGACCAACGCCACCGGCTTTAACAGTCGACTTCGCTGCTGCCTTAGGTGCTGCAGCTTTTGGAGCTGCCGCCTTAGCTGCTGGCTTAGACGCTGCCTTTGCGGCTGGCTTCTTTTTGGTTTCGGCCATGTCTCTTTCTTTCTCTTAGTCCTCGTCGCCCTGTGAAGCCAATGCATCGGCTCCACCAACGATCTCGGAAATCTGCTGGGTAATTTCTGACTGACGAGCAGCGTTGCTCAAGCGGGTGTAGTTCGAAATCAACTTCTCGGCGTTGTCTGTTGCCGACTTCATTGCCTTCTGGCGTGCTGCGTGCTCAGAAGCAGCCGACTGCAACATTGAGTTGTAGATGCGGCTCTCGACATAAACCGGAAGCAGTGCATCTAGCACCTTGGTTACGTCTGGCTCGAACTCGTAAAGCGGGAACACCTCGTTGCTTGCAGGAGTCTCATCGGCTTCAACAACCTGAAGCGGAAGCAAACGAACAACCTCAGGCTCTTGTGTGATCATCGAAACGAAACGGTTGAAGACCAAGTGAATCTCGTCTGCACCACCCTCAGCGAAGTCCTTCTTGAAAATTTCAAGAACTGACTCTGCGATTTCTTTAGCGGTGTCGACGGTTGGAAGGTCTGTGCCACCAATCCATGACTGAACGCTCTCGCGACGTCTGAAGTTGAAGTTGCTAACCGCCTTGCGACCGACCAGGTAATAGACAACGTCTTTGCCTTGTTCGCGAAGAAGTGAAGTTAACTGCTCTGCTTCTTTTAGAACGTTCGAAGAGAACGCTCCGGCTAGACCGCGGTCAGATGTGAAAATCACAACTGCTGCGCGGTCGATGCGTGCCGGCTCGGTGGTTAGCGGGTGATCGACATTCGAGAAAGTTGCAACGGCAGAAACCGCACGGGTAACCGCACGCGAGTAAGGGGTCGCTGCAGCTACACGCTGTTGCGCTTTGGCAATGCGTGACGCCGAGATCAACTCCATGGCGCGAGTGATCTTCTTGGTCGTCTGGGCAGACTTGATTTTCTGCCTGTAGACGCGAAGTTGCGCTCCCATGCCTCTCCTACTCTTCTGTCGTTAGTTCGTTAGCTCGAATTACTTCTTGCGCTTCTGCTTGACGATCTTCTCTTGCTGAACTTCTTCTTCATCAAGAGCGTCTTCGGTAGCAGATGATGCAAGTGCTGCACCTGACTTGGTGGCAAAGCTCTTCTTGAACTTTGCAACCTGCTTGGTTAGCTCTGCAATGGTGTCGTCGTCGAGGTTGTTGGTCTCACGAATAGTGGTCAACGCCTTCGAGTTGCGACGCAAGTAGTCGAGAAGTTCGCTTTCGAAGCGCAATACGTCTTCTACAGGAACCTCGTCGAGCTTGCCGGTGGTTCCGGCCCAGATCGAAACGGTCTGCTCTTCAACTGGGTATGGAGAATACTGTGGCTGCTTTAGCAACTCGGTTAGACGTGCACCACGAGCTAGCTGCTGACGTGAAGCAGCATCTAGGTCAGATGCAAACATTGCGAATGCTTCTAGCGAGCGGTACTGAGCAAGTTCAAGCTTCAGGGTTCCTGAAACCTTCTTGATGCCCTTAACCTGAGCAGCTCCACCAACACGAGAAACCGAGATACCTACGTCAATAGCAGGGCGCTGGTTCGAGTTGAAGAGGTCTGACTGCAAGAAGATCTGACCGTCAGTGATCGAAATCACGTTGGTCGGAATGTAAGCAGAAACGTCGTTTGCCTTGGTCTCGATGATTGGTAGACCAGTCATCGAACCCGCGCCAAGCTCGTCGTTCAACTTTGCACAACGCTCTAGAAGACGTGAGTGCAAGTAGAAAACGTCACCTGGGTAAGCCTCGCGGCCTGGTGGGCGGCGAAGAAGAAGTGACACGGCACGGTAGGCCTCTGCCTGCTTTGACAGGTCATCGAAAATGATGAGAACGTGCTTGCCGCCATACATCCAGTGCTGACCAATTGCAGAACCGGTATAAGGAGCTAGGTACTTGAAACCAGCTGGGTCTGATGCAGGTGAAGCAACGATGGTGGTGTATTCCATTGCGCCAGCAGCTTCTAGCGAAGCCTTTACTGATGCGATGGTCGAACCCTTTTGACCGATTGCAACGTAGATGCAGCGAACCTGCTTCTTTACGTCGCCTGACTCCCAGTTCGCCTTCTGGTTGATGATGGTGTCGATCGCAATAGCGGTCTTTCCGGTCTGACGGTCACCAATGATCAACTGACGCTGGCCACGGCCAACAGGAATCATGGCGTCGATTGCCTTGATGCCGGTCTGTAGTGGTTCGTGAACTGACTTGCGGGCCATAACGCCAGGAGCCTGAAGCTCGAGTGCGCGGCGGCCTTCAGCCTTGATGTCGCCTAGTCCGTCGATTGGGTTACCCAGTGGGTCAACCACGCGACCGAGGAACTTGTCGCCGACAGGAACAGAAAGAACTTCACCGGTGCGGTGAACTTCCATTCCCTCAACGATGCCCTCGAAGTTACCGAGCACAACGGTACCGATTTCGCGCTCATCCAAGTTAAGAGCTAGACCCAAGGTGCCATCGGCAAACTTGAGCAACTCGTTAGCCATCGCGCTAGGCAGGCCTTCAACGTGCGCGATGCCGTCACCGGCGTCAATCACGTGACCTACTTCGGTGCGCGAAGCCTTGGCTGGCTCATAAGACTTTACGAAGTCCTTTAGAGCGTCGCGAATCTCGTTCGGGCTGATTTTCAGATCTGCCATCTCGTTCCTCTACTTCTCGGTGTTACCCGTTTTTGCTTGGTTGGTGAACCAACCGAAGATTTTGCCAACTCGCTTATGCGAGCTGAAGTTTTGCCTCATTTAGTCGACTGCTCAAAGTGCCGTCGATAACATCTCCAGCGATTTGAACGCGAACGCCACCGAGAATTGCTGGATCGATCTCGATGTTCAACTTCAGGCTCTTGCCATAAGTTGCCGCCAGGCTCTTTTCGAGTCTGTCGATTTGCTTTGACGACATTGGCTGAGCCACGGTGACAACTGCAACGAGACGCTCAGCGAAAGCAGAAACCTGCTTGCCAAAGGCCTCGAGAACGGTTGACGCACGTCGTGCTCCGCTGCCGATAACTGCACGGCGAATCAAAAGAGCCGCCTCAGGAGTTGCCTTGCCCTTGATTAGAGCGTCGACCAACTTGGTCTTTGCAGCTTCGCTTGCGTTCTTGTCTGCAAGTGCAAACTGCAATTCAGAGTCGTTGTCGATTGCCTGCTGAAAGCCAAAAAGCGCAGCCTCAAGTGCATCGATCTTCTTGTTTGAAGAAGCTATCGATGCAACGGTGTGCACTGCGATGGTTTCTAGAGCAGATGCTAGGTCGCGTGGTCGTGACCATCGAAGCGAAACCAGAGAGTTCAAATAGTCAAGTGAAGTCTTCGAAGCTGCCTTGCCGAATACGGCTTTGACAACACCGGCCTTCGCATCTTTCTCAGTGGAAGGATCTGAGAGGATGCCGCGAAGCTGTGCAGATGATGCGAGAACCGCACCGATTGCAAAAAGCT